>NZ_JNIS01000001.1:2392894-2735789 GCF_000702625.1 Exiguobacterium oxidotolerans JCM 12280 | reverse complement strand
GTCAAAATCGTCACGATGTCACGAATCATCAACTTCGTCGAACCGGATTGACGCACTTGACCGTTGACACGCGTCTCGACCAGGACGTCAGTCGGATCAAACGTATCCTTCGTGACGATGACGGGACCGAATGGACAAAAGCCATCAAGCGACTTCCCACGGAAAAACTGAACGTGTTCTTTTTGAAGATCACGTGCCGTCACATCATTGACGATGCTGTAACCAAAAACGTGGTCCAGTGCATTTTCCGGTGTCAAGTCACGCCCCGTCGTCCCGATGATGATGGCGAGTTCGCCTTCATAGTCCAGCTGATCCGTTAAATCGGCATGGCGTTCAATGGAATCAAACGGCCCGACAATCGCACTCGGTGCCTTCGTGAACAATACGAATTTCCCCGCCCCTGCCGTATCCATTTCTTTAATATGATCGGCATAATTTTTACCGACGCAAATGACGTTACGCATTGGAACATACGGTGCAAGCAAGCGGACATCTTCTGTAATCAATGGTGCGATGTCTAAATCAACATCCATCTCAAACCCCCGTGTGATGACTTCGAGCAATGAATCCGTATAGGCTTGTGTCGTCACGTCATACCGATGTCCGTCCGACTCCACACCAATCCGTTCCCGTCCTTCTTGTTCAAATCGAAACCATTTCATGAAAACTCCCCCTTTTTTCTTAGTATACCGTTCACCCGGTCAGGTATACAAAAAAACCGTCAAGATTTTCATCCTGACGGTCCTTCATTATGCAATCCGGTGCGCTAACCGATCGATTAATGCTTGTGATTCTTCATTTAATGCAACGAGTTCTACTTTCGTCCCTGCTGCCTGATATTTCAAGACAACCGTTTCAATTGCTTCCGTCGCGGAATCATCAAATAAATGGGCGTTCGTAAAGTCAATGACGACTTGTTTCATTTGTGCATCGGCTACGATATCAAACTGTTCAGTAAATGTCGTCGTCGAGGCAAAGAAGATCGGTCCATTGATTTGATACGTGACTTGATCGTTTTCAACACGACGTGTCATGTTGATGCGCGAAATTTTCGACGCGAAGAGAATCGCTGCAAGCAAGATGCCGACGAGTACTCCCATCGATAAATCATCCGTCAAGACCGTCACGATGACTGTCGCGAGCATGACAGCAGAGTCACTTTTCGGTGAGTTCTTCAACATTTTGAACGAACCCCAGTCAAAGGTCGCATACGATACAAAGAACATGACGCCGACGAGTGCCCCCATCGGAATCGTCATTAATAAGTCATTCATCGTGACCATCAGCAGCATCAAAAATGCTCCTGCTGTAAAGGTCGATAGACGACCACGACCACCTGACGTGACATTGATGACCGATTGACCGATCATCGCGCAGCCCGGCATCCCGCCAAAGAATCCAGCAACGATGTTTGCGATTCCTTGTCCACGTGATTCCGTCGCCTTGTTTGATGTCGTATCCGTCATCTCATCAACGATTCGTGCCGTCAAGAGTGACTCGATTAAACCAACGAAAGCAAGTGACAGTGCATACGGGAAAATGATTTGTAACGTCTCGAGTGAAAACGGAACGTTCGGTAAGAAAAAGCTTGGTAGTGAAGCAGAAATTTGTCCCATATCCCCGATGACACGCGTATCAAGTGAAAAGACGACCGTCAAAATCGTCATGATCGTGATTGCGACGAGTGGTGCCGGCAATACTTTTGTAAAGCGCGGGAAAATTAAGATGATGGCAAGCGACGCTGCGACCATTGCGTACATGATCCAGTTTTGTCCTTCGAACTGCGGCAGTTGTGCCGAAAAAATTAAAATCGCTAACGCATTAACGAAACCAACCATGACGGAGCGCGGAATGAAGCGAAGTAATTTCGCAACGCCTAAGAAACCGAGCACGATTTGAATGACCCCGGCGAGAATCCCGGCAGCGAGTAAATAGTCGACACCATGATCTTTAACGAGTTGAACGACGACGAGTGCCATCGCACCTGTCGCGGCAGAAATCATTCCTGGTCGACCACCGGCAATTGAAATAATAATGGCGATGATGACAGAAGCGTACAGTCCGACCATCGGGTTAACACCTGCAATCAAAGAAAAGGCGATTGCTTCCGGAACGAGTGCCAACGCGACGACAATTCCGGACAGAATGTCTGTTTTAGGTTGCAACAGCCACTCTTTTCTCCATTGTGAAAACATCTAATTCCTCATTTCTTTTTTTTGTCTATTTCCTATCATAGTACCTTTTTGGGACGCAAACAAGAGTCATTGTGATTTTGTCCGGATCATCACGATTTCATCGACCATTTCTTTATACGTCGCCATGATGTCCTGTCCACAGAAGATTGGATCCTCGTCGAGCGTATCGAGGGCACGACGGAGGAGATGGATTTTTGGTTTTTTTCGTTCGAGCAGTTCTTCATAGACAAAATCAAGCACTTCGTTATGCGCTTCCCTTGAAGCGTCTGAAATCGCCGACAAGCCAATCAACCGTTTCATGTGTTCATTTGTTTTTACGAACAGTTCTTTTCGGATGACGACCTCATCTTGCGGACGATCGAGCCAAACGGAGAGGAAGCGTGGTGGAATCAATTGTTCTTCCGTTCGACTGACGTCATCGACGAAATGTGTCAACCGATTAAAGACGTAACGGACGACCCGCTCCGGTTGTGTATTTTTTTCCGACTGACGGAAGAAGTACATCGCGTATTGGAGCATCCCTGTATAAAGGACGGCGAAGTCAAGCAAGTATGGCGCTTTTTCCTCGCCAAACAAATCACGCATCCGGTGATAGGTCCATTCGATTTCAAGTAATCGGTTCTTTTCCATGAACGCCTTCAGTTCTTTTTCGTTCGAAGCGACAGCTTCTTCAAACAAGGTATAGAGCTTATACTTTTGCATCAGTTCAAGGTAACAGTTACCTTGTTGGATGAATGTCTCATAATCCGACACGTCGCGTCCGACCAAAATGTCTTTTCGAACATTACGCATTTTTTCAAAGACGACGTTAAAGACGTCGATGAACAATTCGTTTTTCGATGAAAAGTAGTTATAGAACGTCCCTTTCGAGACATTGCTATGATCGAGAATATCTTGAATCGATGTCGACTGGTATCCCTTTTCGACGAACAGACGATAGGCAGCATCCAGGAGTTGTTTCTTTTTTGGGTTCATTTTCTAATTCCTCTTCTAGTAAAAGATCTTTTTGAGTACATTCGATTTTACCTCAATCTTTTTTATTTTACTGTATAAAGCAAATAATTTGTAATGTTTTGTTCCAGGCGGTAAGATAACTAAGTTGTAGAATCAAAGTATAACAAATTAGACACGTAGTATAAAAGGAGCATAACGAAATGCAATCAACCAAGCAATCATCTCGACTTTATCTTATTTTAGCTGTCCTCATGGCAGGCGCGTTCGTTGCCGTCCTCAACTCGACGCTATTAAATATCGCCTTACCTTCCATTATGGTTTCGCTCGATATTCAAACCAGTACGGCCCAGTGGCTGACGACAGGTTATATGCTCGTCAACGGCATCATGATTCCGACGTCTGCCTTTCTCGTCCAAAAGTTCTCAACCCGCCAGCTGTTTCTGACGGCGATGAGCTTATTTACGATTGGAACTGTCGTCGCGGGTCAAACGGAGCTCTTCCCCGTCTTACTCGGTGCACGGATGTTACAAGCATCTGGTTCTGCTATCATGATGCCGTTATTAATGAACGTCTTAATCACCGGCTTCCCAATCGAGAAACGCGGGCAAGCGATGGGGATTTTCGGACTCGTCATCACATTTGCACCGGCAATCGGTCCGACTCTGTCCGGTTGGGTCCTTGAGCATTACGAATGGCCGATGCTGTTCCACATCGTGACACCAATCGCTGCACTTGTTCTTGTTCTTGGTTTCTTCTTACTAAAAAAAGAAGTCGTCACAAGCAGTTTACGCATCGATCGCCTGTCCCTCGTGTTGTCCAGTTTTGGATTCGGTGGCTTGTTGTACGGATTCAGTTCAGCCGGTTCAGCCGGTTGGGGATCATTCGCTGTCATCGGCTCCTTGACAGTCGGCGTCATCAGCCTCGTCTCATTCATTATACGACAATTACGTCTCGACGAACCGATGCTCGAGTTCCGGATTTTTAAATATCCGATGTTTGCTTTATCACAAGGGATTTCAATGGTCCTTAACATGTCGATGTTCTCGGCGATGATCTTGATGCCGATTTATGTCCAAACGATTCGTGGGATTTCCCCGTTCCACTCTGGACTTTTGATGTTACCCGGTGCACTCGTCATGGCGTTTATGTCTCCGATCACAGGCCGCTTGTTTGACCGGTTCGGTGCCCGGGTGCTTGCCATCATCGGATTGTCGTTGACAGTCTTAACAACGTTCTTCTTCAGTCGTTTGACGGCAGATACAGCGTATTCGTTCCTTGTCATCATGTACACATTACGCTTCCTCGGCATCTCGATGGTCATGATGCCCGTCATGACGAACGGTCTCAATCATATTCCGCAACATTTGACACCGCATGGTACGGCACTCAACAATACGTTGTCGCAAGTATCAGGAGCAATCGGTTCCGGATTACTCATTTCCGTCATGACATCACGGACAGCGAGTTACGCAACGGATCTTGCTGCGAACGCAACACCGACGACAGCACCGAAAACAATCATGACGCAAGCAATGGTCGAAGGGATTAATGATACGTTCTTCATCGCGACATTGCTCGCCTTGTTCGCCTTAATCCTTTCGTTCTTCATTAAAAAGCGTCCATCGGAAACATTAACGGTCGTCGAAACGGTCGCTGAAAAAAAATATGCGTAACGGTAGCTTTCGCTTCCTTCCGTTATGAATGAAAAGAATAGACACAGAAAACGCCGATCGCCCCGGATGAAACATGGGAGCATCGGCGTTTTTTGTTTGCAAGTCGTTCATCCGCTACCTGTTCTTGATATACTGCTCAATCTGTTTTGTGGAGAGAATCCGTTGGTTCGTACTGCCACGGATGGCCAGACTCCGATCATGAAGTTCTTTCACATATGGTCCGTCAATCAAACAATCCACCTGCCGTAAGATTCGACACGCGCGTTCCTCTTTAACTAAGTCTTCAATCCGATATCCGGTAAACAAATAAATCTCATAGTCCGGTCGCAATATCAGGACGAGTTGTTCGAGTGCCTCGATTTGAGCGAATGGTTCACCGCCCGACAGCGTAATTCGTTTTGATCCGATTTCCTCGACCCACTTGATGACGTCAGGAGTCGAGTAGGTTGTACCTGCCTCAGGCGACCACGATGATGGATTATGACAGCCTCGGCACCGATGTGGACAGCCGGCGAAAAAGATGACCGTCCGTAAGCCGGGACCATCGACGACTGAATCAGCGACGATCGATAGCAGTCGTACCATGGTAGACCCGGTCCTGTTCTTCGGCCCGTTTCGCTTCATTCCAGCGCGCCATCGTCCCGACGAGATATCCCGTAATCCGCCGAATCCGTTCAATGTCTTCTCCGCCACAGACTGGACACGTCTGTTCGATTGTCTGTTCCGTCCGACAGGTCAAACAACGATCGATTGGATGATTGATTGAGCCATAGCCAATTCCTTCTGCCGCCATCATCCGGACGATATCCTCGACGGCTTGCGGATTTTCTGCGAGCGCTCCATCCGTCTCGACATAGGTAATATGTCCTCCGTTACACAGCGCGTGAAACGGTGCTTCGAGGCGAATCTTTTGACGCATCGTTACCGTTGCCGTCACCGGAAGATGGAACGAGTTCGTATAGTAGGTTTTATCTGTCACACCGGCAATCAAACCAAACTTTGCGACATCATGCGCCGTGAATTTTCCAGACAATCCTTCCGCCGGTGTCGCAATCAGTGAAAAATTCAATCCCGTCTCATCCCCGAACTGATCGACAACGTGACGCATTGTCTGAATCAACGCCCGGCCGATGTTATGGGCAATCGCTGATTCGCCGTGATCATGTCCTGTCAAAACGACGAGCGCTTCCGCGAGACCAATGAATCCGACTGAAAGCGTCCCGTGGCGCAGGACCGGCTCGACGCGATCGGTCGGTTGAAGCGTCTCCCCGTCGCGCCAGACGTGTTGATACAGAAACGGAAATTCCTCTGCCCGTCGATTTGCTTGGTACTGATACCGTTCGAGCAACTGTTCGCAAGCAAGCTTCGTATATTCCGTCAATGCCGTAAACATATGATCGACCGTTTGACTCGTCAAGGCAAGCCGAACGAGGTTCAGACTCGTAAACGACAGATTTCCCCGCCCCGTCACGGAAGCTTCCCCTTGACGATGTTCAAAAACGCGTGTTCGGCAACCCATGTAGGCAACTTCTTCTGCTGTCTTGCTGACGTTGAACGGGGCATCTAAAAACGCAAAATTCGGAAAGAGCCGTTTTCCTGTCACTTTCGTCGCGAGCTGAAATAAATCGTAGTTCGGGTCACCCGGATTTAACGTCACGCCTGCTTTGACTTTAAAAATCTGAATCGGAAAGATTGGTGTCTCTCCTTTTCCGAGACCTGCCAGTGTCGCCTCAAGTAAGGCCTTCGTCAGCATCCGACCGTAAACTGAAGTATCCGTCCCGTAATTAATCGAGATAAAAGGAACTTGTCCGCCACCGCGTGAGTGCATTGAATTCGTATTATGGATGAAGGCTTCACATGCTTGATAGGTGATCTCGTATGTTTCTTGGCGCGCATATCTCGCGCGACGTGCCTTCGACCAGCTCGGAGCAATCTGATTAATTTTCTTCATTTGACGTGCGTACGTCTTCTCGACGAAGGGAGCTAAATCGGTATCAAAATTCGGAAAGGCTTGCCCACCATGCTGCATGTTTTGATTCGCTTGCATAATGATTGCAGCGAGCGCCATCGCAGAACGGATATCTTGTGCTGGACGAATTGACCCGTGACTCATCTGGAACCCGTTCGTCAGTAAGCGGCCTAACGGAATTTGAGAACAGGTCGTCGTTCCCGTGACATAGTAGTCAGCGTCATGGATATACAGAATATTGTCCGCTAACGCTTGTTTAACGCGAGGCGTCACGAGCAGGTCTTCCATCATCGCCCGCGCCGCCGTACTCGCGATCCGGTTCAACTTCGCGAGCGGTGCTTTGCCATCGATGTTGGCATTTTCTTGGACATGGTTAGTCGTTGGTTCCTCAATCACTTGTCGGTACAAGGTGTTCACTTCCATCATTATCACTCCCTAGCTGTCGCTTTATTTCTGTCTGTACGACTACTATATCTAGGAAGATTCTGCATCAGCAATCCCTGCATACTTTTGATTTTTTGCAAGTGAACGGACTCATTTTTCACGAAATGGTTGTAGAATTTACGTATTCTTCAGCTCCAGGCACGCTTTTTGAACTTTCGGAGCGCTATGAGGATTCTCACGACCGTCGAGCCACTCCGTCAAAAAAAGAACATCTTCCGGATACATGTGTTCAATGGTGTCGAGTGCAGCACGCGACATCCACGCTATCTGTTCAATCGTTTCGTCCGGGTCGTTGATCCCTTGACTGTCACCGATTCGGATGATTTCAAAATAGGTCGTTTCAACTTGAATCGTTTGGATGACGGTCTGCTTCGTAAATAGGTTCTGTTTAACCTTTACGGGATACCCGGTCTCTTCCATGACTTCTCGCACACAGCATTCGCCTGCCGTCTCTCCCGGCTCGATTCCACCGGACGGGACGGCCCACGCCTCGGAACCATAACTTTTGACCATCAATACTTGATTTTCCTCATTGACACAAACTGCTGCTGCACCATGCCACTCTCGCATCGTTTCATCCCCTTTCAGCTACTTGTTTCCGTTTAACCATTCGCGATGCCCTTAAACATTCCCTACAAAAAACTGCCGCTCCAACAAAATAACTTGTTGAAGAGACAGGTAGCTTGCTTACTTTTTAGTTGCATTCGGTAACATGACTTTAAAGAGTGCCCCGTCACCTAAGACGGACTCGACTTCAATCGTTCCGTCATGCTCACGGACGATTTCTTTACAGATTGACAATCCGAGTCCCGTTCCGCCGATTTTACGACTATCTGAGTTGTCGACGCGATAAAACTTACTGAACAGGTGCGGCGTCGAGCTGACAGGAATCCCGACACCAAAATCGCGGACACTCAGTTCGATGTTTGCATCATGCTCGAGTAAACCAATGATGATTTCACCCCCGTCTGGCGAGTATTTCACAGCATTGTTCAGTAAATTGCCAAGCAACTGCCTCATGCTGTTGCGATCGGCTTCCACCAGGAATGTCTGCCCTTGATCCGCATCGAGTTGAAGGGTATGCTGTTCCGTCGTCGCCTGATGAAACTGAATTTGCTCTTTGACGACATCGAGGAGATTAAATACTTCTTTTTCGTATGACTGCTTGCCTGATTCCATCCGTTGTACGTTCAAGAAATCACTGACGAGATCAGTTAGACGTTTTGATTCGTCATGGATTGTCTGTAAATACCGTTTACTCCGATCCGGGCCTAAGTCCCGTTTTAACATCAACTCGGTAAACCCATAGATTGACGATAAGGGTGTCCGTAGTTCATGTGAGACCGTCGAAACGAGTTCGGACTTCATTCGGTCAACTTCCGTTTCAGGCGTTACATCTCGGAAAACGAGGATCGTCCCGATTGGTTGTCCCTCATGAACGATTTCTTCAGCATAGACTTGAATAAAGTATGTGCCGTCGTCTATCGATAAGGAAAACATATCGGTCGGAATCTGACCAGCGAGGACCTCCTCGAAATACGTTCCGAATGCCTCTCGTTGATCCATCTGTTCGAACATCGTCTCGGGATTGACTTCAAGAAACGTCGTCATATCTGTTTCTTCCTCAATCTGAAGCGACTGGAAGATTTCAAACAATGCCCGGTTCCCGAGTATCACCTGTTCTTCATGTTTGACGTATAAAATCGCTTCACGGACAGAATTTAACAGCTGCGCCGTCTCCGCCCGCTCATAGTCCATCTGTTCATATAACGTCATCCGCATCCGTGAAATCGCAATCTGTTTTGCGAACGATGCCAATTCGATGATGTCATGTTCCGTGAACGCTTCATCAAATCGTGCTAAATAGAGGCAAGCAATCAATTCATCTTTTGCCGGATCCATGATTGGAATGACCGCTTCATGCATGTAGTACGGGTACCCTAACAATCGATCGTCGGTCACTTGTTTCGTCGATTGTGCACTTTCTTTTGAGACCATGACCCGTTTCAACAGTAACGATTCCGTTTTTAAGCTCTCTTGCTGCTCATCGGTCATCTCTTTTGGTACAACAGACGTAATCTCATTATTCTTGATGAAAAGTAATGCCCCGAACTCCGTTTTCGTCAAACGGACGATCGTGCTGATGACGGAAGAAAAATCAAACAAACTTTCTTTCGAAGCCAACGTCTCAATCAATTCATTCCGATCTTTCAGGTACAATTCATTCGAACGTGTTGCCGTCAAAGACTGTTCAAGTTTACTTTGCTTACCGGTCAAATCATCTTGTTTTTGTTCGAGCTCTCGATTTTGTCGTGATAGCTCGGCATGTTGAGACGAAATAGACTCGGCCATCTCGTAAAAGGAGTCTGTTAATTGACCGACTTCATTGTTCGATTGGCGGTCATACTCTAAAGAAATCGACTTTCCTTCTGCAAGACGGTGACTTTTCTTCGTCAGCTCTTGCAGCTGTTCCGTCAACCGATTGATGATCGGTCTAACGATGAACACAAGACACAAAATGAAAATCAGTAAGTTCAAGAACCAGAACCATTGTGTTTTCTCTAATTGGTCGAGTACTTGACGTTTCGTCTGACTTGCTGCGCCGTCGATATATAGGTAGCTCGCAAATGACGTCAATGCTCCGATCGCGAATACCCCATAAAAAATCGCCATCAGTTGTCTTCCTATCTTTTCAGTCATCCAGTTTCTCATAAAAAAATCCCCCTACTTATATTCAAAAAATACAGGGATGTCTTTAACCCATCTCGTATCTTCCTGTTAATTCCCTGAATTCGGGTGAATCAATCATGAAAAGATACGTTTACGGCATGGCGGTGCTACATGCAGGTCACAACTCAGGACAATCGCATCAACGACCCCTTGTTTCGTCAGTTGATCAGTCTCGATGTGTTGATTGAACAGCGGATTCGTCAATGCTTGAATGCGGGCCTCGGCCTGCCGTCCTCCCCAGGAATCCGGTCGTTCAAATCGCCGAAGTAAACGTCGTTTGACCGTAGTCGTAGAAGCCATCAATGAAACATGATGGACGAGATGCCCCCGTCGTCTCAATTCACCGATGATTTCATCAAAATAGATCGGATTCGTCACCGTCATCGGGACAATCATCGTCCGCTCGCCGGATTGATCACTCCGTTCGAGAAGCACCCGTGTTAGTTCCCGCCACAACGGTTCATCTTGAAAATCATCGTACATGCGTGTCGACGGGAATTGTTCTCTTAACAACTGACCGACTGATTCCGGATCGAAGATTACAGATTCCGGTATTCTTTGTTGTAACCCCTTAGCCGCCGTCGTTTTCCCGACTCCAAATGTTCCGTTAATCCAAATAATCATGATGTCCCCGTCTCCCTTGTCACTAGCATGATAGACATACGAAAAAGCCGTCCCGCCGGTTTCAACCGTCGGACGACTTTTTTGCCTGTTAATAAATGAAGCGGATGATGAAGGGCGCCAGGACACTCGCAAAAATCGCCGTCAGCACCATCGTCAGCAATCCGACCGTACCCTCCCGCTGGTCGAGCGTCATCGATTTCGTTGCACCCATGACATGGGCAATCGAAGCCAGTCCGACACCCCGACTGACGAAGTGACGAATCTTTAACCCCGTCATCAAGCGTGGACCGACAAGTGAACCGACGAGACCTGTCATCAGGACGAACGTCGCGGTTAAGGTCGCCGTTCCACCCGAACGCTCTGAAATCGACAAAGCGACGGGGAGCGTGACGGATTTCGGGAGCAGTGCCAGATTCGTCGTCCGTCCGAGATGTAACAACAGTCCGAACACGATATCTGACGTCAAGGCGATGCTCGTCCCGATGACGACCCCTAGACCAATTTCCGGCAAGAAACGCCGGACGTGGTGCCGGACCGTATAAAGCGGAATCGCGAAGGCGGTGATGGCAGGACCGAGCATTTTCGTCAAGTACTGCCCGCCCGTCATATAGGTCGCGTGGGAGACACCTGTCAGTGACAAAATCAAAATCATCGTTGCCGTCACCGTCAAAATCGGTAACGTCCAGACGCGTGGATACCGCCGATACCCGGCAAATCCAATCAAAAAAATGACAATCGTCAGAATCAACCAAAATAGTGCCTTAATCACGTGGCGTCACCCCATCTTTCCGGTGAGCAAGCCGATCGACGATGTAGGCAGAACCGACGAGCGTCAGCAAGCTACTCATGATGACGATCAAGACGACCTGTAAGCCGTACTGGCGTAAGAATGCAGTATAGTCCATGATTCCCGACAATGCCGGAACGAAGAACAACGGCATGATGAGCAGCAACAGTCGGCCGCCCCGTTCGACGTGTTTGACTTGAACGATTTTCGCCTTGAGCGCTAAATAGAGCAACAAGAGTCCGACGATATTCCCCGGTAACGCTAAGTCAAAGCTTTTACTGATCAGTTCACCGATTGTCGCAAAACAAGTGATCAGTATCACTTGCCCAATCAATGAAAGAAGTGCGCGCATTTTTGTAGACATAATTCCTTTTCCCCTCGTATGAACCGAATTCACTGTTCATTATCCGCTTCTGTTTGTGAACAATCAATGAAATGAGTCAAATTATTTGATGTAATCGTTCTCACACGAATTAAAGGGACACTTCTTGATACAGGGCAGCTTTAAGGATGAAAAATTGTTATTGAACAGATAAACGTGTATGAAGCGTGAAGATGCGATAACGAGAGACAATCCGGTCGCGCTTCCCTGTCTCGTCTCGTCTTCAAAGCGGCAATCTTCCGCGCCTCTACAGCAAAGCTGCAGGGTCGCGACCGATTGCTTTTCGCTTTAAAAGCGATTCGAGACGGATTGCGCCCTAAACCGTCTGCATGACTGGCGTTCCGTCATAGTGTTACCTAAAAAGCGTCACGTTTCGTAGACTCCTACGGGGAAAAGTGCGTTTTTAACGCACTTTTAGAGGCAGGCAAGACCCTGCTCGTTGTCCGTTAGGACGAAGGAGCAACGGCTTGCGCCTCGCCCGAGGAAAGCAACGAAAACAGACGCTTGATCTCCCGATGGCACTTTGTCTACAGCCTGAAGCGCGTTTTCACGCGATGATAAGAGGCGGGCAAGCAACGAAAAAAAAGCTGTGATTGCCCAAGAACTATGTTGTCCATATCCTGAGACTGCGTCTAGACAGTCGTTATTTGATAGGATGGGCCATGACACATAAAACGCCGATAATCCCGTTTTTCATACGGAATCATCGGCGCTGTTTAGGCAGATTCTTTTCGTTTACGATGGGCAAATCGTCTTCTCACATCACCCGTTTAAACAATTTCTCCAGTTCATACGTCGTCCACTCGATGATGACCGGTCGACCGTGCGGACACGTGAACGGCATCTCGGTTTGTGACAGATCGACGATCAATCGTCGCATCATCTCTTCATTTAACGGATGATTCGCTTTGATTGATTTTTTGCAGGCCATCATGATTGCTGCATCTTCCCGGTACTGTTCGATGTCGACTTTTTGTTTCATCAACGCTTCATCCATCAGCTCTTGAATCGTCTCTTCCTGCCGGTGCGATGGGAACCAGGTTGGTACTTCACGGACGATGAAGCTTTGCGGACCAAACGCCTCCAACTCAATCCCGACTTCTAACAATAAAGGCAGGATTTCTTCCATCCGCTTCATGTCGTCAGATGAGACTTCGAACGTGTACGGCAATAACAGTTGCTGTTGTTGCTCGAGCGGACGACCAAACATCACTTTGTACGTTTCATACTTGATGCGCTCCTGGGCGGCATGTTGATCAATCAAATACATCCCGTCCTCACCGGAACAGACGATATAGGACGAGTGCAGTTGACCGATGACATCGAGATAAGGAAACTTCGGTCGATTGTCCTCCGTTCGTCCAGCGTTCTCTACTACTTCTTCCTGTTGCTCTCCTTCGAAACTGACTGCTTGATCAGCCTGTCGTCCTTCTGTCTCATGAACGGCTTCGCGTTTTGGAATTGGATAATTCCAGACTGCACGTGACGATGTTTCTTCGACCGGATCAACACTGTACGAGAAGTCGAGTCGTTCCTGCGCACTCGGATCTTTTTTCGGTTTCGGTTTCGTCACTTGCGGAATCAATGTCTCACGACTGAGTGTCATTCGAATCGTCTCTTGAATCAATTGACATAATTCCGCTTCCTTCGACAAGCGGACCTCCCGTTTTGCCGGATGAACGTTGACATCAATCAACAACGGGTCCATCGTCACCTCGATGACAGCAATCGGAAAACGACCAATCGGCAGCAGCGTATGATAACCATTCAAGACGGCTTGCGATAAGGCAAAGTTTTTGACTGACCGCCCATTTAAAATCAAGGTGATGTAGTTTTTTGACGCCCGTGTGACTTCGGGTTTAACGAGATGACACGTCAATTGATAATCCGCATTCGACGCTGTCGCAACAAGTGTCCCTTGAATCGTCTGATGCCCGTAGACGCTCGCTAAGGCTTGAAGGACGTCTCCGGAACCATTCGTCTGGATCAACACTTTTCCTTCATGGACAGCACGGAACTTGACCTCCGGGTGGGCGAACGCCATCCGGTTCAAGACATCCGTGATCGCCGCAAGTTCTGTATGCGTCGTCTTCAAATACTTCAGGCGGGCTGGTGTATTGAAAAATAAGTGTTCGACCGTCAGCTCTGTTCCCCGGTTCATCGCGCTAGCCGAACGATCGAGTAACTTTCCGTATTCGAGAATCAATTGGACCCCTTCTTGATCGGCTCGTTTCGTCTTCAGCGTGACTTTACTGACGGACGCAATCGAGGCTAACGCCTCGCCCCGAAAACCAAGTGTCTTGATCCGGAACAAATCGTGTTCATCCTTAATCTTACTCGTCGCGTGACGGACGAAAGCGAGTTCCGCATCGTCCGGATAAAACCCGTGTCCGTTATCGCGAATCGTCATCCGTTTCATCCCTGCCTCTTCAAGTTCGACATCGACTTGTGTCGCTCCAGCATCGAGTGCATTTTCGACGAGCTCCTTGACGACGGAAGCCGGTCGCTCGACGACCTCTCCCGCCGCGATCCGGTTTGCTAACGAATCCGATAATTCACGAATGATGCCCATCCGTTATCTCCTCACTTTCTGGCTTCTGCTTGCAACCGATACAACGTATTGAGTGCATCGAGCGGTGTCATGTTAATCAAATCAAGCGTTGCGACCGTTTCCTTGACAGGGTCCGGTTCCGCGAACAAGCTCAGCTGATCGATTGGTGCCTCGAGTACTGGCGGTGTGACGTCGACCGGTGGTTTGACGCTTTGATCGGCTTGTTCGAACTCAGACAATAGCACTTCTGCCCGCGAAATCAAGGTTTCCGGTAAATCTGCGAGACGGGCGACATGAATCCCGTAGGATTGATCGGCTTTCCCGTCCCGGACTTCATGTAAGAACACGACGCGTCCGTTTTGTTCGACGGCGCGGACGTGGACGTTCGCAAGCTTCGCAATCGTTTCTTCAAGCACCGTCAACTCATGGTAGTGGGTCGAGAAAAGCGTTTTCGCGCCGACTGAGTCAGCAATGTGCTCGACAATCGCTTGGGCGAGGGCCATTCCGTCATAGGTTGACGTACCCCGACCGATTTCATCCAGCAAGATAAGTGACCGATCCGTCGCCCGTGTCAAGGCCTCTTGTGTCTCGACCATCTCGACCATGAACGTCGATTGTCCACTGACTAAATCATCCGCTGCCCCGATCCGGGTGAAGATTTGATCGAAGACGGGAAGTTCCGCCCGTGATGCCGGAACGAACGAACCGATCTGGTGGAGTAAGGCAATCAAGGCGAACTGACGCATGTAGGTTGATTTACCGGACATGTTCGGTCCCGTGATCAATAACATTTCACGCGCTTCGTCTAATGCAATCCCGTTTGCGACATATTCCCCGCGTGGTAAGACTGTTTCGATGACCGGATGACGGCCGTCTTCAATCGCTACGCTTCGACCGTTCGTCGTCACCGGACGAACGTAATCGTGCGTTTCCGCGATTTCCGCGAGCGCGACGAGGACGTCGAGTTCCGCAATCCGGCGGCTGACCCGTTGCAAACTCTCAATGTGTGTTTTGACTTGGTCACGGACACCACAGAAGAGTTCATATTCCATCGTGATACTTTTTTCTTCCGCTCCGAGAATCAAGGCTTCTTTTTCTTTCAATTCCGGCGTAATGTAACGCTCGGCATTCGCAAGCGTCTGTTTTCGTTCATAGCGTCCTTCCGGGAGCAACTTGGCGTTGGCACGTGAGACTTCGATGTAATACCCAAAAACACGGTTGTAGCCGATTTTTAACGTTTTAATGCCGGTCGCCTGCCGTTCACTCGCTTCGAGTGTCGCAAGCCACGTTTTCCCGTCTTTTGAAGCCGTCAGCAATTCATCGAGCTCAGCGTTAAAGCCGGTCCGGATCATCCCACCGTCCTTTGTTGAAATCGGTGGGGCTTCGACGAATGCCGCATCAAGCAACGCCGTTAACTCGTCATGCGGATCAAGTCCAATCGCTAATTGCCCGAGACGCTGGCTGAGCAGTTCTTCGAGCGCTGCCTGTATCCGTGGAATCAATCGTAACGTCGTTTTCAGTTGGACGAGATCACGGGCAGAAGCTGTGCCGTAGCCGACTTTTGCGACGAGTCGTTCGAGGTCATAGACTTCTCTTAACGTATCCTTCAACTGGTGCCGCTCAAAGTAGTGCGCAAGCAGTTCTTCGACCGCGTCGAGCCGCTCCGTAATCGTCTGTTCCGACAAGAGCGGTTTTTCAAGCCACCGCTTGAGCATCCGGCCGCCCATCGCTGTTCCCGTGATGTCGAGTAATCCAAGCAACGAACCCTTTTTGTCGCCTGTTCGTGCTGACCGGACGAGTTCAAGGTTTTTGACCGTATTCGGCTCAAGCTGCATAAAGTCCGTCGCTTCGTACACAAGCGCCGGTTGCAGGTGCGACAAGGCACGTTTTTGCGTATCATGCATATAGGCATAAAGGACAGCGAACGCATCCGCTTGTGCCGCGTCGATCGCCCGGTCACCGTGTGGATGACTTTCACGGCGCGTGCTTTCCGTCAACGGGATCCGTAACGACTGTAATGCTGCTGTGTGCTCCGGATTCGTGACGACGATTTCCCGTGGCAAGATGATACTCAGTTCCTTGATGACGGCGTCGAGCGAAGTAACACTCGTCAAGGCACTCTCGCCTGTCGAGACGTCCCCACGGGCAATCCCGAACCGTCCTTCCTGTTCAGCGATTGCGACGAGGTAACGGTTTTCCTTTTCCGTCAAGGACGACATCAACGTACCCGGCGTGATGACTTGAATAACTTCCCGCTTGACGAGTCCTTTCGTCAGCTTCGGATCTTCGACTTGGTCACACAGAGCGACTTTATATCCCCGTTCAATCAATTGTTCGATGTACCCGTTCGCCGCATGATGCGGTACGCCGCACATCGGAATCGGATGTTCAGCATTCTTCCCGTTCTTCGCCGTCAACGTCAGCTCCAGTTCATGAGCGACTTGTTTGGCATCATCAAAAAACAATTCATAAAAATCACCGAGTCGATAAAATAAAAAGGCATCCGGATAATCCGCCTTAATTGAAAAATATTGTTTCATCATTGGTGTGTTGTGCACTGCTTCCATCTTTCCACCTCATTCGTAGAAAAAGCCG
This sequence comes from Exiguobacterium oxidotolerans JCM 12280, assembly GCF_000702625.1. Taxonomy (NCBI): domain Bacteria; kingdom Bacillati; phylum Bacillota; class Bacilli; order Caryophanales; genus Exiguobacterium; species Exiguobacterium oxidotolerans. The sequence goes on along the minus strand of NZ_JNIS01000001.1, from coordinate 2,718,885 downwards.
ACGGATTTCCGTCGGCTTCCCCATTCGTTTCATTGATTAATAGCCGCAACCGCCGCTTTTGTTTTCAGCTTCCATCCCACTGCCCGTTTTTCCAGCTAAGACATCGCCATCCGTTGCTTCGATGATTTGATCCGTAATCCCGTTCGAGATTGTCACCGTGATGTACTGAAGTAAGCCGTTGACTTCTTCTTGCGACTCTTGGAACTGTTGGACGACCGGCATCTCATCGAGCTCAGCAAATAATTTATCCAGTTTTGCTTCAACACGCGCGAGTGCCTCTGTTTTTCCGTAGTGCTGGCAGTTGACTGCCTCTTTTTGGAGGAACTTGATTTGTTTCATCATCTTTTGAACTTTTTCGTTGCCATTGATGTTGGCTTCGGCCGCTTTAAACCGTTCGACTTCTGACGTTTCAGAAATCATTTTAGCGATTTCGTTTGCTTTTTCGATGATTTGTTCATCTGTATACATACACATTCGTCCCCTCTATGTCGAGCGGTCAGACCGCTACTCGTCGTTTCTACGAACGATGACTCGTTCTGTCGCATTCATTATACCGTTCTCACTAGAGGGTGACAAGAATAGTTCCTTATTCAATCGAACGCCACAATAAGTAAGCAGCGTGACTGCGGTACGGGGCAAATTCTTCAGCGAGAACAATCGCTTCATTGACAGTCGGACGAACGCCATTCAAGCGTTCAAATGCCCGTAAGATTCCGATGTCGGACGCCGGAAATAGATCACTCCGCCCATAGCCGAACATCAACACATTTTGGACCGTCCAGGGACCGACGCCTTTTAAAGCAATCAATTGTTCCGCGATGACCGCATCTTCCGCCTGTCGGAGTTGTTCAAAGTCAAGGTGGGCGGTCGCCGCCCGTAACAAATAATCGACTTTACGACCCGATAGTTGCAACGCCCGTAAGTCTTCTACCGAAGCACCCGCCAGTTCAGCTTGCGTCGGCGGAAAAACGACGCCGTCGATTGTCGTTCCGAATGTTCGAAAAACCCGGTCCGTCAAGACGCGTGCGAACGACAGATTGATTTGCTGGTGGATGATGGACCGTGTCAAGGCCGTGAACGGATCAACATCGAGCACAAGCCGTTCCGCACCAAACGTTTCAACGATCGGAGCAAGCGTCGTCTGCTTTAGTTCGTGCGACGGGTTCGGTTCATTCAAGCGAAACCGCCGTTGCATCGCTTCAACCATCACGTCTTTCGGTCCGTCCCCTGTCAGCACGATCGTCCGACGGTCTTTCGCCCCGATTTGACCAATCCAAGGCTGAGCGTCAACACGAATCGGAATCCGTAAAACGTCTCCTAGCCGTTGCTGTAGCGAATCATTCAACAGACGGGTCCGGACGCCCTCAAAATCATAATCAGACGTCAATTTTACTTCTTGTTGCCACATCAGAAGTCTCCTTTTACGCAAAAAATAGTTTGACTCCACCTAAAATTAAACCGATGAAAAATCCACAAATCGCTCCGTTGACCCGAATCCATTGTAAGTCGTTTCCGACTTTGTCCTCAATCATATGAATCAACGTTTCCGTATCGAACCGATTCAAGTTCTCACGGACGAGTCCGCCGATCCGCGCATGGTTTTGGTCGACGAACCGGACGAGTTGGTCTTTCATCCAGCGGTCGCTCTCCTCTTTGAACGTCGGATGGTGTTCCCACTCATCAAGCGCCTGGTTCATTAAAGGCAGTGCCCGTTGTTCCCAAAATGCATCTGATATAAAGTATGTCTCTAGCTCTGCGATACCTGACGTGTAGGCGCGATCGAGGATCGGCTCTAAATCAATTCGTTCGATTTCTTGCATCTTCCACGCATCGATTTTCCCTAATCGGACATCATCTTGTGCGAGCTGTGCCAAATTCCGACGGATGTGATCGATGATCGCCAACCGATTTGGATGATGGACGTGTTTCATGTCTTGAATCACGCTCAAGAGGACACTTTGGATGACAAGGCTGAGGCGTTCCTCCGAGTAGACTTTTTGAACCGTCTTCGCCGTCACCCGTAAGAAGGTATTTTTTTCTTGATCAATCATTGCCTGGTAGGCAAGTCGTCCGATTTGATCGCGGATGACGGGGTCTTGCAAGAGTTTTTGTCCGTAATCGAGCAGTTGATCAATCGCCAACTCATCGAGTCGGCGCTCGTCGTTCAAATCGATTAAGCGATCGGCTAATTTCTTCGCCGGGTACGCTCGAATCGTTTCAACGATTCGCTCATCGACCGCCTTGATGATTGATGCCCGTGGAAGTTTTCGTAAAATCCCAATCAATAGTTCCGTCACAGTCGATCGAAACGCCGGGACTAACACAAGCGAACGTAATAATTTGATGAAGCGATCTGCAAGCGTCATGTGGCGCAGCTTTTCGACGATGCTTTCTTTGTTCAATAAATCTTTTTCGAGCATTTGGACAATCGATTCGATGACCCGTTCACGATTTTTCGGCAGCAAGTTCGTATGTGGAATCTTTAGACCGAGCGGATGACGAAACAGAGCTGTAATCGCGAACCAATCGGCGATTCCACCGACGAGACCGGCCTCAAAACCACTTTGGAGCCAAAAAATCCAAGCATTTTCTTTAAACGGTAACGACGCGACAAAACCGACTGCCATAAATATCAACGAGACGGTCGCGAGGCGTCGTGTCGAAGATTTTGGTGTATTCACCTCGTGTTGCAAAACACTTCCTCCTTTTCGTAGAAAGGGATTGATTGCGCGTATAGTTGATTATACGTTACCCCATTCTGATAAGTTTCGACAAGAAAGAGCCCCAGCCTCACCTGACTGGGACTCGTTATGTAATTAAAACGTGTATTCTCCGAATTTTTTGCCGTCCCACGTCGCCGTTGCCGTTGATACGAAATAGACTAATCCGTTTCCGAATGTGTTCTCCATTAAAGAAACAAGCTGTTGTCCGTTCGTTTGTTCGACAAATGCTAACCGAACCTCTTCCTTGCCTTGATAAATTCGTTCATAGACACTCAGTCCTCGGGCATTGATGAACGTTCGTGCCGTTGCAAAAACGATCGGTCCGACTTCCGGACGTCGCTCCTGGATGAAGAGTTGACATTTTTCCTCAAAGGGATTCACGCGATTCACTCCTTCTCTCTTTTTATGGTCATGACTACTTACTTCCCGTCTCTCCCTCATCATAATCCTGTTCTGACAAAAAAGCGACCATTCGGCCGCTTCTTTCATCATTTCACAAAGTCATTCAAATCTTGACACCTAACTGCCGGGCGACATGAATCGCTGACGTCGACGCACCGATTGTCCCTGCCCCCGGAAAGACGGTATCGCCAATGACGTAGAGATTCGGGACACCGGTCCGAAATGATGCCGCGCGGAACAAACTCGTTGAACGCAATTGCGGATAACCACCGACGCCACCGTCCGGTCGTGACGTGTAGCGCACCCAGGCGCCCGGTCCACCAGGATGACGTTCGATTACCTGCTCGCGAAAGCCGGGAAACTCTTGTTCGACAATCGTTTCGAATACATCCTGCATGCTTTCGATCTGATGCCCGTAATGTACGTTGTCCGTAGCATCAAAGTAACCAATCGGGACGTGACAGGACATCGTCAATGTCCGCACGCCCTCCGGAGCGCGTTTTACATCGCCCGAACGTGATAATGACAAAAAGGCATGACCCGACGGTAACCGTTCATCATGAATTTGTCGAAAGGCACTATCAGATGCAACCAGTTTTTCCGGAAAAGCAGCATAATACGTGAATGTGGCCCATTGCGCCAGTTTCCTTTGTCTTGCGTACGTCCGTTTAAGCGTCTGCTGAAGAGGTGGACTGACGAGACGTTGCATCGCTTCGAGTGGGAGCGCACCGATGACGACATCCGCTAACACGAGACGACCGCGACGATCTTCTAATAAAAAGCCATCTGCCGTTTGCTTGACCGATGTGATTTTACGACCAAGCAACATCGTCGCCCCGTCATGTTCTGCCGATTCTTTTAAGATTTCTGCGACTCGATAAAGACCGCCCGGCACATAGTACGCTCCGTCGTGATAAATCGATAAGGCAACGGCACCGAGTAACGCGGATGCTTCCTGTCCAGTCTGCATACTGTCTAATAAAATTCCGTCCACCAGCCGAGCGAAAACCGATCCTTCCAACCCATGGCGCCGTAACACTTGTCCGACGGTCTGTGTGACGTATGGAAGTAAGGGCAGGCTCGATTGTGCTTCTTTTAGAATCAACTGTGCATCGTGCAATGTTCGTACAGGTAGTGCCGGGAGTGACTCCATCAACGGAGCGACATGACGTTGAATCTTATCGATTTCTTCAAAAAATGTACCGATTTGCTGCGCCTGCTGTGGGAATACATCCTGTAGTTCTCCGATGAATCGAGCACGGTCACGGTAATAGGCAATATCGTGTCCATCGATTTTAATCGTCATCACAAGATCAAGTAATTCCGTTTCGACATTTAACCCCAGGTGTCGCAAAATCCGGTCATGAATGCCGCCCCGTTGAAAGCCCATCCCAAGTGTCGCGCCAACCGGATACGTCAACTCTTTTCGGGTGAATTTGCCTGCGGAACCGCCCCATTCACGACTTCCTTCAAGCAATGTCACATCATGCCCTTCTCGAGCGAGGAGCGCCGCCGCTGTCACGCCGGCAATCCCACCACCAATAATCGCGACGCGTTTCATTGATCGTCCTCCTCTTCCACGACTAGATTTTCTTTAAATAAGAAATCGCGTACTTCGCGGAAAACCGGTTCGCGCCGGTGAATCGTGAAGTGGTCATATTTATATGACTTCGTCTGGATGTTGTCAGTATAATCTTCGAGCGCGAACGAACTGTCTAACGGAATCAGATTGAAGTCGCCTCCTTTGGCACCGAAGGAATAAACAAGGACGTCACGCGGCCACGTCTCAAGTCGCGCTTTCAACCGTTCAATCGCCTTCGACTTCTCTGCTAAATCTTGAATCGCCGGACTGTTCGTATTCGTCCCGAACGGAGCAAGCGTCAAGCCAAGCGTCGCATAATCCGAACCTCCGATTGGTGCATCAAGCGTAACGACTTTTCGAATCGTATACGGAAGATTTTCATTCAACGTATATTCGACGACGTCAACTCCGCCCATACTGTGACCAACAAGTTGGATGTCGGTAAACGTCGCCTTTTGTTGCTTGTCATACTGAGCGATCGCCGATTCGAGCCACGTCTGTTGCTGCGCAAGGCTTGCTTCATCGTCTTCGAAGATGATACGAACGAGTGGGAAGCCGGTCGACGAGTCATTGATTTTACAAGTTACCTTCCCTGCCCGATCAACATCACATCGCCCTCCGTCATCCGCTAACTTTTTCTCCGTAAAATTTTCAATCATCGGTAAGAAGGTCCGTTCCGTCCCGAACAAGCCATGCACCATGAACGTCGGGACAATCTCCCCCTTCGATTCCGTCACGATTTGCGCTGTCGGTGGCGGGGCACTCGCCGTCTCGTCGGCAAAGATTAACCAAGCACCACCTCCGAGTAACAGACAAACGAGTAGCGAGATACTGATTGTTTGAAGTTGCTTCCGGCGTAATTTCCGCACATGGTGGATGATCCAAAACGTCAAGAGACCGAGTCCGATCAATAAGACGATCCCCGTGATAATCCAGCCCGTCGGATTCGGGACGTATGCCACGAGTTGCAATTGATTATCTTTCGTCCCGTATAATTTCCACGAGACGTCATTGTAGTTCGCCCAGTCGATTTTCTCTGCATTTTGCAAAGCGACGACTTCCGGGACGTGCAGTTTAATCTCGATATCCGCTTGACGGATGTAACGATCAGCTAACTTTTTAACTTGACCTGTAGGATGATAGCCCTTGATATTTAAGCGATCGATACTTAAGTCGATGTTCGTATTTAAACGGTACGTATTAAACCAAAAACCTTCATGCTTGTCCACATCATACGTCGTATCGGGCGGAATCAAGATCCCCCCGACACCCGTCTTCCATTCATCTTTAATCGAGGCCAAATCTTCAAGGTTCGCGAATGTTTTTTCCATACGAAGTCCTTCATAGTCATCCTTCGTTTTAAAAGTCGACGCTGCATAGCCGTTTTTTTCAGCTTGCTTCGCATACATCTCCCAGTCCGGATTAAAGTTCAATAATCGTGCGACCGGATGTTCTTTTGCTGCATATGTCGTCTTCAAGGTGACACTTTGATCCAGATGGACAGTCGCATCATACTGAATGCGAATGCAGCCACCGAGCAAAAACGTCAGCATCAGTAAAGACGCCAGCAATAGCTTTTTTTGAATCGTCATAAAGCACGTGCACTTCCTTTCTGAAGTTCTCTTTTCCCTATCATACAATCGAAAAAACAGCCGAATCAATCATCGGCTGTTTTTCTATCCTGTTAAATCAAGTTTAATTCTTGTCCGACTTGTTTGAAGGCTTCGATTGCTTGTTCCAAGTCGTCCCGCGTATGCTCTGCCGTAACGATTGTCCGGACACGTGCTTTCCCTTTCGCGACCGTTGGGAAGGCAATTCCTTGCGCGAAGACGCCGTGAGCACGCAGTTGATCGGACAACTTATGACAAAGCGCTTCGTCGCCGACGATGACCGGTGTGATCGGCGTCGTCGATGTGCCGATGTCAAAGCCAAGATCCCGTAGTCCTTGTTTGAAGAACTCTGTGTTTTCCCAAAGACGGTCGAACAGTTCCGTCTCTTCTTCCATTACCCGCAGTGCTTCGCGGTTTGCTTCGACGACAGCTGGCGGATGTGACGTCGAGAAGAGGAAGGGACGTCCTTTATGGATTAAGTAGTCTTTGACATGCTGTTCACATGCAACATACCCGCCGAGGACACCAATGGCTTTCGATAAGGTACCGACTTGCAGGGCGACACGACCGTCAAGACCGAAGTGATTAACCGTCCCGCGGCCGCTTTTCCCTAACACACCCGATGCATGGGCGTCATCGACCATGACAAGCGCATCGTACTTTTCTGCGAGTTCGACGATTTCCGGAAGTGGTGCGATGTTCCCGTCCATCGAGAAGACACCGTCCGTGACGACGAGTCGTGTCCGTGCGTCTTGCGTCTCTTGGAGCGCTGCTTCAAGGTCCGCTAAGTCAACGTGTTTATAAATGCGGCGTTTCGCTTTCGTCAAGCGAATCCCATCGATGATCGAAGCATGATTAAGGGCATCGGAAATGACGACATCCTCTGGTCCGAGCAGTGCCGACAAGACACCGAGGTTCGTTGCGAATCCCGACTGGAAGACAAGTGCTGCTTCCGTATGTTTGAATGTTGCCAGTTCCCGCTCGAACGCTTCATGCATTTCGAGTGTTCCCGCGATCGTCCGGACCGATCCTGTCCCGGCACCGAATTCAAGTGCTGCATCCGCTGCCCGTTTTGCGAGACGCGGGTGCGCCGCGAGTCCGAGATAATTGTTTGAAGATAGTTGAATCAGTTCTTTTCCATCAATCGTCACACGATTGTGTTGTGCACTTTCGAGTGGTACGAGCTTGCGGAACGTCCCCGCCGCTTTCATTTCCTCTAATTCTGTCCGTAAGTGTTCGAAACCCATCAATTCGTCCCCCTTGGTTGTAGTACAACTTTTCCACATTTCCCTTGGCGCATCAATTCGAATCCTTCTTCAAAACGTTCGAGTGGTAACGTATGTGTGATCAACGGTTTGACGTCGACTTTTCCACTTGAGAGGAAGGCAGAGACTTGGCTCCATGTTTCATACATCTTCCGTCCCGTGATTCCTTGGACGCGAACCCCTTTAAAGACGACATGGTTCGTCAAGTCGATTTCGACCGGTTTGACGGGAAGACTTAAGATGTTGACATCTCCACCTGCCGTCACCATTTCAAAGGCTTGCCTGATTGCGACGGGGTGACCACTCATCTCACAGACGACATCAATTCCGTCGCCGTCCGTCATCATCATGATCCGTTCGATGACGTCATCATGGCGTGAATCAAGGACGACATCTGCCCCCATCGTTTTCGCAAGCTCTAACCGATACGGATTGACATCAATGGCGACGACTTCCGCTGCCCCTGCCGCTTTCGCGACAGAGACCGCCATCAAACCGATTGGACCGCAGCCGACGATGGCGACCGTCTTGGCACTGACATCGCTTGCGAGTACCGTATGGACGGCATTCCCCATCGGTTCTTGAATCGACGCGATGCTTGCCGGCATTTCTTCCGGATTGACCCAGAGGTTTTCTTCCGGCATGACGACATACTCGGCAAAACAGCCTTGTGTATCGACACCGATGATTTTTGTATTCTTACAAATGTGATACTGTCCGCGCAAACATTGTTTACACTGATGACAGACGATGTGTGTTTCAGCCGAGACATGATCGCCGAGTTTCAGCCGTTTTGTCCCCTCACCGAGTTCGACGACTTCTCCCGAAAACTCATGACCGAATACATAAGGTGGATTGACGCGCGATGCAGCCCAGGCATCCCACTCATAAATGTGGACGTCCGTCCCACAAATCGATGTCGCTTCGACACGGATCAATACTTCGCCACGCCCCGGTACAGGAACAGCAACTTCTTTTAAGACCGCTCCGAACCCACGCTCCTCTTTGACGAGCGCCCGCATCGTTGTTGTCTTCGTCGTCTGTTCTACCGCCGTCACTAATTTCGTCATCATTCCCCGACTCCTTCATGGGTCATCCCGCTTTCTCTAATTCGGTAATGACCAAATGTTTAGCATCCCCAAAAACCAAACCATTATTCGTCTCTATTTTACATGAATTCAGCAGCGAGTTGGTTAAATGTTTCTTGATTCATTTCAAGATCGGCAAACGTCAGTCCCGTCTCATCATACCCATCGATTTGTGACTGATAGTCGAGCCGCGAATCATCTTGATAAATCAGACCCATGACGAGTCCGTCGTGCTCATGGACGACGCGTTTCGCTGTATCGAGATTCGTTGCATCATACCCCTCAATCTCGTCCAGTTTCGTCAAATTTTGTTTGAACCAATCGTACGTGTTGACCTTGTTAAACGTCACACAGGGACTGAAGACATTGATGAAGGCGAACCCTTTATGTTCCGTCGCTTGTTCAATCAGTCGTGTCAATCCTTTTAAGTCGTTCGAGAAACTTTGGGCGACGAACGTCGCACCGGCCGTCAAAGCAAGCTCGACCGGTGAGATGCTCTTCTCAATCGAGCCTTTCGGTGTCGACTTCGTTTTGAATCCGGGAGCAGATGTCGGCGACGTCTGCCCCTTCGTCAAACCGTAGATTTGATTGTCCATGACGATGTACGTCATGTCGACATTTCGTTTGAAGGCATGGACCGTGTGCCCCATTCCGATCGCAAACCCATCTCCGTCCCCGCCGGATGCGATGACCGTCAACTCACGGTTTGCCATCTTGACGCCTTGGGCAATCGGGAGTGAACGACCGTGGACACCATGAAACCCATAAGTATTGATGTATCCGGAAATCCGGCCAGAACAGCCGATTCCGGAAATCAAAGCCAGTTCTTCCGGCTCAAGACCGACGTTCGCGACGGCACGTTGAATCGCTGCCTGAATTGAGAAGTCACCACATCCCGGACACCAGTTTGGTTTGACATCATTTCGAAAATCTTTAAAGGTTGCCATTAAAAACGCCTCCTGCTACTACCTGTTCTACGACTTCTGCCGGATAGAACGGATCACCGTTGAATTTCAAGATGTGTTCAATCTTCTCTGCGAACCCACAGTTCATCTGAATCAGTTTCGCGAGTTGGCCGGTCGCATTGTATTCGACGACGACGACTTTTTTCGCCCGCTCGAGATGTGGACGGACGAGTTCACTCGGGAACGGGTGCATTTGACGAATATGCAAGTGATCGACTTTGATGCCGTCTGCTTCTAATCGTGGCATCACTTCTTCAATCGTCCCGCGCGTCGAATTGAAACCGACGAACAGGATGTCTGGCGTCTGATGCTGTTCCGTCACAAGGACAGCGTCTGCTAAACGGAATTGATTGAGTTTGCGTAAACGTTTCGTCATTTGATCGACCCGGTTCTTCGTTGCTTCCGAAGGACGTCCTTCTTCGTTATGTTCGACGCCCGTCACGTGATGAATCCCGTGTTTCATTCCCGGGACGACACGCGGGCTGATGCCGTCTTCCGTCACTTCATACCGTTTGAAGTAGTCTTTCCCGGAAAGCTCGGGTAAGTCGCCTTGCAGTAATTTTCCGCGTCGGATTTCGACCCGTTCTAAGTCGAGCGGCTCGACCGATTGTTTTCCGAGCGATAACATCAAGTCGGTCAAAAGGATGACCGGACATTGGTATTCTTCTGCGATATTAAAGGCTTCCGCCGCATCATAAAACGCTTCTTCGACTGTCGATGGTGCAAGGACGACTTTTGGAATCTCACCATGCGTGCTGTAAATCATCGCCATCAAGTCCGATTGCTCTTGTTTCGTCGGGAGTCCCGTTGACGGTCCTCCCCGTTGTGTATCGATGATGACGAGTGGTGTTTCCGTCATCCCGGACAACCCGATGGCTTCCGCCATCAAGGATAGTCCTGGTCCAGCCGACGCCGTCAAGGCACGGACACCAGCATAATTCGCGCCGATCGCCATCGTGACAGCTGCCAGTTCATCCTCTGTCTGAACGACCGTTCCCCCGAACTGTGGTAATTTTTTGATTAAGTACTCCATGATTTCTGACGATGGTGTGATTGGGTAAGCGGCCATCAAGCGGGCTCCCCCTGTCACGGCACCGAGGGCAATCGCATCGTTGCCAATCATGAACATGCGTTGCTTCCCGTCGGCCGGTTCCAGGATGAACCGCTCGGCATCGAGTGCCATCTCTTCAAAAGCAGCTGCTCCTTCACGAATCGCCGATAAGTTCTTTGCGACCATCTCCGGACCTTTGCGACCAAAAATTTGTTCAACGACGGCTTCAAACCGTTCTGGATCAATTCCGAGAATCGCACTTGAAGCACCGATTGCGACCATGTTTTTCATCAGTGCGGTTCCAAGACCCGCTGCGATTTCCGTAAACGCAATCGGATAGAGATCGGCACGCGAAGCATCCGGATTCGTCGGCTTGAACTTTGCGTCGGCAATGATGATCGCCCCCTGTCGTAACTCGTGGAAATTGACATCGATCGTCTCTTGATCAAATGCCACTAAAATATCGAGATCGTCCGCGACGGTCCGAACTTCATGTGTCGCCACACGAATCTTATTGTTTGTATGTCCACCTTTGATGCGTGAAGAAAAGTGACGATATCCATATAAATAATAACCAAGACGGTTGAGGGCAATCGCAAAAATCTCACCTGTCGATTCGATTCCCTCCCCCTGCTGTCCGCCTACTTTCCATGATAATTGATTGTACATCGACGTTCGCTCCTTCTCTGTCCCCTGAAATGATGGAAGCGTCTTACTTTACTATCCTCCTTCATGATACCGATTTACAGATACTTGTACAATCCTCCCCCGGAAATCCGTTCGTTTTTTTGATTTTCGTCACGACAAAAAGATCATCTACTCTAGCCGAGTAGATGATCACGTGTATTTAGGACCTATGTCCGAACGATCTTAGCGTGGTTCAACGATGAGTTTAATTGCAGTCCGTTCTTCGCCATCAATCATGATGTCGGTAAAGGCTGGGATACAGATTAAATCCATGCCAGCTGGCGCAACGAATCCTCGCGCAATCGCGACCGCCTTAATGGATTGATTGAGCGCACCCGCACCGATTGCCTGAATCTCGACAGAACCTTTCTCTCGAAGCACGCCCGCAATCGCTCCTGCGACGGCGTTCGGATTCGATTTAGCTGATACTTTCAGGGCGTCCATGCAATGTACCTCCCAATCAAAAATGACACTTAATCAAAGAATATCGATTGATCCGTCAAATGAATCCGTTCAATCTTCGTTGCTTTTTTCGTCGCATCATCGATATGAATCAAGACTCCATTTAGTTGTTCCCGTCCTTCCGCAACTTCAAACCGAGTTGGAAGCTGTGTCTTAAATTTTCGTAAGACATCATCTTTACGCATCCCGAGGACACCGTCCAGTGGACCTGTCATGCCGACATCCGTGATGTAAGCTGTTCCACCGTCAAGCACACGTTCGTCGGCAGTTTGGACGTGCGTGTGGGTTCCGACGACGGCTTGAACACGTCCGTCGAGGTGATAACCCATCGCGATTTTTTCACTCGTTGCTTCCGCATGGACGTCAACGAAAATCGCATCGACTTCCCCTTCGACTTCCGCTATCAATTCATCGACGGTCCGGAAGGGATCTCCGAGAGCAGGTAAAAAGACTGTGCCTTGGACATTGATGACGGCAATTTTTTTGTTCCCGACTTTTAAGACCATCATGCCACGACCGGGAGTCCCTTCCGGATAGTTCGCTGGACGGACAATCCGGTCTGCGTCATCAATCCAGTCAAAAATGTCCCGATTGTCGAACGTATGATTTCCCATCGTGATGCCATGGAAACCGAGTTCGAGTAATTGGTGATAAATCGACTTCGTGATTCCCCGACCATGGGCCGAGTTTTCACCGTTGACGAGCATGACGGTTGGATTGTACTTCGACTTCAGGCGTGCTGTGAATTGTTGTAAGATGTGTCGGCCCGGTGCGCCAACGACGTCTCCGATAAATAGAATTTTCATGCTTTTTTCCTCCAATACATTAAAAAAGTGGCGGTCGCCCGCCACTTTGCTTATTTTGCGTATTCGACTGCTCGTGTTTCCCGAATGACCGTGACCTTGATATGACCCGGATAATCGAGTTCTTCTTCGATTTTCTTCCGGATATCACTCGCCATCTTGTGTGCTAAGACATCATCGACAACGTCAGGACGGACGATAATCCGAACTTCACGACCGGCTTGAATCGCAAACGATTTTTCAACACCATCGAATGATTCTGAAATTTCTTCCAAACGTTCGAGGCGTCGAATGTAACTTTCAAGCGTTTCTTGTCGTGCACCTGGACGTGCTGCTGACAGTGCGTCCGCTGCTGCGACGAGGACGGAGATGACCGAAGTCGCTTCCGTATCACCATGGTGAGAAGCAATCGCATTGATGACTGTCGGATGCTCTTTGTACTTCGTACCGAGCTCGACACCAATCTCAACGTGACTTCCCTCCACTTCATGGTCAATCGCTTTTCCGATATCGTGCAGAAGACCTGCTCGTTTCGCAAGCGTGACATCTTCGCCAAGTTCCGCTGCCATCATTCCCGCAAGATGCGCGACTTCAAGTGAGTGGAACAAGACGTTTTGTCCGTAACTCGTCCGGTATTTCAAGCGGCCGAGAATTTTGACGAGATCTGGATGGATTCCATGAATCCCGACATCATACGTCGCTTCTTCTCCGATTTCACGAATTCGTTCATCGACTTCGCGACGTGATTTGTCGACCATCTCTTCAATCCGTGCCGGATGAATTCGACCGTCTTGGACAAGTTTCTCAAGCGCCATTTTCGCCACTTCACGACGAATTGGATCAAATCCAGACAAGATAACAGCTTCCGGTGTATCATCGATAATTAAATCGATTCCCGTTAACGTTTCAAGTGTCCGAATGTTACGCCCTTCACGACCGATGATTCGACCCTTCATCTCATCATTCGGTAGGTTAACGACAGATACCGTCGTCTCAGCGATATGTTCAGCGGCGAACCGTTGAATCGCGAGGGACAAGATGTTACGTGCTTTCTTGTCGGCTTCTTCTTTTGCTTTTTGTTCGATTTCTTTTTGTAGCATTGCCGCATCATGCAGCGCAGCTTGTTTTGTCTCATCCATGATGATAGCGCGCGCTTCGTCTTGCGAAAGATTCGCAACACGTACGAGCTCTTGGCGACCTTCTTCATACAGATCCTCAACTTTGCGTTCTAACGCTTCAGCTTGTTGCTTCCGCTTCGCGATCTCAGCGTCTCGTGTGTTGATTTGATCTTCCTTTCGGTCGATTGAGTCGACACGGCGATCGAGAGTCTCTTCTTTTTGGAGCAAGCGGGCTTCTTGTTTGGTTAGCTCTTGACGACGTTCACGAAGTTCTTTTTCTACTTCATTGCGAAGTTTAAAAGCTTCATCTTTCGCTTCGAGTAATGCTTCTTTTTTCGTTGCTTCCGCTGACACTTGTGCCCGTTCGACGATTTTTGTCGCTTCGGTTTCCGCGCCTTGAATCTTTGCTTCAGCAATCGATTTCCGCAAGAAGTAGCCTACGATGAATGCGATGAGCAAAGTGAGGAGAAGTATGATAATCCAAGTTATTGTATCCATGGGTTCACCTCCCCTTTGCAAGGTGTTTCTTAGTTCATTTCGGTTTTCATCGAAGCTGTCTAAAAAACGTACATCTATATTGTAAGGATAGCACTCGTTCATTGTCAACGAACGGGCGGGAAAGAATTCCTTTGTTTTCCTCTTTTCAACAAAAAACACCTTGAATTGAGGTCACTTCAACGAAAAATCTAAAAAAAGATAACGTTCACTCCAGCGAGTAAACGTTATCGATTGTTCGATTCACCTTCAAGGAGGAATCGCCTCTATATTATTCTGCGAATAGATCTTCTGTTTCTTCTTCTACTTCCGCATCAAGTGCACGTTCAACAAGACCGTGGTGTTCACGAATCAAACGTTCGACTTCCTCAGCGACCTCAGGATGCTCGACCATGTATTGTTTCGCGTTTTCACGTCCTTGACCGAGACGTTCTGAATTATATGAGTACCATGCACCACTTTTTTGAACGATATCGAGATCTGTCCCGATGTCGATTAACTCACCGACTTTAGAAATCCCGAGACCATACATGATATCAACTTCTGCTTGTTTGAATGGTGGTGCAATTTTATTTTTAACGACTTTGATTTTTGTTTTATTCCCGACGATATCTGTTCCATTTTTCAATGCTTCCGCACGACGAACTTCAAGACGAACAGACGAGTAGAATTTCAAGGCACGTCCACCCGGAGTCGTTTCTGGGTTCCCGAACATGACGCCGATTTTTTCACGGATTTGGTTGATGAAGATGACAATCGTCTTCGATTTGTTTGTTGCACCAGACAACTTACGTAATGCCTGACTCATCAAACGTGCTTGGAGACCTACGTGGGAATCACCCATTTCCCCTTCGATTTCAGCTTTTGGTACGAGCGCTGCAACCGAGTCGACGACGAGCACGTCTACTGCACCTGAACGGACGAGGGCTTCAGCAATTTCAAGTGCCTGCTCCCCTGTATCCGGTTGTGATAACAATAACTCATCAATGTCGACACCAAGTTTATTTGCGTAGGCTGGATCTAACGCATGTTCTGCGTCGATGAACGCTGCCTGACCGCCTTGTTTTTGTACTGCTGCAATCGCGTGGAGCGCAACAGTCGTTTTACCAGAAGATTCTGGACCGTATACTTCGATTACCCGTCCACGTGGATATCCACCTGCACCGAGAGCTATATCTAATGTGATTGATCCAGAAGAAATCACAGATACCTTCTGGTCTGCATTTTCACCTAGTTTCATGATTGAACCTTTACCAAATTGCTTCTCTATCTGGCGTAATGCCATTTCAAGTGCTGCTTTACGATCACTCACGTAGCAGGCCTCCTTCTATTTATCTTACTGAGATTATTGTACTTCTTTTGAGACCGAATGACAAGCTTTTTACGAACATTTATTCGCATACTTGGAATTATTCTTATTTCGGTTGAACGGCAATTTTCTTAAGGTATTTCAACAGAAGGAAGTACGCATCTTTTACAGAACGTAATCTAATCATACCACGGTCGAATGCTGGGTAGGTAAATTCAACGACCTCCGTTCCGTCCGGTGTTGCTAGGGCGCAATAGACCGTTCCGACTGCTTTTCCACTATTACTCGTCGGTCCCGCTTCCCCTGTCAACGCAATAGCAAGATTCGATTGATAGAGACGTCTCGCTCCTTCAGCCATCGCAATCGCGACGTCAGCGCTGACGGCCGTTTGTTCGCGCAGCAAGGTTTCGCTAACGCTTAATAGGTTACGCTTCGCTGCATCGTCATAGACGACGGCACCCCCACGAAAGCTGTTGCTTGCTCCCGCAATGTCAGTCAAACCGCTCGCAAAGGCTCCTCCTGTTAAAGACTCCGCTGCCGCAAGCGTCACGCCTGCCTCTTCACAAGTCCGTAAGACGACTTCCGGTAAACTCGTTTCACCATAGCCATAAAAGTAATCCTCGACTTCCGCAAGGACAAGTCGTTCGAGTCCATCAAGCATCTCGATGGCAACTTGTTCCTGCGCTGCTTTCGCCGTCAGACGTAACCGGACTTCAGCAAGTTCCGCGTACGGTGCGATCGATGGGTTTTGCGACGAACGAATCAAATCCGTCAATCGGTCGTTCAGTGCCGATTCACCGATTCCGAAAAAGCGAAGTGTTCTCGATTTGATCGTCTCCTGTCCAAACAAATGATCAAAATGATCGGCGATGATTTGCTTCATTTCCCGCGGGACACCTGGTAATAAGATATATTGGTGGTCAGCCGTCTTCAGCGACATCCCTGGCGCGAGACCTGCACCGTTCGAAAGGACATCTGCCCCTTCAATGACCAGCGCCTGTTTTTTTTCATTATCGGTCATCATACGACCACGTGTTTTCAAAAAACCTTCAATCCGGCTGTACGCGACTTCGTCGACTTGAAGACGACGTCCGAGTAGCTTAGCGAGCACTTCTTTCGTTAAATCATCTTCTGTCGGTCCTAGTCCCCCCGTGATGACGAGGAGGTCGGCACGTGCTTGTGCCTGTTTGAAGACGTCCGTCATCCGCGCCTCATTATCGCCGACGACACTATGATAATGGACATCAATGCCGCAACTCGCGAGCCATTCCGAGAGGTACTGTGCATTCGTATTGGCGATTTCTCCCAATAATAGTTCACTTCCGACTGCTATGATTTCTGCTTTCATCTTTATTCCCCGCTTTCAAAAGTATATAAAAAGACTGTCCGATTTAGCGAACAGCCTTGTTTGAGATAAGTTACATCGATTTCGTAATTAATTTAATGTTTTTCGAGAAATATTCAGCGCCTGAATAAATCGTTAAGATTAACGCCAGCCACATCGTGATTTCAGCAAACGGGATATTGAGTAATGCGAATCCGATGTCGTGGAGCAAGAACGCGATGATTGACGTCAGTTGAACCCACGTCTTCGCCTTACCTGAGTTTCCGGCTGCTAAGACGATTCCTTCGTCTGATGCGACAAGACGAAGCCCTGTCACGGCAAACTCACGGCAGAGAATGATGACGACGACCCAAGCTGCAACGAAATCGAGCTCTACAAGGTACACGAGTGCAGCTGCGACTAACATCTTATCAGCGAGTGGATCCATAAACTTTCCGAAATTCGTGACTAACTTATTTTTACGTGCCAAGTAACCATCCAACCAGTCCGTGATGGCAGCAACTGAAAAAATCATCGCCGCAACAAAATGAGAAACCGGAAGTTCGGCACCGAGAACGTCCCATTGACCCCAGTTTGGGTCGATGGCGAGTACTGCGACAAAGACAGGAATTAACAAGACACGTAATACCGTCAATTGATTAGGCAAGTTCATTCTGGTATCCTCCTCCTTTTTATGTAAGATCAGTAGCTATGCCGTCTTACGGCGTAGCTACTTTCTTCAAGTAAATATTTTGAACGAGGAGCGAACGGTTAAGTTTGAGCTCCTGATCATTGACGACGATTTTATCGATGCCTTTAATTGAACCGATGCGAATCCGAATCAAATCTGTTTTCGCATCTTTGACGACGACCGGGTTCGGATCAGACGCATTGATATGGTCTGGCGCAAGCGCCTCTCCTTCAAGCGATGTATCACGTACTCCGACAAACGGTGACGGCGATGCATCTTTTTTGATGCTGATCGAGACATCCATCGTTTTATCCGCCGGTACTTCATATGTGATATCTTGCCCAGAGGTCGTTTTCGCCACTAACGGCTTCTTGACTTCCTCTTTCGGTTCTTCTGTTACTTCTTCTTTTGGTTCTTCTTTCGGCTCTTCCGTTGCCGGAACATCCGTCTCCTGACTCGGAGCGTCTCCTTCGTCAATCGTCACATCACTCTGTTTCGGTGCTGCCGTATTGGCTTTATCACTCGAATCGAGGAAATTTTGCAACGCATAGTAAAGTGCGACACCAATCGCAAAGATTAACAGGATGATAATGATGTTTGGAATCCACCGTTTGGCAACACTCTTTTTCGGAGCCGTCGACTTCGAATAGGTTGCGCGTCGTGACAACTCGACGACCGGTTGTGCTTCAGGTTCCGGCAAGTCTCTTTTATACGTCTCAAACACTTCGTCTACGTCCAGACCGAGTGCTTCGGCATACGTTTTGATGAAAGCACGTGCATAAAAAGCACCAGGCAATTGATCGTAGGCACCTTCTTCAATCGCGACGATATAGCGCTTTTGAATTTTAGTCGTGCTTTGAATTTGTTCTAGCGAGACGCCTAATGTCTCACGTTGTTCTTTTAAGTAGGTTCCGAGCTCGGTCATCGGTAACACACCTTCCATTTTCATTACTTATTTAAAAATTGAACCATTCATTTCCGCCAAGTGCACGTGGAGGTTCGGTCACGATGATTTCTTCGGTCGTGTTGCGTAATTCAATGATGTAATCGAAATCATCCCACGTGTATTCACTGGACTTAACGAACGCATCCGGATGTTCGACGATTTTCGTCGCTGGCAAACGCATGACTTCCCGTAAAATTTGCCAATGGCGCTCATCAAAGTGCCGTTGGGACACAAGGGCATCGATGATGTAGACGTAGTCGCCCGTCCGTTCATCGTCAAATAACGAAGTTCTGACCGTTTGTTTGATTAAAGTCGACGATAAGAACAACCATTTCTTATTCGCGCTGACACTTGCTGCGACGATCGATTCTGTTTTCCCGACCCGTGGCATGCCACGGACACCAATCAGCAGATGCCCATCCTGCTTACATAGTTCAGCCATGAAATCGACGAGAATCCCTAAGTCTTCTCGAACAAAACGGAATGTTTTTAATTCATCACTACTATGGTCGATATAACGACCATGACGAATCGCAATCCGGTCACGCAACTTCGGCTTCCGGAGTTTGACGATCTCAATCGTCGACATCGTCTTTAAGATGGCTGCGAGTCGCGGTATTTGATCAGGCTGTTTCGTTTGAAGTAACATGCCGCGGCGCTCACGATCAACACCATTGATCGTGACAATCGAGATATGTAGCATCCCCATAAGTGAAGCAATATCTCCAAGCACCCCCGGACGATCGACATTCAATTCGTACTCAAGGTACCACTGTTCGAATTCACCCACTCGCTAGCCCTCCTCGTCTATACGGTTATCCATTCCCCATGTTAAATGATTTTTTGAAAAATGAAAAGCATTCCTCGCTCAATTCTCAAGCGATCACATCCACGCGCCATCAATTTTTAAAATGGCTCCCGAGATATATCCAGCCTCTTCCCCCATTAAAAATGTGATAGCCGAGGCTACTTCTTCTTCCGTCCCGAACCGACCAGCCGGAATCTCCGCTAAGGCTTGTACGCGATCTTCCTTCGAAAAAACGGCATTCATTGGCGTATCAATCCAACCAGGCGTGACGGCATTGATCCGTCCGTTCATTGCGCCTAGTTCCTTGCTATAAGCTTTTACGAAACCAAGTTGCGCCGCCTTACAGCTCGAATAAACGACTTCTCCGGCTGCACCGAACTCACCTAAGACACTGCTGACGACAACGATCGACAACGGTGCGGAGAATGGTTTTTTGTGCGTCAAGAACTGACTGATGCGAATGAGCGATTCGACGTGCAAGGTCATCATCGATTCAATTGAGTTCGTCGATTGATCGATTAACAACCCACTAAAGCTCGTCCCGGCGATATGGACGAAACCATCGACTGGTGGCAAACCCTCACAAAGAGAGGCAATCTTTTCCCGATTCGACAAATCGCCTGCGACGATTTCAGTCGTCACAGGCAACTCCTGTACAAATTGTTCAAGCTCTGTTTGTCGTTGATGTGTATGCAAGACAAGTTCATGTCCGGCTGCTGCCAGGCGTCTTGCTGTCGCTAGACCAATGGCACCACTGGCACCTGTAATAAAAATCCGCATCGGTTACACATATGGTTTGACGATTGAAATCGCTCGGTTCTCAAGCGCAAACAATTCGTCAAAACGTGCTTCAATTTCCTCTTTCGTAATCGAAGCAATCAATGTCGGCAACGCAAACATGTTCGTGTCCGCTAAAGCATGACGTGAAAACTGATTGGCGATAAATTCCGGCGAATTCAATGCCCGTAAGAATTTTCCTTGCATCATATTCCGCTTCCGGACGACTTCCGTCTCGCTGAACGAGGGGCGCTTCGTAAGAAGCTCCTCATACGCTGCGATGAAACGTTCCGGATCTTCCGTTTCCATCCCGAATGTTGCAAAAGCAAATTCTTCTTCGCTCGAATAATCAAAACTGAATGTATCGTCAATCAACCCTTCTTCATACAAATCGAGATACGTCGAAGAGGTTTGATCAAACAAGAGATGTAGGAGTAACTCACTCGTCATTTCTCGGCGGACTTGTTCTTCGCCACGAAGTGATTCATCTTTATATCCAATCAAGACTTTCGGTGTCTTGACGTCGAGCTCGAGTTCGAATCGCGGACGTGCGACTTCTTTCGGTTCAACGCCGTAATCGCGTTCGATTGCCGGACGGTCTGTATAATCTTTTTTCGCTTGATTTTGTTTGATCAACTCGAGTGTTTCCGCAGGATTGATGTTTCCGACGACGAACAATACCATGTTCGACGGATGATAAAACGTCCGGTAACACGTATACAAATCATCGGCTGTAATCTTGTCAATCGACTCCGGTGTACCCGCGATGTCGATCCGAACCGGGTGATTCGCGTACATCGATTCGATGAGTCCGAAGAATAGACGCCATCCAGGATTATCTTGGTACATCTGAATTTCTTGCGTAATGATGCCTTTTTCTTTCTCGACGCTCTCCGGTGTAAAGTAAGGATCTTGAACGAAATCAATCAATGTTTCGAGATTCTGCTCGATCAGTGATGTCGCGGAAAACAAATACGCTGTCCGTGAGAATGAGGTAAAGGCGTTCGCTGATGCACCGAGACGACCAAATTCTTGGAAGACGTCCCCTTGCTCAGACTCAAACATTTTATGCTCGAGGAAGTGGGCAATCCCGTCCGGTACGCTCACCCAGTCCTCACCTTTTTTGAAACGATTATCGATTGAACCATAGCGGGTCGTAAACGTCGCATACGTTTTTTCATAGCCTTTTTTCTGAAGTAAATAAACAGACAAGCCATTGTCTAATTGTTCGAAAAATACCGTTTCATCTGTATCATGATACGTTAACTGTTCCATTATTCTTCACCTCGCAATAAGTAGACTGCCTCTAGTTCGATTTTAGCGGCTAGACGAACAACGTCTTCACGCGTCGCCGTCTCGATGATATGAATTTCATCTTCTAGCGTCAATCCACGCATTTTCGACCCGTTCAACCAGCCAATCAATTGTCCGGGTTGATCAAGAATTTGACGACGCGCATTGATGAGCATCGCTTTCGTTTGTGTCAACTCTTCAGCCGTAAAGTTTCCGGCTTTCAAATCGACTAGCTGTTCCTTGATGATTGTTTCTGCCCGTTCCGCTTTTTGAGTTTCGACACCGGAATAGACATATAATGCACCATTCAACGCCGCATAGCGCGATGCTGCATAATACGCGAGACTTTCTTTTTCCCGGACATTCATGAACAATTTCGAATGGGGGAATCCACCGAAAAGACCGTTGACGATTTGCATCCGAATCGAGTCAGCAGATGTCGGATCGACTGCAACACGGTAGCCTAAATGTAACTTTCCTTGTTTGATTGGTTGTGTCTCTGATGAACGCTTCACACCAGCGACTTGTTTTAAGGCCGGGATATAATGACTCGTTTTTTCACTGTGCGAAGGCAAGAAGGATAATGCCTCTTCCATTTCGTCACGCGTCACATGACCGACGACGAAAACATCGATCCGGTCGTTTTCAACCATCGACCGATATGTATCCCGTAAGGAGGATGTTGTAATTTTCTCTAATCCTTCGAGTGTACCGAGTGACGACAGTGAAACGGCTTCTCCAGGGGCCATTAACTCAAGAAGACGCTGCTGGGCAAAACGCATTTTATCATCATAAAGTGAGCTGATCCGTAACGCATGGAGACGTTTTTCCTGTTTGACGAACTGTTCACGGAAGCCGCCTTCGGTTAAGTCAGGATAGAAAATCATTTGTTCGAGCAAATCAAGCGCCTCTTCAAGCAACGTCTCGTGCCGCACGAGATCGCCTCGGACGACATCGAGTTGGAATGAAATAACATGCTCTTCGCCGAATTTCGAAGCATCTGCATAAAGTCCCGCATCATATAAGGTTTCGAGTGGTTCACGTAGCGCCTTCATCGATGGATAGGCCGCTGTCGATTTTTCCATGATGTACGGTAAGATCGCCCGGCTCGTCAGCGTTTTTTCTTCAAGTGGTGCAGAAAATGTGACGAGTACGGTCGTTGTCTTGAATTTATCGGTCGGGACGAGATGGTACGTCGTCCCCTCTTTTTTCCATGTTTCGAATGACTGACTCATTTACTCTCCATCCTTTCGTTTAAACACATGTGCACTGCGAAGGTATTCAATATCTGCTGTTTGATTGACTGCATTCTCATAACGCGCTGCGGCAAAGAAAAAGTCACTCAGCCGATTGATGAATGGCAAGAGGTGACGAGCTTGATCGACATCGACCATCGAACGTTCAATCCGTCGACAAATCGTTCGCGCAACATGCAGGCTTGCCGCCGCTTCCGTTCCGCCTGGCAAAATAAACTTATCGAGCGGAGGAGATAATTCCGTTAAACTATCAATCCAACTCTCGAGATCTTCTGTCGCAGTTTGACTCAAGCGGGATTCTTTTTGTTCGACGTACATTAAGTCACTTCCACAATCAAACAAGGCATGTTGAATGACAATCAATTGTTCTTTTACTTCAATCGAAGTTGCTTTTGTCCGTGCGAGGCCGACGAAGCTGTTCAGTTCATCCAGTTCACCCATCAAATCGATTTGCACATCATTTTTTTAACGCGGCCACCGACGAGCGATGTTTCCCCTGAATCCCCGGTTTTTGTATAAATCTTCATTTTTCTCACTCCTATAGCGAAAGGAAGCGAATCAGAGAGTTCGCTTCCTTTGTTTTTTCGGTAATCGAATTCGGAATGTCGAGCCTTCGCCAAGTTGGCTCTCGACTTCGACCTCCCCTTCATGCGAGCGAACGACGTTCACGACAATCGCGAGACCAATCCCTGTCCCTGTCTTGCCACGCGTCCTTGCTTTGTCCGCCTTATAGAAACGATCAAAAACGAACGGCACATCTTCTTCCGGAATTCCTGTACCGGAATCAATCACGGATAGGAATATGTTTTCCCTATCTTCCGCAATGTTAATCTCGATTTGCCCATCCTCGGTGTAACGGAGCGCATTGCCGAGTAAGTTCGTCAACACTTGCTCCATTTGATCAGGATCCGCTTCGAATTCAACGTTCGGGCCGACGACGTCAAACGATACACGTTTGTCGCGTCCCATTTGCTTGAATTTTTTAATCATCCGTTTTGCAAACGGGACAGCTTCCATCGGTTCAATCCGTAACTCTTGATGACCTGCCTCCATTCGGGCAAGATCGAGTAAATCATTGACGAGACGCGATAGACGTTGCGACTCATCGTAAATGATTGAAGCAAATTCTTTTGTCGCTTCATCGCTTTCCGTCATCCCGTCGACAATCGCTTCCGAGTACCCTTGGAGCATGACGAGCGGTGTCCGCAATTCATGACTGACGTTCGCAACGAAGTCGGCGCGCATCTTCTCGAGCTGCTGCGCTTCTGTCATGTCCCGTAAGACGGCAACAGCACCAATCTGCTCTTCGTGCTCAAGTAACGGACTGACAATAATAATGTAATAACGACCTTCCCGTTCAAAGGAAACGGTCATTTCCGTCTCTGTCCGCATGACGGTCTTGAACAAATCAATCAGTTCTTCCGGAACCGGTGCCCCTGCCAAAAAATCTTCTGCCGGCGGATTTGTCGCGAGCAACTCCCCGGAATCAGAGAACGTCAAGACGCCATCTGCCATACAGCGTAAAATCGATGACAACAGATGTCGTTCTTTATCGAGATCCGTGACGTATTGATTCAATTGGCTACTCATTTCATTGAAAGCTAACGCCAAGTCCCCGATTTCATCGCGTGAACGTTGCGTCAGACTTTGGTCGAACTTTCCTTCTCCGGCTTCGACGACAGCTTGACGAATCGTCCGCAGTGGTGCCGTGATGCGCGTCGAGAGGAAGAAGGCGAACACGGTCGTTCCGATGATTGCAAGCAGGACGCAGAGTTGAATGATCTGCCTTGCACCTTCATTCGCCTGTTCGATGTTCGTCAATTCTTCAATTAAATACGTCGTTCCCGCCTCGCTTGACGTTACGAGCGGAGCACGATAAGCGAGTGCTGCCTTGCCATTGAATACTTCATAGTTCCCAATCGCCGTCTCGCCCTCTTCACCATCAACTGCTTTCCAGTTCTGGCGCTCGAGCTCCTTGATCATACGTCGTGCCTTTTCCTCTGAAATATTCGTTTGAATCGTTTCGCCCTTCGTTGTCGCAATCAACGTCGCCCCGTAAATATCCGTAATTTCGACAGCGGTCGCCGATCCTTCCTCTAGCCCATCGTGCGCTTGGAAAACGGTCTCGACTTGTTGACCTAGCTTTGCGAGATGTCCTCGTTCTTGTTCAATGTGAAACGAGTTAAAAAATTCGAGTAACAAAATCGTCAAAGCAATTAAAACGACAGAAACGAGCAGTAAAATCGTTCCCCATAATTTGATGACGACACTCTGTAACCACTTCATCGTCAAGCAGGACTATTCTCGAATTTGTAACCGACGCCCCAGACTGTCGTGATCATCTGAGCCGCGTTCGGTGACAAGCGGTTTAGTTTTTCCCGCAATCGTTTAACGTGTGTGTCGACCGTCCGCAAATCACCAAAGAATTCATAATTCCAGACTTCTTTTAATAACTGTTCCCGTGAAAAGACTTTATCCGTCTGCTTCGCGAGGAAGTAGAGCAATTCATATTCTTTTGGCGTCAAGTTGACTTCTTGCCCTTCG
The DNA here is from genome assembly GCF_000702625.1 of Exiguobacterium oxidotolerans JCM 12280. Lineage (NCBI taxonomy): Bacteria > Bacillati > Bacillota > Bacilli > Caryophanales > Exiguobacterium > Exiguobacterium oxidotolerans. The sequence continues at coordinate 2,693,686 of NZ_JNIS01000001.1, read as the reverse complement.
ACCGTCACGCGGTGCGCATCATTATCAATCGTCAGATGCGGAAAGACGATAACATCTTTCGTTTTCGCATCCGTGTGCAAGAACTTCGTTGCGCTAGCACGTCGCAGGATGGCCTTGACTCGAAGCACGACTTCGCGTGGACTGAACGGTTTAACGATATAATCGTCCGCTCCCATTTCGAAACCATGAACACGATTCGTTTCTTCCCCTTTTGCCGTCAACATGACGATTGGCGTCGCTTTTGTTTTGCGCAACTCTTCACAGACCTGCATACCATCGAGCTTCGGCATCATCAAATCAAGTAGAATGACATCATATTCCGTTTCAAGCGCCATTTCGAGCGCCATCTCGCCGTTGTCTGCTTCCTCAATCGTAAAGTTCTCCCGTTCGAGGTACATCTTTAATAAGCGTCGAATCCGTTCTTCATCATCGACGACTAAAATACGAGCTTCTTCTGACATCGGTTGATTCCTCCCATAAACTAGTCTCTCTTCTCTATCCTACTACTCTTTTAGTATACTATGAAACAAAAAGAAAAAACCTCCCTAACCGGTTAGACCGGAAAGGGTGATTGATTCATTTCACGTTTCCTTCAAAATCCAACATTTGATGCCTGGACGAAGAAAGGGAGTCACCAATCGATGTCATTCATCGATCGGTGACTCCCTGTTTCATTTTTTAGTCAGGCGTAAGAATGAAGACCTGCGACAACGAGATTGACGAATACTAGGTTGAACATGATGACCCCAAACCCACCAACACATAACCAAGCTGACTTTTTACCAATCCAGCCACGCTGAATGCGCATGTGCAGGTAGAAGACGTAGAATAACGCCGTAATCAATGCCCAAACCTCTTTCGGGTCCCAGCCCCAATAGCGGCTCCATGCCATCTGTGCCCAAATCATCGCAAAAATCAAACCGCCCAGGATGAAGACCGGTAAGCCGATCGCAATTGCGCGATAGCTGATTTCATCTGCTGTTTCTAAGTCGATTTTACGGGCGATCGGTTTTAAGCTTTCCGCAAGACGCTTCCGTAAGATGACAAATCGAAGGAGTACGTACAAGACGAGACCACCGATCAGTGACCAAAGAACTGTATTGACTTTGTTCGCGTTCAAGAAGTTCGGCAGTTCGACGACTGCGCCCGATCCCGAAATGACTTTTCCGCCTTCCGGACCAGTCAACACGGGCATTGTATAGTCGTGTTGCATCGTCGCACCGTTTTTCGCAACATATTCAATCGTCGCATTCGTCGAAAGCGCGTTAAATAACAATCCGACAAGAATATAACCGACCACGCATGTTAACGAAAACATGACGACTTCAAGCCACGTCCGTGTTTTTGATTCTTTTCTGAAATCTGTTGCGTGAATCAAGTAAAGTAACCCTGTCGCGAAGCTAACCGCGAGGATTCCTTCACCAAGTGCAGCTGTCGTGACGTGAATTTTCAACCAGACACTTTGAAGTGCCGGAATGAGTGGTTGGACCTCATCCGGGAACATCGACGCATAGGCGATGACGAGCAAAGCGACCGGCATCGCGACTAATCCTAAAACGTTGTTCCGGTAAATCCCGTAGACGATCAAAAAACCAAGAACCATCATCATCCCGAAGAATGTCGTATATTCATATAAGTTCGACACAGGAACGTGCCCCGCTCCTGCCCAGCGTGTAAAGAAATAACCAAGTTGTGTCGCAAATCCAATAATCGCGAGCGTAAAGGCAATCTTACCTGACCGGCTCGGTCCCTTTTTCCCACTCGTCGCAACCGCAAAAAATCCGGTACTGATGAGATACAAGATAAACGATGTCAGCAGTAAATTTCCACTCAAGTTAAGCAAATTCATTCTGATTCCCCCTCTTCCCGCAACTTCTGCCGGTCTTCTAGTTGAGGAAGACCTACTTCTGTCAAGGCGAGATTGGCTTCTTTTTGAAGCCCTAACGCATTCTTGTTCGTAAAGCCTGCAATCTTAATCTGACCGTTTGTTTCTCTAATCCAAAGGCGACGATGCGGCCAGTACATGCCGATCAAGAGACCTGCCATGAAGATGATCCCACCGACGAACAGGAACGGCAGCGTCAAATCTTTTTTAATCCGCACTCCCGAGATGTTCGACAGTTCAGTCCCGGCAAAGCCCATCTTGTATTGATTTTCGTCCCCGCCGACATTGAGCTTAATCCCAATCAGACTCCGTTCGCCTTCCGGGTGCTCCGGTGACTTGATGTTAAAGACGAATGCCGGATTGACCGGGCGTGAAGAATTCGTCGTCGGTTTTCCGTCTTTGACGACGAAGTCCGGTAAAAAGTCTTTTAACTCGACTTCGTAGCCATCCTTCAATTCATACGTCGCGTCCGGGTTTCGTAAATCGACTTTAATCGTATCGACAACTTTGCCGGTTTTTTGATTTTCGATATTAAACGACATCGTTTTGAATTCAGGATCTGCCGCATATTGTTCTTGGAAGACTTGGTAGTTTTCAAATTCAAACGGTTGGTTAACGGCCGTTTCACCTGACTTTACTTTTTCAAGATCCGGTTTAAAATCATCCGTCATACCCGTCTTTTTATACAACGTCATTTTCGTATCGTAGTTTTTCGGAACACTACCACCCGCTCGTTTCAGCGCTTCACTAAATTTCGCGTCGACCTTTTCCGGGTCATAAAATTCGATATTGAAGGCATTGTTTTCAAGGTAGTACTCGTTGTCCGTCGCTTCGATCGGCAACGTTTCACCTTCACGAAGCCATAGCAACTCATCTTCATGCATCCCTGGTACAATCCGTAACATCGCTCCACCAAAGAATAAAACAAGTCCGATGTGATTGATGTATGGACCCCAACGTCCAAACCGTTGTTTTTCTGCTAATAAAGCGCCGTCCTGTCGACGGATTTTATAGCCTTTCTTTTTTAACAACGGCTCAATCGCGTCGATTTGTTTTACCGTTCCAGCCGTCTCAGCGCCAAATCGCTGACCGCCCATAAAACGGTCAGACTGGATGACCGGTTGTTTCTTCAACGCTCGATAGAGCGGGAAGAAGCGGTCGATCGATACGATGATGATGGATAAAAGTAATAAGGTGATCAGTCCGATGTACCACCACGATTCAAAGAGATTATGAAATCCTAATGCATAGTAGATATCGCCTGCCGTACCATATTCTTTACCATAAAATTCTTCTGGTGGTGTCGCTTGCGGGATATACATTTCCTGCGGGAAAATCGTCCCGACACCACTTGCGAGGATGATTAAGCCAATCAACCACAGTCCGACTTTGACGGAAGAGAAGAATGTCCATGTTCGGTCAATCCACGACTGTTTTTTTCGTTTTGAACGAAGCTCTGCTTCTTCATAACGCATGTCCAGTTGCTTATATTCCTGCATCATCAATTCCCCCTCGATGCGTTACTCGTTTGCTTTTTTAATCATTTCTTCTAATTTCGCCTGATCAATTTCACCCTCATACTTTTCGACGACTTCGCCTTCTTTATTGATGATGAATGTGACCGGTAAGTTATAAATGCCGTACGCTTTCTCAACGGAACTGTTCGTATCCATTAAAATCGGATAGTCCGTTCCACCAATTTCCTTGATAAAGCTCGAGACGCGAACCGGTGTTTCGCCGACATTGACGGCTACAAAATTGACATTTTCATCTTGCATCATGCTGTAGTTGTCGTTAATCAATGGCATCTCTTTTTTACACGGTTCACAAAACGTGCCCCAAAAATTAAGCAAGAGTCCTTTTCCAGCATACTCATCCATCGAGTGTTGTTTCTCACCATACAAGTCGACGAGCGTAAAGCCAGGTGCATCGTCTCCCGCCATGACACGACCATTTTTATCGCGTGTCGCTTGATCGACGAATTGCATGATGACGACCGCACCAGCAAACAAGACGATCGTCATGATCATCAGTCGCCAGAATGAGCGTTTCTTCTTTTTTTGTTTAGCGGCTTCGAGCCGCTCTTCCGGGTTTTGCTTCGTTTTTTTCATGTTATACCGCCTCCACCCATATTGTACTTGAAATCGCTTAAATGTTGAGACAATGTGAAATACGTTAATTGTTTTGTCACAAAAAAGAAAACTCAACCTATAGGATGAGCTTTCCGCTTTACAAATTAACGTTTTTTTGTGTTCTTACGTCTTTTCGTAGGTGGCGCGACGGGATCCGCTAGCTCACGCAATTGATTGACTTCTTTTTTTGAAAGTTCACGCCAGTCTCCTGAAGTGAGTCCAGCTAACGTCAAGAATCCGAACTGCTCCCGCTTCAACTTGATGACTTCTGCGCCGAGTGTTTCGACCATTTGACGAACTTGACGGTTATGTCCTTCGTAGATGACCATCTCGAGGATTGCTGTATTCTTTTTCTTGTCGACATCACGCATTTCGACACGTGCTTTGCCTGTCTTGAATCCGTCCGGTAAGACGACACCCTTTTCAAGACCTTTGACGTGGTAATAATCCGGCACGCCTTTGATTTTGACGATGTAACGCTTCGGTACTTTGTATTTCGGGTGCAGTAAGAGATTTGAAAATTCACCGTCATTCGTCAATAAAAGTAAGCCGCTCGTATTGTAGTCAAGACGACCGACCGGGAAAACACGATGGCCCGGTGGCACAAGATCAACAACCGTTTTACGTCCTTTATCATCTTCAACCGTCGAGACGACGCCTGTCGGCTTATATAGCATATAGTAGACATGCTCTTCCCGTTCGAGCTTAACGCCGTCGACTTCGACTTCAGCACGTCCTCCGACTTTCGTTCCAAGCTCTGTGATGACTTTTCCGTTGACCTTGACGCGACCTTCTGTAATTAATTCTTCTGCTTTGCGTCGTGATGCGACACCAGCTTGTGCGATAATTTTTTGTAGACGTTCCATTAATTTATTCTCTCCTCTAGTGACGGTTCATTCCTGAAAAATAGATCGCCGTCCGCTTCGAACGTTTCTTCGAATTCGAGCGGAGGTAACTCCTCGATACTATTGAGACCAAAATGGTCCAAGAAATGATCGGTCGTTTTATACAATTTAGCTCGCCCGACGCCTTTCGCGCGTCCAGCTTCTTCAATTAACCCTTTTGCACTGAGCGTATGAATGACACGCTCTGTCTTGACGCCGCGAATGACTTCGATGTCTGCACGCGTGACAGGCTGCTTGTAGGCAATGATGACGAGCGTCTCCATCGCAGCACGCGACAAACTGTCTTCCGCGAGTGATCCCGCGTAGGCTTGAACGTACGGTGACATCTCTTTTCGTGTCACCATCTTAAAGACCCCACCCGACTCAACAATCTGGAGGACACGTCCTTCCGACTCAAACAATTGCTGGACCGCATGCAGTTGTTCGCGCGCTGCTGCTTCACTGATTTCAAGCACTTGGCTCAGGCCACGTGGATCGATGCCATCATCTCCGACGACAAACAATAGACTTTCAATGATTCGATCATACGCCAATCGGATTCTCCTCCTTCGCCAAGGTCCGTAATAAAATATCGTCGTTCATCTGCTCGCAAGCAATAACCCGTTGTTTGACGAGTTCAAGGACAGCAAGAAAACTGACGACGAGTTCTTCGACTGTCGGTTGTTCCGTAAAGAAGCCAAAAAAGGTCGTCCGTTCTCGCGACAGCACGTATTCTGATACGTGAACCATCTGTTGCTCCAGTGTCCGTTCCTCACGTTTGACCGTCTTCGACCGTCTTACTTTCCAGGCAACACGTTGTCGCATTTTTTCATAGGCACGCAACAAATCACTAAATGATAACGTTCCGTTATAGTCATTTGTTTCTGTATCCAGATAACGCAACAGGTCTTCCGGTTGTTTTGAAAAAAGCTCGAGTCGTGCTTCTTCCTTTTCCTTCAACACAATCGCCGCTTCCTTATACGCTTTGTACTCAATCAATTGTTGAATCAAACCTTCTCGCGTCGGCTCCTCATCAAAATCAGGAACCTCCTCGAACTCCGATTGTTCAATCGGTAACAGCTGTTTACTTTTCAGTTGCAAGAGCGTCGCAGCCATGACAAGATATTCACTAGCAACATCGAGTTCAAGATGCTGCATAGCTCGAATATAGGACACATATTGATCCGTCACGATTGAGACGGAAATATCGTAAATGTCGATTTCTAGTTTCCCAATCAAGTGTAACAGTAAATCCAAAGGGCCTTCAAACGCATCCATCTTCACACTATATGATTCCATGATTCTCCCTGCCCATCAACGTTTTTTGCGCCTTAGTATACCATACATCGTTACTGTTCGACTATGCTATATTAAAAGGAAAGGAGGTGCTATCATGCACCCGATCGAACAATTTACTTTCGAATTCAATATACAAGAAGATTACTTCGAATGCCATGAAGTATTAGAAGAACTTTGGCAAGCCGGCAATCGGACGGACGAATCACTCGTCGCTTTGATTCAATTAGCCGTCGCCCGGTATCACCACCGGCGCGGTAATGTGACCGGCGCGATGCGGACCTATCCGAAAGCCTTTCAAAAAATCGAACGGCACGCAGCGTCAATTACCCAACTCGGCATCGATGCCACGCAACTGCTTACGTTAAAGTCCGCTTTTATGGAGCCGGAATACCGGAGAATCCATTTACCAGTAGACGAAAGACTCGAACAACGAATGAAGACCCAATCACTAGAACCGCTTGATCGAACCTTTTTAATCGACAAACACCGGTTGCGAAACCGGCAAGACGTCATCGACGCAAGGCAAGCCGCACTTAAAAATCGCGGGAAATGGAAAAACCGGCCCTGAAATAAACGGACCGGTTTTTTTCATTGATTTTTCCACTTTTCAACAAGACGACTTGTTTCTTCAGTCGAGCCGATGATATCGAGACGCATCATCTTCGCCGCAGCGTCGAGTAATGTGTACGACATCCGCTCCCCGCGGAACGATGGAGACAATGCGATGTGGCTCAATTCAGCGTGGCCATCCACTAATTTAAAACCGATCACTCCTACGAAGTCTTCATCCTGTTTGTAAAGATACAATTGACGATCTTCTTCTTGTTCATAGGCTTGAACCGTTTCAAGCAAATACTTCGGATCCTTCACTTCACACGAAAAGGCGATTAACCCCATCGCGGTCCGTTCATTCAGCTTCTTATATTTTACTAGCATCTGATTCTACACCTTCCTAATTTCAACAACTCTCAGGACCATGAACGACTGAGACTCATTTATTCTACACCTTATCGGCTAGAATTACTTCATTTTTTTGTCGAGAAGGACAAAAAGAAGGAGTGAATCACTTCACCCCACCTTTTCCGAATTAGGACTTCGACTTTTCTAACACGGCGATGAATTCACGCATATAGTCAGGTAGATCGGGCGGTCTCCGACTTGAGATGATATGACCATCGACAACGACCGGCTCATCATGCCACACTGCGCCCGCATTCGTCATGTCGTCTTTAATCCCCGGCGTACTCGTGACGTTGACACCTTTGAGTACATCTGCTGAAATTAAAACCCATCCCGCATGACAGATTTGACCAATCGGCTGTTTTTGTTCGTCGAAGTGTCGGACCATTTTCAAGACCGAATCAAACCGCCGTAATAAATCCGGTGACCAACCACCCGGAACGAGAATCGCGTCGTAGTCTGCTGGATTAATGTCAGCAAACGCGATGTCGGAGACGATTGGAACACCGTATTTGCCGATGTACTTTTCATTTGCTTTTTCGCCGACGATTTCAACGATCGCCCCTTCTTCACGTAACCGATGGACCGGGTACCATAACTCTAAATCCTCAAAATCATTACTGACGAGTTGAATGACTTTTTTACCTTGTAAACGCATCATGAAACGCCTCCTGAAATTCTATTTGTGCCTTATTATCTGTTCCCTTAGTCCAAAAAACAAAAACTCCTCTTCAAGTTGAAGAGGAGTCAGACACTTATGCTTCTACGCGAATTTCTTTAATGCCTGCGCCTTGCTTCATTTTTTGAGCGTGCTCAAGTCCTGAAGTGACTTGTCCGAAGACCGTATGGACACCATCAAGGTGCGGTTGTGGCTCGTGAACGACGAAGAACTGGCTCGAACCTGTGTCGCGACCAGCGTGCGCCATCGAGAGTGAACCTGCTTTGTGTTTGTGCGGGTATGAAGTCGATGTTTCACATGGGATTGTTTTCCCAGAACCACCTGTACCATTACCGATTGGGCAGCCGCCTTGTGAGACGAAGCCCGGGATGACACGGTGGAAGTTCAACCCATCGTAGAAGTTCGAGTTCGCAAGGCTCTCGAAGTTTTCTGTCGTGATCGGTGCATCGTCGTTAAACAATTCAAACTCAATTTTATTTCCGTCTTCTAATAAGATATATCCAGTTTTTTGCATCGTATACCAACCTTTCGCGCTTTTCAGCTAATGGTGTTCGTCACAAGCAACTTGTGACTCCATGGAACAGTGTACCAAATTTTTTCGGAAAACGCAGGTTTTTTACTCATTCCACTGCGGATTCGAGGATTTCGAGCACAACCGTTTCACCTGCAGTGACCGATGCCGGAATGCCGTTTGGTAATGGAAAGACCGGATCGGTATGCCCGAAGTCGGCGTTAAGCACAACCGGGAAGTCGTAGCCGCGGGTTGCCCGCAGGATGATATCTTTCAGCGGGAAGTCTGGATCAAAATCAACTTTCCCGTGAAAACGTCCGACGACAATCGCCGAAATCTTTTCATATGCCCCGAGATGACGCAGTTGTGTAAAGTACCGGTCGATTGTCTCCGGCGTCTCACTTTCGTCATCTTCAAGCATCAGGACAGCACCTTCAAGTGACGGCATATACGGTGTCCCGGCAAGTAACAGCAGTGTCCCGAGATTGCCGGCGACAATTGGTCCCGTCCCAGTACCTGTGCGGGCGACGAGATATCCGTCATTGACGACATGCGTCCGTCTCCGGTCATCATTGACGTCCCAGCGCAAGCCTTCATCCGTCCATTCGTCGGACGCTTCGATTTGACCAACCGGTTCCGTCTGCATCAACGTTTTTTCAAACCACTTTTTTGTATACGCATCAAGACCATGCAGTTGACCGAATTGTGGCAAGATGGCAGGCCCGACGAATGTCGTCAAACCAGTTTTCGTATGAATCCCGGACAGAAGGGCCGTGATGTCGCTGTAGCCCATAAAGATTTTTGGATTGTTGCGGATTAAATCGTAATCGAGTTCATCGAGCAACTGATGTGAGTTAAAACCACCGATGGTCGAAATGATTGCTTTGACGTCCGGATTTTGAAACGCCATATGTAAGTCCTGAAGGCGCTCCCCGATTGTTCCTGCCGTATGACTGTGAACCGCTGTCGTGTTCGGCATCACGAGGACCTGAAAGCCCATCCGCTCAAGCGTCTCGATCCCCCGTTGCAGCCGGCGCGGTACGTAAGCAGCGACCGCTGATGCGGGTGAAAGAATCGCAATCGTATCGCCTTGTTTCAATTGAGTTGGTTTCATTTTTTCTCCTCCTTCACAACTTGGAAAAACCTGACTTTCATCATAACAAAAAAAGTAGCAAATTGGGAAGAAGACCCAACTTACTACTTTATATGATTTAATCGATGACAGCGTGAACGAGCGGACGTGCTTCCGGTTTCGTTTCACTGATGTGATAAGCATGATCCATTTTCTCGATTGCTTGATCCAATGTTTCTTTATTCGAACGAAGTGTCGCGATGACATCGCCGACTTCAACACGATCGCCGACTTTTTTCAATAACGTGACGCTTGCTGCATGATCGATGACGTCCGTTTTCGTTGCCCGGCCCGCTCCAAGAATCATTGCCGCGACACCGACTTCATCGGCGATGATTTCAGAAACATAACCTGCTTTTGACGCCACGAAGTCTTTTTGGTATTTCGTCTCAAGCGCTTTAGACATATCGTCGACGAGTGACGCATCGCCACCTTGCGCTGCGATGAATTTTTTGAAGACGTCGAGTGCTGCACCGTTTGCGAGACGTGTCTCGAGATCAGCATAGGCTTCGTCGAACGTCGGATAGAACTCGCCAAGGACCGCCATATGTGAGGCAATCGTCAAGGCGATGACTTTCAAGTCACGGACATCTTTACCTTGTAAGACTTCGATTGCTTCTTTGACTTCGTTTGCATTCCCGATTTCGTTTCCGAGCGGCTGATCCATGTCCGTGATGACGGCAATCGTCTTCCGGTTGACACTTTTCCCGATTGAAACCATCTCTGTCGCGAGTGCTTTCGCGTCCTCAAACGACTTCATGAAGGCACCAGAACCTGTTTTAACATCAAGAACGATGCTATCAGCGCCAGCTGCAATTTTTTTCGACATGATGGAACTGGCAATCAACGGAATCGAATTGACTGTCGCTGTCACGTCACGCAATGCGTACAGTTTTTTGTCAGCAGGTGTTAAGTTCCCTGTTTGACCAATGATTGCCATCTTGATGTCGTTGACTTGGTTGACGAACGCTTCTTCAGACAACTCGACATCAAATCCTGGGAAGGCTTCCAATTTATCGATTGTTCCGCCTGTGTGACCAAGACCACGTCCGCTCATTTTCGCAACCGGAATTCCGATTGACGCGACAAGTGGTGCAACGATCAGACTGATTTTATCGCCGACGCCGCCTGTTGAGTGTTTGTCGACTTTTTTGCCGTGGATGCGTGATAAGTCGATGACGTCACCTGATTCGACCATCGCCATCGTCAAGTCCGCGATTTCACGATCTGACATCCCTTGATAAAAGATTGCCATCGACATCGCTGACATTTGATAATCTGGAACATCTCCGTTCGTGAAACCTTCGACCATTGCTTTAATATCGGCTGTTGGTAACTCGCCGCCGTCTCGTTTCGTTGCAATCAAATCTACCATACGCATAATCTATTTCCTCCTCTAAAGTGTTGTTACATTTTTTTAATTGAACCACGGACGAGAGATAAGAAGTGTGCCCGGACACGTTCTGTCGTCTCGATGACTTCATCATGATGGAGCGGCTGATCTAAAATACCTGCTGCCATGTTTGATACACATGAGATTCCGAGTACACGCATGTCTGAGTGACGTGCGACGATGACTTCAGGAACCGTCGACATGCCGACGACATCCCCACCAAGCATCCGTGCCATTTTGACTTCAGCTGGCGTTTCATATGTCGGACCGGTGTTGCCGAAGTAAACGCCTTGACGAACGTTGATTCCGAGCTCATCGGCTGTTGCTTGGGCAAGTTCCAGTAATTCTTTATCATACGGCTTCGACATGTCCGGGAAACGTGGTCCCATCTCATCGACGTTTTTCCCGATCAACGGATTCGTTCCGAAGAAATTGATGTGATCTGTGATCAACATGAGATCCCCCGGTTCAAATGCTTCATTACAAGCACCCGCTGCGTTCGTGACGATCAATGTTTCGACGCCGATTGCTTTCATGACACGAACTGGGAACGTGACCATTTCCATTGAGTAGCCTTCATAGAAGTGGAACCGTCCTTGCATCGCGACGACTTGTTTACCTTCGAGCGTCCCGAAGACGAGTTGTCCCGCGTGTCCTTCTACTGTCGAAACAGGGAAGTTTGGAATGTCGCCATACGGAATCGCGATTGGATTTTCAATTTCATCAGCGAGTACGCCGAGACCTGATCCAAGAATTAAGCCAATTTCCGGCTTTGCCTGCATTTTACTTTCTAAATATGAACGTGTTTCATTCCAGTTGACTGTCATCCAAAATCGCTCCTTTGAAATTAAAGTTCTGTTAAAAAGCTTTTTCCGTGTGCCGGCATTTTAACACCGAAGTTTGCAGCAACCGTCGCTCCGAGATCAGCAAATGTTGCACGTGTCCCTAAATTGTTCGCCACTTCACTCTTTTGATACGCAAGAAGTGGGACATACTCACGCGTGTGATCCGTTCCAGCGTGAATCGGGTCGTTTCCGTGGTCAGCTGTAATGATTAGGAGATCATCTTCTTGCATCCGCTCGAATACTTCTGGGAGACGGGCATCAAATTCTTCAAGTGCCTCTCCATAACCTTGCGGGTCACGACGATGTCCGAACAAGGCATCGAAGTCAACGAGGTTCAAGAAGCAAAGCCCTGTGAAGTCACGTTCGAGTTGACCAACGAGTTGGTCCATTCCGTCCATGTTCGATTTTGTACGGATCGCGTCCGTCACACCTTCACCGTCGAAGATGTCAGCGATTTTACCGAGCGAAATGACATCGAAGCCTGCTGTCTCAAGTTCATTCATGACAGTCCGGTCAAACGGTTTCAAGGCATAGTCGTGACGGTTCGATGTCCGAACCCATGCGCCTTGCTCCCCAAGGAATGGACGGGCGATGATGCGACCGAGCATGTATGGATCGTCGCGCGTGATATCACGTGCATATTCACAAATCCGGTACAGTTCTTCGAGTGGGACGACTTCTTCGTGCGCTGCGATCTGTAAGACAGAGTCCGCAGATGTATAGACGATCAATGCGCCCGTTTCGACGTGTTCTTGACCGAGCTCATCTAAGATTTCCGTACCAGAAGCTGGTTTGTTACCGATGATTTTCCGACCAGAGAATGCTTCAAGACGGTCAATCAAGTCAGCCGGGAATTTTTCAAAGACACGGAACGGCGTATCGATGCGAAGGCCCATGATCTCCCAGTGTCCCGTCATCGTATCTTTCCCCGCTGATACTTCTTCCATTTTACCGTATGATGCGATTGGTGCGGCATCAGCCGAAACACCTTGAACGGCTTCAATATGCGCGAGACCAAGCTTTTCCAGGTTCGGGATATTCAAGCCATTCATATGCTCTCCGATGTGACCAAGCGTATGTGCTCCTAAATCTCCAAATTGTTCCGCATCGGGTGCTTCACCGATACCAACAGAATCCATGACGACTAAAAATACACGTTTGAATTGTTGTGCCATTTGTATTTCCTCCTAATACGTACTGTAATGAACGACTGTCCTAATGATTTTCCCACAAACCGACTAGACAAAACGCTTCATTTGTCTGAAGTCAGACCTTTATTCCATAAAGAACATCATGCGCGTGGATGATGATTCTTATAGACTTCATGTAACCGCCCTTTATTGACATGGGTGTACATTTGCGTCGTCGACAAATCGGCATGACCGAGCATTTCTTGGACGACACGTAAATCAGCACCATTTTCAAGTAGATGAGTAGCGAATGAATGACGGAGCACATGCGGCGTAATCTCTTTTTCAATCCCTGCTTCTTTTGCACGTCGTTTAATCATCTTCCAAAAACCTTGTCGCGATAACCGGCTTCCCCGACTATTCAAGAAGACATAATCCGTTTGCTGGCCCCCTAAACTGTTTCGTGCTAATTCGAGATAGGTCGTGACGCTCTCAATCGCTGTCGTGCTGATTGGAATGATTCGCGTTTTGTTCCCTTTCCCAAGACACGATAAGTAACCGAGTTCGAGTTGTAGATCGTTTAACGTCAACTGTAGCAGTTCACTGACCCGCATACCGGTACCGTATAGCAGTTCAAGCATCGCCACGTCCCGTCTGACGAGCGGATCGTTTCCGACCACGGAATCAAGCAACTTAACGACGTCCGTTTGACTCCAGACGACCGGGAGCTTTTTTTCCGGTTTCGGTAAATCCAGATGACGCGACGGATCACTCTCCACTTGACGCTCTTCGACCAAATACTGATGGAACGAACGGATCGAACTCGTCGCCCGCCTGACGGTCGCACGTGATTTTTGGGCGTTCAACAAGCTCTCGATATGGAGCACGATATGATGTCGTGTCACGAATTCAAGCGAAGTCACCCCTGCTTGTTCGAGCGAATGAAGATACTGGTTTAAATCATTTCGATAGGCTGCTGCCGTATTTGCTGACATTTGCCGTTCAATGACGAGATAGTTGATAAATGCTTCCAGTTGTTGTCTCACTGAATTCATCCTCTTGGCTTAAGAAATCGCTTACTTTTCCATCATATCAAAGGTGTAAACCGTTGTGAAGAGGTCTGACCTATATTTTCAAAAAGAAAAAACCGTCCTGTGTGTGGAAGGACGGTTAGACAGTTTGTGTTTGCGTTTGTTCAAGCGCTTCACGTGCATGACGCTCCTGACAAACACGGCAAACTCCGTGGAAGGTCAAGCGGTGATCTTTAATTTTAAAGTGAAACCGCGAGACGATTTCTTTTTCGACATCTTCTAACATATCATCTAAAATTTCTTCGACGGAACCACATTCGATACATACAAGGTGGTGGTGCGAATGACTCGCCCCTTCTTGTCGTAAATCGAATCGAGATACGCCACCTCCGAAGTTGACTTTATCGACGACTTCAAGCTCCGTCAATAATTCGAGCGTCCGGTACACGGTCGCGAGTCCAATATCAGAGTTTTTTTCTTTCACTAATAAAAAGACATTTTCAGCACTGAGGTGATCCGACTCATGTTCAAGCAGGATACGCACAGTCGCTTCACGTTGGGGAGTCAGCTTATATCCTTTACCGCTCAGCTGTTTTTTAATGCGTTCAACACGACTTTCCATCATAGCGCCCCCTTAGGTCGAAACTGATGCTTTTATCATAGCTGATTCTCAATCAATTTTCAAATTAAAATGATTATCAACTGAAAATCAATTAAATTAGAATCATTTTAATGTACGAATGTGCCAATGCTGGATTGCCATGATCGTTTTCGCATCGACGATCGTCCCATTCGCAATCAGTTCCAGAGCCCGGTCGAGTGACAAAGTCTGGTTTTCAAGGAATTCATCCGCATCAAGCTGACGTTCGCCAGCCGTTAAACCGACTGCTTCATAAATATGTACGCGTTCACTACAAAATCCTGGTGCGCCATAAAAATCGAAGACATGTTTCAATTCTTCCGCCGCGTAACCTGTTTCTTCTTTTAATTCTCTTCCAGCACAATCAATTGGATCCTCACCTGCCTCAAGTTTTCCTGCAGGAATTTCAATCGATAGCTGTTCGAATGCTTTACGGTACTGCTCGACGACGATCAAATCACCTTTTTCATCAAAGGCGATGATCGCGACAGCCCCGTTATGATAAACGAGTTCGCGCACTGATGTGTTACCATTCGGTAAGCTGACGACATGCTTTTCGACATTAAAGACTTTTCCTTCATAAATGACTTCCCGTTCAATTGTTTTTTCTTCCATTTCAAACACCTCTTCCTTCTATACTATTATCCGCGCCATGATGTATTCTTCTTATTCAGTATGCCTGTTATCCGATTCTTGATGCAAGTTTGTTTTTTCGGACTCGAAATATGAAACAGTTCCTTAACAGGGGGACGGAGAAATAAATATGATAAACTGTTCTGTAGTAGCACATATCGAAAGAAATGAGGGATTAGTCATGGGACTCGGATTAGGTACAATGACAATTTTAAAACGCGGACAAGAAGAAGCAACAGAAATTCTCCGTACAGCGCTCGACGAAGGGGTCATTCATTTTGACACAGCGGACGTCTACGCGAACGGAGCCGTCGAATCGTTGATTGGACAGACATTTTCGCAAGAAGACCGCGGCCGGATTTTCCTCGCCTCTAAAGGTGGGAACCGAATGAATGCAACGGGAACGGGTTGGACGTGGGATCCGAGTTACGAGTACTTAAAACAAGCATGCCTTGAAAGTCTGAACCGCCTCGAGACGCCGTACCTCGATCTCTACTATGTCCACGGAGGTACGATGGAGGACGACCTCGATGCATCGATTCAAGCCGTGAAGGATTTAAAGGCAGACGGTAAGATTAAAGCCTACGGTCTTTCTTCTTTACGGCCAAACGTCATTAAGTATTGGCTCGAGCATAGTGATCTCGATTATTTGATGACACCTTACTCATTACTCGATCGACGTATCGAAGCGCTCTTGCCTTTACTCAATGAAAAAAATGTCAAGGTCGTCGCTCGTGGTCCGCTCGCAAAAGGATTATTGACGGCCGAGAGTACGTCGCGCCTCCAATCCGTTGACCAGTTCGAGCAATTTAATAAAGAACAACTCGAAGAAACATTGAATTTCTTACAAGACTACCCGTTACCGGCGCTTGCTCTCCAAGCAATTGATCAACAAGCCGCAATCGTCCTGCCGGGTGCGTCGAGCGTGTCCCAATTACAAGCCAACCTCAAGGCGATGCGGGAACCCGTCACGCTTGAACAAATCAATCACGTCCTAAAAACATTGCCGGTCCATCCTTATACGGCACATCAATAAGGTTTGAGTTTTAGCAAGCCGGGGAATCCTCTTATTTGTAACGTTAACACTAGAGGAGGAATTTTATTATGGCACGTATTTTAATCGTTTCAACAAGCGCCGATGACATGAACGGACACGCAACAGGACTTTGGTTCGAAGAGTTTGCTGCACCGTTCAACTTATTTAATGAAGCAGGACATGACGTCACTGTCGTTTCTGTTAAAGGTGGCGACGTCCCGATCGATAAAGCATCACTCGTCAAAGAAATTCTACCGAAGTTCCAAGACGCACGTAAAGCACTAAAAGATACAGCTTCACTCTCAACAGTCGATCCTTCATCGTTCGACGCTGTTTATTTCCCAGGTGGACATGGTGCGGTCGTTGATTTCCCGAACAACCCACAAGTTGCTGGTGCAATCGAAGCAATGGTCAAAAAAGACGGAATCGTCGCATCTGTTTGCCACGGACCTGCCGCTTTCGCTCACGTCATGATCGATGGTAAACCATTCGTCGAAGGTCGCCAAATCAATGGCTTCACAGATGAAGAAGAAAAATCAACAGGTCTTGAAGAAAAAGTACCCTTCTTACTTGAAACAACATTACGTAATGAAGGCGCAACATTCTTGACTTCAGACGCAGGTAAAGAATTCGCTGTCATCGATGGCAATGTCATCACAGGTCAAAACCCGGCTTCAAGTGAAGCAGTCGCTAAATTGATCGTTGCTAAACTCGCGACTGTCTAAAATTTTAGTTGATGCTAAGCACTTCCACTGAACATCAGTGGAAGTGCTTTTTTCACGTGTAGACAAACTGGATGAAAGGTCTCTTGCATCTGATTCCCTGTCTTTTTCGCTCTCTTTCCTTCCTAATCGTCTTCAAAGTGGCAATCGGTCACGCCGCTACAGCGAAGCTATAGGGTCGCGACCGATTGCTTTTTGCTTTAAAAGCGATTCAAGACGACTTGCGCGCTGAACCGTCTGCATGCCCGGCTTTCCGTCACGGTCTTCCTATAAAAAGCGTCACGTTTCGATGACTCCTACGGGGAAAAGTGCGTTTTTAACGCACTTTCAGAGGCAGGCAAGACCCTGCTCGTTGTCCGTTAGGATCAAGGAGTAACGGCTTGCGCCGCGTCCGAGGAAAGCAACGAAAACAGACGATTTTATCTCCCGATAATACTTTGTTTACAGTCAAAGCACCTCCACTGAACAAAGGTGGAGGTGCTGTTTTTACTTCAAGTCATTCCCTTTCGTTAAGCGCCCGCTGCAGCATCAGTATTTCACGTTCGGCTGCCGCAACCGTACGGTCTTCAATAACGAGCTGCTGCTGTCGTGCTTCAAGCTGCTCGTCAAGGTTCGTACGCTCTTCATCGGTAAACGACTGTTCAACCACACGTTCCCGTCGATACCAACGTTTCGGAATGATTTTGGGTGCTGGTCCTGTCTCAATCGTCCGTTCGATTTTATCGAATGCCGCCTGCGCTTCTGCCTGACGGTCTTGAAGCGGACGAATTTCTTGCGTGAGCGCTTGTACACGTCGCTCGATGAATGGACGTGTTTTTAAAGCCAACATTTCTTTTACATCCATTCGTAACACGTGTTCTGCTTGCTGACGTTGCATCTCTTCTTCGTGATCTGTTGGTTCGAGCAATTCTATCCGGTCGCTGTTTTCAGACTCTGTCAGAATGTCTTCGATTTCACTGATCGACAACCACGAGACATGTCGCATGACGAATTGATTGATCAGCCCCGCATCAACATAGTAGTCTCCGACTTCTCCACCTAATTTCAATTCAGCGGCGGCATAAGTTGCATGCCGTTCAATGATGTCATCCGTCTCCTCGTCCAACCAGTCTTGATAATCTTTAAATACACTCACGTTCTCTACTCCCTATCCCATCACAATCAAACACTCGTTTGACTTCTTTTGATTTCTTCGACTGCCCAGTCACACCAATCGAGGTAATTCAGCATCATCCGTAGACCGTACTCACTCGTCAGTGTCTCCCCGAGCGTTGCCCCGTTCTCTAAATGATCTTTTCGCCACACTTGCATCATGTCGACCGCAAATTGATGATGTCGTTTTGATTCTTCAAGGTAAGCGACCGCTTCCTCGAGCGGCAAGAGGTGTAACAACGACACGCGCATTAAGTTCTCATCTTTCATTTTCGGCTTAAATTCACTCGGTGCCCGTAGCCAGGCGACGAGCTCTGTTTGACCTTTATCTGTAATCGAATAGACTTTTTTATCTGGAAGATCGTCCTGGACGATATGGACACTCGTCACGAGTGATGCTTCTTCCATTTTTAATAATTCTCGATAAATTTGCGTATGGTGTGCTGTCCAAAAATGCGTCATCTGTTTTTTGAACGTCGTACTTAAATCATAGCCTGTCGCTTCTCCCTGGGTTAGCAGTCCGAGCAGTGCGAATCGTAATCCCACTGGCTGCACCTTCTTTCATCAATAATATATATTGTTAATTATCTCAAATTACATAGCATTACGCCACTTTGTACTTTTTTAGGCAAGAAAAAAACTGTAGATCGCTGTTTCATCTACAGTTCCTCCTGTCACATGCTAGATTGTCCAATGCTTCGTTCGACCATCGCCCAGTACTCCGGCGGGTGCGGGACGAAGCGGTTCCGCCCGAAACGTTCACCCTCGATGCTGACGACTTCCGTTGTCGTTTCGTCACCTAACGTAGCAAATGCGTCGAATGAAAAAGCGACCAGCCGTTTGACTTCAGTAGCTTGTAAATGATAGTCAGAAATGGCTTGGTTCGATTCCGTCAAAAAGACCTGAGTCCGCTCACGATCAACGAATCCCGGCAACGTCAATTCTTCTAGAAAAATACCAACGTGCTCCAACTGATCCATCGTCCGGACGAGTCCGAGCTCTTCTTCGAGTTCACGAACACCATCAGCAACGGTTTCACCGGCAAGTAAATGTCCTGCCGCTGTAATGTCGAGACAATTTGGAAAATCCTTTTTTTCAGTCGCCCGTTCTTGAAGGAGAACGATTCGTTGCTCTCGATTCACGACGAAGCAGTGGAACGTCTCATGCCATAACCCTTCAGCGTGTACCCGGTCTCGTGACGCCGTGAATAATGGATGCCCGGCCTGATCCGTGACCATGATTAACTCCTGTTCACTCATCCCAGCACCTTAGAGGCTTGATAGAAGCGCTCGCCTACCGTATACAGTTCTGCAATCAAGAAGACGATTGCAATCCAGATGATAGCACTTGGGAATAACAGCATTGCCGTTAAAAACAAGAATCCCTCTGTCCGTTCAACGAGACCCGGCTGGTATTGGAAGGACTTGATGCCATAATTTTCACTGACTGCTCCAATCGCAAGGAACATCGTCATGCCGATGACAAAGGACGCAATTAAAAAGAGCATGACGATTTGTGTTTCCGGAAAACGAAGCGCAATCCCGATTAGCACGGACAACTCGACGATTCGATCTAGTACAAGATCAAGAATCGTTCCAATCGCTGTCGGTTTTTCGCGACGTGCCATCGTCCCATCGACGACATCAAGCATTCCAGAAATCCACAATAAGAGAATCGCAATTCCCATCATATCATTGTAGACGAAGAATCCTGTCGCTCCTCCGATGATGCCGGAAATGATGGTCACTTGATTCGCCGACAGACCAAGCTTTTTTAAACCGGTCGCTGCTTGGTCGAACACAGGTTGGACCATCTTTCGTGCTCGTGTATCTAACATATTAGTCCTCCTTTCTGACGACATAAACCGTCGTCGCTTCGTCGAACGCCCCTCTTGTCTGAATGACGAGTCGCTCGCCGGTTGCCCGTTCGACTTCATAGAACCGAACGCCATATTGGATTAATTCTTTCGTAATCGTAACACGTTCATTCGTTTGATTCGTCGGTCTTAAGACCAACTCGATCGCAGACAGCGGATACCATGTCCCGTCTAAGGCAAGACCATCTCCAAAAAACGGACTTGTCTCGCTTAAAGCAACAGGTCGCCCTTGCTCGATGATGCGTCCTGCCTGCATGACATACACATAGTCCGCCATTGCCATCGCTTCTTCGCGATCATGTGTGACAAGCAACGTCGTCACACCTTGTTGCTCCGTCAGGCGACGAATCAACGTCCGTAATTCACGCCTCCGCGGCAAATCGAGGCTCGAAAACGGTTCGTCTAATAATAAAAAGTTCGGTTGACTCGCAAGGGCACGTGCTAAGCTCGCACGTTGTTGCTCGCCTCCCGACAGTTGATGGACAAAGTCCGCTTCACGTCCCGGTAACCCAACGCGGTCGAGCCACTCAGAGACTTGTCGGGCGTCCCCTCGCATGCCAAGGCGGATATTCTGCCCGATCGTGAGATGGGGAAACAGTAGCGGTCGTTGAAACAGCATCGTCACTCCGCGTTTACTCGGGACTGTTTTTGTAACGTCACGCTCTCCGAAGTGAATCGTTCCACCTGAGACCTTTTCTAATCCGGCAATCAAGCGCAGTAACGTCGTCTTCCCGCTTCCACTCGGTCCGACAAGCGCAACGCATTGTCCCGAGGCGATGGTTAGATTGATGTCTTGCAAAACGGTCGTTTTACCGAAACGCTTCATCACTTTATTAATTTTTACGTCCATCTAATAACCTCCGAACCCCTTCTATCCATAAGGTAAAGAACAACATTTGCCCTAGATAAATCAAAAATGGTAACCCAATCAACCAAATCGTCGCTTCTTTAGCCGCATCAACCGCATTCCCAGAGTAAAGGGGGAAGACTTCAAGTGCGAGCATCCGAACGACGCCACCGCCGATCAGCACGACGAGTGCATACTGACTAAGTGTGATGACGGTGACGAGCAATGTCACCGATTGTAATGTCGGACGAAGCAACGGTCCGACTAAAAAGAAAAATCGTTTCAAGCGGTTCGCCTCAACGAGGACCGTCTGTTCGAGTAGTTGTTCACCGAGCGCCTGAAATCCGTTCGTATAAAGGCGGACCGTGTACGGAAGTGTCGGTAACAAAAGGACGAGTAACACGCCAAGGAATTGATCAGCCAAACCTAAACGGATCCACGTCAAATAAAGACCAAATGAGAGCAATAATACAGGTAAAAACAGTGGCAGACTAATCAACAACTCAGCCAGTTGAATAATTCGTCCCGTCTGAAAGGCAATGGCTTTCCCCGCTGCATAACCAATTACGTGGTTCAAAAACGTCACTGCTGCAATCATGAAGAGCGTAGTCGTCAACGTCTCGACGATTCGTGGGTTTAGAGAAAATGATTTCGGAATGATTCCGAGCAGCGGTGCAACGACGAGACAAGCAATCAATAGCGTAACGATTCGTTGCTTCATTCAATCCGCCCCTTACTGATTCGCTCTGTGATCGGTCGAATCCACCACGTGAAGACGGCTAACATCATGAAGAGCAACGTCGTCAAGACGACACTGATGGCAAAAGCCGTTGGTTGTTGCGACAGGTCTCCTTGCGTATATAAATCAAATACATATACACCAATCATTTTCGGATACGTCACACCAAGCAATGCCGGCACTTCGTAGGCAAATAGAACAAATGCAAAAACAATGAAGCTTGCTTCAAGTGCCGGAAACAAAATAAAAACACCTTTTCCATGCCAAAATCGGTGAATCCTAGATAATCCAAGCAGTTGCCCCAATTCCTCATACCGGTGATCAAGCCGTCGAAAAACAGGGATGAGATAAAAAAAGATGAACGGTGTTTCCTTATACACGTAAGTCAAGATGATACTAAAATGATTCGTCTCATGCGGACCAATCATCGGTACATTACTGAAGTAGAGAATCGCGAGATATGCTGCACCCAGATGCGGGATGAACAGCGGAAGTGCAAGGATTTGTTCCGCTATCCCCCCTCGCCTTGAGAAAAATTGAGCTAATCCGACACCGACCCCTAACGAAAGTAACGTGCTACTCAGTGCGACGTACAGACTTAACGCAATGCTTTCAAGAAACACGGTATCGCTTAACAATGCACGATAATCGGCGACTGTCGTCATCGATACACTGATGAACAGTCCATAAAGAACCATACCAGCAATCAAGAAGACGGCGGGGTAAGGATTACCGCGCCACACGTTCCGGCCAATCCTTTCGAATGACCTCGAAGAACTCCGGATCGAGCTCCGCTCGGACTTTTCCTTCAAAGGCATCCGGTGTCGGTGTCGATTTTGCTGCCGGGACATCCTTAAACGCTTGTTGTTCTTCTGACGTCAACGTACTTAAATCAAGACTTGTCCCATCTCCCCAGTAGGTCGCGTCATATTTCTTCAACTGCGCATCTGCTGATAACAATTCGTTGATCGCAACGAGCGCCCCTTTTGGATTTGGTGCGTTAAACGGAACCGATAAGAAGTGGGTCGACGCAATCGAACCTTCTTCTAAGATGAGTGGACGTGTTTCTTTCGGGAAGGTCCCGGACGCGACTTCCTGTTCGGCCCGGCGTTCATTGAAGCCCATCGTGAACGCGACATCCCCCTTCGCATACAGCTGATCGAGCTGTGCGAGTGTCTTCGGATAGGTTTTCCCTTCTTTCCAAAGGTACGGTTTTAAATCATTTAAATAGTCCCATGTCTTTTTAAAATCGCTTTTCGGGTCCTTCAACGTTTCATTTGATTCGACACCATACATGACATGACGCACAAACGCATTTCCTGTGAAATCCGTTACTTCCGGATAAGTGAATTTTCCTGGATTTGCTTTGACCCAGTCTTTTAATTCACTTAAGTCCATCGGTGGTTTGGCAACACTGGCTTGATCATAATGGAACGCGAACTGGACTTTTCCCCAGGCGGCTTCGAGCCCTTCCGTCTTCGTCCCACTATCTGAAGCTTGCGCCGCGGCGTCGACTTGTTTGATGTTCGGTAAGACGCTCGCAATATCACCATATAACAGCCCATCTTTTTTCGCATTTCGGAAATTATCGCCGTTGATCCAGACAACATCAATCACGCCTGTGTCCTTACCGGCTGTTTTTTCGGCACGTAATTTCTGAATGATATCCGCTGTTTCAATCGGCACACGCTTCAAAGTGATTTGATGCTCTTTTTTCAACTTGGGTGCGACATACTCGTCGATGTAGGCATTGATGCCGTCATCTCCACCCCACATGTACATCCGGACCGTCGTTTTTTGTGCTTCTTGTTCAATCATCTTATAAGAAGATCCGAGAACATCCTTTTTTTCCGGCATATCGGAAGTAGCTCCGCATCCTGCAAGCAACATCCCGGTCGCGGCGACACCTATCATTTTCTTTAACATCTGTTCCATCCCCACCCTATCATTTTTTATCAAATCCTGATTTACCGAGCCCTTCAATCAATCGGGGACAAACGGCATAAACTTTCGCTGAAAGTTCCATCCACCACGGTGCATTGACCTCTCGTTTTTGACGTTCGATCGCTCGGACTACCGTCTTTGCGAGCGACTCTTTCGACAGTAGTATCGAGGCGACATTTTTTTCATACTTACGACTGAGGTCAGCGCGTATGAAAAATTCCGTCGCGATCGGTCCTGGATTAACCGTCATCACATGGATGCCTTTTGGTCGTAATTCAAGCCGCAATGCATTCGAGAACTGAAGCAGGCTTGCTTTTGTCATGCAGTAGATGGTCGATTTCGGAGTCGGCAGCTTTCCTGCCTGACTCGCGACATTGACAATCATTCCATTCGGACGGAGTAAAGATAGACACGCTTTCGTCAACCGGACGGGCGTCAAGACATTGATCCGGTGCATCGATTCAATCGTTTCGATCGAGGTATCGTGCAAGAAACTGAATTCTCCGAATCCAGCATTATTAATCAATACATCAATCATGCCATAGTCGACCTGGATTCGTTCTGCGAGACGCTCCGGTGAATGTTCTAAGTCATAGACGATATAGCGAGCATTCAGCTCCCCGGCTAATTGTTCGAGTCGATCGGCACGGCGGGCAATCAAAATCAAATTCGCCCCTTGCCGGTTCAAGACGCGCGCTAACGCTTCACCGAGACCGCTTGATGCTCCCGTCAAGACCACCGTTTTATTCATTAGATTCATCCGCTAACTCCCGCCTTCGAATAATAAAGAACCGCGTCTCGTTTTTCGACTGTGATTTGACCACTTGCGACTAAATGATCGAGTCGCGCTTTCATCTCGCTCATGACGAGCGGGAATGATTTTTTCAAACGATTGCCGTATGTCAACTGGGCTAAATCAAATAACGTCTGCTCTCCTGTCAGATGTTTCAGAAGTTGCTCACCGCGGGCTTTTCGTTGGAGCAAGCGTTCTTCAATCAATGTTGACACGTCATGAATCGGTTCCCCGTGCCCGGTGTAGGCAATCGTGATCCGTTCGCCTTGGAGTTTTTCGAGCGAGCGCATGTAAGCAAGGACGGGCCGTTTTATGTCTGAATCATCCCCTGCTTGCGGCTGTTCGAGTAATGGATTCGGCTCAATCCGTGCCAGTAAATGGTCGGCTGCGAATAATGTCCCGTCTTGACCGAGAATCCCGATCTGGTCACTTGCGTGTCCCGGTAACTCAATCACGCGGTATGTACCTGCCGCCGTAATGGAATCGCCTTCTTTTAGAACGTGATCAAGTTGTCCTTTTCCGAGCCATTTCAGAGCTGACAGATAGCTCGGTAGTAACGCTCGTATTTCTTTCGGCACCCCGAACGACATCGCTAAGCGTTGCAAAAAGGCATCGCCACTATTTAAGAAGTCCGTATCTTGTTCTAAATAGGGACGCAGTCGTGCGTGCCCGTAAATCGCAATTCCTTTTTCAGAAAAACGATAAGCCATTCCGGCATGATCGGCATGGTGATGCGTCACGATTACTTTGTCGAGTTCTTCGACAGACAAGCCGATTTTCTGTAGGCCCTCTTGCATGGCTTGCCAAGCTTCTGCCGTATCGGGTCCACAATCAATTAAAATATGTTCAGTCTCCGTTTTTAGGACGTAACAATTGATATCACCGACTGGAAACGGCGTTGGGATCGGTAGCGTGAAGATTTCATCTTTGCTGTTCACTTGGAATCCCCTCATTTCTCTCACTAGTTTCCTTCATTATAGAGAAAAATGAACCTGAGCCGCAAACTTTGTCTGCCACTCTCTTGCATCCCTTCACTAAAGCATACGTAAACCGTCTGGAATTGGATGCAAAAAAAAGCGACCTTTCGCAGAATGAAAGGTCGCTTCAGGCTGTAGACAAAGTGTCATCGGGAGATCAAGCGTCTTTTTTCGTTGCTTTCCTCGGGATGTAGACAAAGTGCCATCGGGAAATCAAACGTCTTTTTTCGTTGCTTTCCTTAGGATGTAGACAAAGTGCCATCGGGAAATCAAGCGTCTTTTTTCATTGCTTTCCTTAGGATGTAGACAAAGTGCCATCGGGAAATCAAGCGTCTTTTTTCGTTGCTTTCCTCGGGCGAGGCGCAAGCCGTTGCTCCTTGATCCTAACGGACAATGAGCAGGGTCTTGCCTGCCTCTGAAAGTGCGTTAAAACGCACTTTTTCCCGTAGGAGTCAACGAAACGCGACGCTTTTTAGATAATACCGTGAGGGAAAGCCGGGCAGGCAGACGGTTTAGGGCGCAATTCGTCTCGAATCGCTTTTAAAGCGAAAAGCAATCGGTCGCGACCCTGCAGCTTTGCTGTAGCGGCGCGGAAGATTGCCGCTTTGAAGACGAGGCGAGACAGGGAAGCGCGAACGGATTGTCTCTCGATATCGCATGTTCACGCTTCATAAGAGTTCGTCTACACGCTGCGTGCGTTAAAACGCACTTTTTCCCGCAGGAGTCAACGAAACGCGACGCTTTTTAGATAATACCGTAAGGGAAAGCCGGGCAGGCAGACGGTTTAGGGCGCAATTCGTCTCGAATCGCTTAGAACCGCGAAAAGCAATCGGTCGCGACCCTGCAGCTTTGCTGTAGCGGCGCGGAAGATTGCCGCTTTGAAGACGAGGCGAGACAGGAAAGCGCGAACGGATTGCTTCTCGATATCGCCTGTTCACGCTTCATAAGAGTTTATCTACACGCTAAAGCGACCTTTCGCAGAATGAAAGGTCGCTCGTTTATTGCAAAGCTTATTTTAAGTTAAGGACAGTCAGTTTATCACGCGTCATCGAAGCAAGGCTTCGTCCGACACCTTGAACACCAAGTCCAGATGATTTAACGCCGATGAATGGGAAGTGGTCTGGGCCACGTTCCGTCCGACCGTTAATTTGAACAGAACCTGTCTCAAGGGCATCCGCTACAGCGAAAGCTGAATCAATGTTTTCCGTGAAGACACTTGCTTGAAGACCGTATTCCGATTCGTTCGAGTACGCAATCATCTCTTCGACTGAGCTGACACGAATGATTGGTAAGACGGGTCCGAACGGTTCTTCCCAAGCAACACGCATGTCACGTGTCACATTGTCGATTAATGTTGGTTCAATCAAGTTGTTCGTCCGGTTTCCACCAGTGACGATTGTTGCACCTTGATCTTTCGCATCCGTAATCAAGCCCTCCACGTAATCCGCTGATTTTGTATCAATCAATGGAACGACGACACTGTCGTCTTCAGGTGAACCGACCGTTAACTTCGCGATCCGTGTTGTTAATTCGTCAACGAGCGCATCCGCTTGATGATTTAAGACGAATACACGTTTAATCGCTGTGCAACGTTGTCCAGAATAAGAGAACGCCCCGCTGATGATGTGATCCGCTGCCAATGAAAGGTCCGCGTCTTCTAAGACGAGTGCCGGGTCTTTTCCACCGAGTTCAAGTACAAGTGGAATCATCGCTGATTGACGCGACAAGTGACGTCCCGTCCCTGTACCACCCGTGAAGGTAATCATATCGATTCCTGGATGTGCTGTTAAATAGTCACCGATGACTGATCCGCGACCCGTCACGACGTTGACGAGACCTGACGGAAGACCTGCTGCGACGAGCGCTTCAATCATCAAGATTCCACTGATTGAGCCTTGTGTTGCCGGTTTGAAGACAACCGCGTTTCCTGTCATCAACGCCGGTGCAAGTTTTGCTGCCGCTAAGTTGACCGGATAGTTGAAGGGTGAAATCGCAAGAACGACGCCGAGTGGCGCTTTTTTGATGACTGCGAGTTTTTTCGCACTTCCGCCTGGGAATGAATCGCCTTGCATCATTTGACCGTCAAAACGAAGACCTTCTTCCGCTGTATAGCGAATGATCTCCGCTGTCCGTTTGACTTCTTTGACGCCATCTGCACGGCCCTTACCTACTTCACGCATGATGACTTCGCCGATTTCGTCCGCACGCTTCTCAAGTTCAGTTGCCCAGGCGTGCAATAACTCCGCCCGTTTGTTTGCTGGTTGTTTCGCCCAAGTCGCTTGTGCTGTTTTTGCTGAAGCAATCGCACGGTCGACTTCTGGTTTCGTCATCGCTTGCACACGACCAACGAGGTCTTCCTTATATGGTGAAGAGATTTCAATCGTCTCTTTTGATTCACTCTCATACCATTGTCCATCCAATAAAAATGTATACGTTGTTTTTGTTGTATTCATTCCACTCTACCTCCATATGTTTTTTCTCTCTGTCACTTCAGTGTGTGGCTGCATAGCTATTGTAAACAATTGGTCAGACAAATGCCAAACTTTTTGCTTAACATATTATGAAAGCGATTACAATAGTTTTTTTATTGAATTTGATATGGAATGTTTTACGAATTGTGCCGATAACTAGGCAGAAGTGAATGTGCAGGAACGAAAGGGGATAAATCACGTGTACAATCAACACGATATTTTGTTAGAAGCGGGTACGAATGAATTAGAAATCGTCATTTTCCATTGTGGTCCTTATACCTTTGGGATTAACGTCATGAAAGTGCGTGAAATCATCGTTCCGTTACCGATGACACCACTTCCAGGAACACCAGACGCCGTCAAAGGATTAATCGAACTACGCGGTGAAGTCATGACGGTCATCGATTTACCGACTGTCATCGGTGTAGCGCATGACGAAGCGACGGAAGATCGGTTAATCATCTGTGAGTTCAATGGCGAGAAAAGTGTCCTTCGCGTCGATTCTGTCACGGAAATCAGACGTATCTCGTGGGAACAAATCGATACACCGAACGAACTCGCACGTGGAATCGAAGGATTGACGAACGGCGTCGTCAAGACAGGCGATAAGATGATCATCTTACTCGATTATGAAAAAATCGCACTCGAATTGTCTCGTAAAGACATCTTCGCACGTGAAGAAGGACGTCGCGTCCAACCGCGTGACCGGTCGAACAAAACGATTTGGATTGCCGAAGATTCAGAAATGCTCCGGACACTCATCATCGAGACGCTTGAAGAAGCGGGATATCACGGCTTAAAATGGTTCATCAACGGAAAAGATGCGTTTGACGCCTTCGAAGCAGGTAGCGATTGTGACTTGTTGATCACAGATATTGAGATGCCGAAAATGGATGGACTTCATTTATCGAAACGCCTTCGTGAAGACGACCGGTATGCAGAACTGCCAATCATCGTCTTCTCTTCCTTAATTTCAGATGATCTTCGCCATAAAGGTGAATCTGTTGGGGTCAACGCACAAATTACAAAACCAGAAATCGGTCGCTTGATCGAAACGGTTGATGCATACGTCTTGTAAAATATGACTGACTTTTAAGTCGGCGTTCACTTTCCTGTGAATGTCGACTTTTTTAATCAACAAAAAGACGTCCACGAACGAAATCGTGAACGTCGTTTTAAAAAATTATATCTAGCCTACTGAATCGCGTCCGGATTCTTCCCAATAAAAGCATCCAACCAGATTTTTCGGAACTCCGTCATAGATTGATCAATATTTTTTAAAACTTGCTCGGCATTCTCAAGCGACCCGTTTTCTGCTTCTTTTTCAAGTTGTTCAAACGCATCTGCCAAATCGTCCGCCGCGACCGAATAGGAGGCACCTTTAAGTAAGTGTGCGATTTTTTCTGTCTGTTCTGGATCATTGTCATCGAACGCTTGTTTTAGTTCAGGGAATTTGCGATCAAACTGCGCAATGTATGTTTCACCAATTTTTTGTAAAAATACGTGGTCCCCACCGGCGATTGAGCGTAATTCCTCTAACTTCTTTTGATTAAAAAAAGGCATCTAGTTCCCCCCTCTGATTTTATTTTAGCATTAAATGTCGTAAAAAAAAATCTGAGAATCATTTACACGTCCTATCTTCTGTCCCTATAATAAGCAAGTGAAGAGCAGGAGGGATAGACATATGTTGACGATTTATCGAAGTGATGTGACGGGGGCAGTCAACGAAATTCAAGAATTCACGAAAGGTTCTTGGATTCATCTTGTCAATCCGACAAAAGACGAAGCCGACCAAGTCATTGCTGCCACAAAAATTCCTGAGGATTTTATCTATGACCCACTGGACGTTGAAGAAAAACCTCGTTTTGAAAAAGATGATGAAGGACTCTTGATGATTGTCGATGTTCCGTACATCGAAGAAGAGTCATCGGGACGACGCTACAACACGATTCCGCTCGGTATCATCGTGACGTCGAGGCATTTCATCACCGTCTGTTCACAACAACTCGACGTGTTGACTTTGTTCTCGAACGGTAAATTACGGACATTCCGAACGAATTATCGTTCACGCTTTGTATTTCAAATTCTTTATAAAGTCAGCTCTTCTTACCTTCGTTTCCTTCGTCAAATCGATCGCCGAATGGACGAACTCGAAGATGAACTTCAACGTTCGATGCGAAATCAAGAAATTTTTCAACTGATGAACTTACAAAAATCCCTCGTCTATTTCATGACGTCACTTAAATCAAACGATGGTGTTCTTGATCGCATCATTAAAACACCGAGTCTCGAGAAACATGAAGACGATGAAGATTTACTAGAAGATGTTTTCGTCGAGCACCGCCAGGCGATGGAGATGGCACAAATCTATAAGGATATCATCAGTTCGACGATGGATACGTTTGGTTCCGTCATCTCGAACAATGTCAACTTCGTCATGAAGTTTTTAGCCTCAATAACGATTGTCATTTCAATCCCGACAATGATTTCCGGGATGTTCGGGATGAACGTCCATGTGCCGTGGGAAGGTGAAGTCATCGGCTTTTGGATTGTCTTTGGGATGATGATTTTCTTCTCCGGACTTGCTGCCTTTATCCTGTGGCGGAGACGCTTTTTCTAGCATAAAAAACCACTCGCTTTTACATGCTGAAGACGTAGCATGTAAAAGAGCGAGTGGCTTTTTTAATTGATTTCGACCGTGACGAGACATAAATCATCGGCCTCATCACTTTGATCGGGTTGAATCAAGTGGTGAATGTTCGGTCCTTGCTGTTCGATCAACTGACGGATCGCACTAATCCCTTCGTCAATCCCTTTGCTATACAGCTCCATGAAACCATCCGTATAGAGGTAGATACATCCAGGAGACGTCAAGTCGATCGTCCGACTCGTATACTGTGAGTCCTCAAACATCCCGACTGGCAATCCTGTGTTCTCGAGGGCGATGATTTGATCCCCCATCCGTAACAAACCAGGTGGGTGTCCCGCATTCGCATAACTAAGTTTCATCTCATCCAAGTCGATGTACAAATAAACGGCAGTAAAATAAATTTCCGTTTCATCCCCTGGGAAAAGGCGGCTCATCTGCCGGTTCAGTTCTTCAAGTACTTTTGCTGGATCACCGATGCGATGCACGAGTTCAAACAAGATCGAGCTCATTCCCATCGTAATCAACGCTGACGAGACACCATGCCCCATGACATCAAACAAAATGATGCCATATTTATTTTGCGAGATGCGGTACCAGGCGTACATATCTCCGGCTAGTTTTTTAGAAAGAATATAGGTTGCCATGATTCGAATGTCTTCATCTTCGATATTTGCACTCAACACACTTTGCTGAAGCTTTTGAGCAAGATCAAAATCTTCTTGTAAGACTTTTTCATACCGTTTCCGTGCATCAATCGCTTGTTTTAATGACATCGCATTTCGAACACGGGCAAGCAGTTCCGTTTTTCGAATTGGTTTTGTCGTATAGTCTGATGCTCCCGCATCCAGTCCATCCGCGATGTCCTCTTCATTGGAACGACCAGACACGATGACGATTGGCAATTCATCTAAACCAAATCGTTTTCGAATCAACCGTGTTGTATCAATCCCACTAATGCCGGGCATCTCTACATCAAGTAATACGACATCTAAGTTGTCGATAAAGGCTGGGTCCTCCATCAATTCGATCGCTTCTTCCCCACTCATCGCTTTTACGACATCGTATCCTTCATTTTCAAGCAGACGCTCCAAAATCATTAAATTCGTAAATTCGTCATCTACGACTAATATACTCATACCGTCACCTCGTTCCTAAACATGTTAATCTGAACATAGTTTATCACATCATCACCACTTTCGTTTAGACGAACGGACAGTTTTCCGTCATACTAAAAGAGAAGAATGAAAGGAGGAATGGATCATGTGGCTCTATGTTGTTTCCATTCTAATCATCGTGTTTGTCTTAGTCGCTTCAATCATTGTCATTTCAAAAGGCTACGGATATAAAGGCAATCAAGACGATATCGAAATTGACTACGATGAAATCAACCGTAAACTGACTGAAAAGCAGGATGAAGAGAAGCAAAACTAAACAACTTTGACCGTCTGAGACCATTTTAACATCGGTGGTCTTTTTTTGTTGCATGAAAAGTGCATGTTTTCCTTTTTTATGACGAGGGTACATATCTATCATGGTCAACTATTATCTTAAGGGAGTGTCTATTCATGGAACCTAATCTACAAAATGATCCACATGCTGCTCAACAAGAACATCCAAATCGTCAATTCGATCAAGAAGCTTCGTCAGGTCGTCGTATCAATTTACTTACGGGGATGTTGCTAGGAGCTGTCGTTGGCGGATTGCTTACAATGCTGAGCTCAACGAATCGACAAAACACAAAACAAGGACTTAGCGGCGCAAAAGATTCCGTTTCATCATTAGCATCTACTATTAAAGAAGATCCGTCAGGAAAAGCTTCACAAGTCATCGAACAAGTAAAAAGCGCTTCAGGAATCATTCAAGAAGTCGCTGGTGACGTTCAAAACGTCTATGACAAAGTCAACAATGAACTCGATACCGTTAAATCGGATGCTTCTTCTGTAAAAGATACAGCAACGGAAGCTAAAGGTGACCTGTCTTCAATCAGTGAGAAAGTGGTCGAAGCAAAAGACGTGGCGCTCGGAAAAGAAGAAGCCCCACAAAACAATCAATCAGACAATTCACAGCAAAATAAATAAACCGTTTTATCAAAAACCATCATGCTTGTGGCATGGTGGTTTTTGACTGTAGACAAAGTGCTATCGGGAGATAAAGCATCTTTTTTCGTTGCTTTCCTCGGGCGAGGCGCAAGCCGTTGCTTCTTGGATCCTAGCGGCCAACGAGCAGGGTCTTGCCTGCCTCTGAAAGTGCGTTAAAAACGCACTTTTTCCCGTAGGAGTCAACGAAACATGACGCTTTTTAAGTAATACCGTAACGGAAAGCCGGGCATAGAGACGGTTTAGAGCGCGATTCGTCTCGAATCGCTTTTAAAACGAAAAGCAATCGGTCGCGACCCTGCAGCTTTGCTGTAGCGGCGTGACAGGGAAGCGCGAACGGATTGTATCTCAATACCGCATGTTTACGCTTTTTAATAGTTTGTCTACACGCCGAATCCATCATTCAAAAAACTTCACGATGATTGCGACACGTTCACGCATACCATATCGCAATACACCAGATAACGGTGTTTCTGCAGGAATCGCATCACTATTCAATCCTACTTTCTTCGCTTCGGTACGCGCACGATACAAATGAAAATCTGACGTCACGATTGAAACGTGATTTTCACCTTTTGGTAATAACGCCTTTGAAAAACGTAAATTTTCAGTGGTCGATGTCGATTTGTCTTCGAGCACAAGACGTTTTTCAGAGATTCCTTCGTCAATCATGCCACGGCGCATCGCTTCTGCTTCTGAAATCGCTTCACCCTTCCCCTGCCCACCGCTCAAGATAAAAGTCGTTTCCGGATATTTTTTTCCGTATGCAACTGCAGCCTGAATCCGGTTTTTCAATATCAGTGACGGTGTTTCCCCTCTGACACC
This sequence comes from Exiguobacterium oxidotolerans JCM 12280, assembly GCF_000702625.1. Lineage (NCBI taxonomy): Bacteria > Bacillati > Bacillota > Bacilli > Caryophanales > Exiguobacterium > Exiguobacterium oxidotolerans. Next base: position 2,660,404 of record NZ_JNIS01000001.1, on the reverse strand, counting down.
TGCACCGAGGACGATGACAAACGAGTGTTTCCCGTTCGCCGCGGGACGTTTCCCTTCTGCAACAAATAAACCGATACTAAACCAGAAAATGACGAGTCCACCTAAGATTCCGGCTATTGCTATCCGATATCTTTTCAAAACTTGTTTGATCCGTTCCATGAGTCATATGATTCCTTTCAACCTGCTATTTTCGATTACATCCGTTTCTACGATGTTTCCCTAGGGAAAGTTTCAATCAAAAAACAGGGGTGACTCAAACATGGGGATGTCTCCCGATTAAAAGGAATCCGGACTTTTCATGCATACACTAAACTATCCTGAGCCATGAGAATGTGCATAGAAATGACCGATGTTCCCGTGAATCGCGGGAGCATCGGTCATTTGATTAATGGAGGACGGAAACGTCCGTCACACAGATTGATGTTGGTCTGACTTCTGAGTCAGCCCCCTTTTGCTAGATTAATTTCCCCAAATTGCTGTCGCATATTCTGGATGATCAATGAATGGATTGCGGTTTTTTTGCCATTTTTCAAAAATGATGTCATTGCGTTTCTTTTCGAATGCATCGACTGGGTCAAGTTTGTTCCACGCTTTTAACGTCGATAACTTTCCGTGAAGTGGGTTTGAACCATTGTTGACGTTTTCTGACGTCTCTAAGTCGATTTCGCCGCCACCTTCATAACGAACCGCCATATAGAAAATCATCCGCGCGATATCACCTTTGACGCGAGTCGGTGGTTCCCATGAATCACCATCTCGGTTACAATCGCATCCGCTATATTTCGTTCCGCCATTGTCAAAATCAAGGTTCCCTCGAGCACTATTGACGACGACGTCTGACGGACGTAAGTGATGCAAGTCTGTCCCTGGTCCCATGCTCGTTCCGAAGTCCCCATGCGATTTTGCCCAAACATGCTCTCGGTTCCATTGACCGACGTTCCCACCGTTGCTATTTTTTGAAATGGACTTCCCCGTGTACAGTTCGATGACGTTGTTCACATTACTTGGATCTTGATCGGTTTCTTTTAATGCCGTCCAAACCGTGTCATACGAGACTTCCGTATGATTATCGATGATGTCATGCAGTGATGCTTTTAATGCCGCACCCGTTTTCCCCGCTGCCGGCTGATAATAGGCATCGATTGTTGATTGTGACGTGACCGCTTGTGGTCCCGCTACTATCTTCGTTGAATCCGTTTTTGCGATGACCGGCGTAAAGGCCAGTGATCCTAACGCGAGTGTCGCAACAAGTGCCCCACTGATTTTCGACTTCCAGTTCATGCTTTTTCCCCCTCAGGTTAAGTATGGACATGCAATGTCAAACCGTATTACACTCTCATTTTCACACCACTTGTCTTTCTTACGGAAGATGGACGAAAGACCTCTTCTTTTTAGAGGATTCTAGAAATCAGAGTTAGCATGAATGTTCAACGGTTAGAAGGTCCTGTTTTTTGATGAAACATGAATCAATAAACGATGAATTATTATTCAGACGAACTATTCTAGAGGCAAAAGTCATGATTTTAAAGGATACATAAATAAGGTTTGAGGATGATATCCCCCATGTTTTAACTTGCTATAATAATTAATGCAAGCGTTTTCATAAATGGATAGAGGAGGCTTTTTGATGAAACATAAAAGCTTGATTGTCGCATCTCTTGCCAGCGTGACGTTTTTAGCGCCACTTGCGCAACCGATTGCAGTAGGAGCAACAGCAGACAACGGGACGATGATGCAATACTTTGAATGGTATTTACCAAACGACGGGAACCACTGGAACCGTCTAGGAAACGACGCTTCTAAGCTTGATCAACTCGGAATTACATCTGTTTGGATTCCTCCTGCCTACAAAGGAACGACCCAAAATGATGTCGGCTACGGTGCCTACGATCTATATGACCTCGGTGAGTTTAATCAAAAAGGAACAGTCCGGACGAAGTACGGCACGAAAACGCAATTGAAGTCCGCCATCGGGCAATTGCACACGGCTGGAATCGATGTGTATGGTGATGTCGTCATGAACCACAAGGGTGGTGCTGACTTTACGGAATCCGTCACAGCCGTCGAAGTCAATCCGGGTAACCGTAATCAAGAAGTCTCTGGCGACTATCAAATCCAGGCCTGGACCGGGTTCAACTTCGCGGCACGGAGCAACGCCTATTCAAACTTCAAATGGAAATGGTATCACTTCGACGGAACGGATTGGGATCAATCCCGCTCAAAAAGTGCCATCTATAAATTCCGTGGAACAGGTAAGTCGTGGGACTCGAATGTGTCTTCTGAAAATGGAAACTATGATTACTTGATGTATGCAGACATTGATTTCGATCACCCGGAAGTGCAACAGGAAATGAAGAACTGGGGGAAATGGTACGTCAATGAACTCGGGCTCGACGGATTCCGTCTTGATGCCGTCAAACACATCAAACATACGTATCTCGCAGATTGGTTGACGAACGTTCGTCAGACGACGGGTAAGGAACTATTCACAGTCGCCGAATACTGGCAGAACGATCTCGGGACCCTTAAAAACTATTTAAGTCAGACGAACTATAAACAATCCGTTTTTGACGCTCCACTTCATTACAAATTCGAACAAGCGAGTAAAGGCGGCGGCTTTTATGACATGCGCACAATTTTTAACGGTACACTCGTCCAAGATAACCCGACGCTTGCCGTCACACTCGTTGAAAACCATGATTCTCAACCTGGTCAATCGCTCGAATCGACCGTTCAATCCTGGTTCAAGCCCCTTGCTTACGCGATGATTTTGACGCGAGAACAAGGGTATCCATCCGTCTTTTACGGGGACTACTACGGCACGAAGGGTTCCTCGAACCGCGAAATCCCTGCCCTCGCGTCAAAAATCGATCCGATTCTAAAAGCACGGAAAGACTATGCATTCGGTAAGCAAAACGATTACCTCGATAATCCGGATGTCATCGGTTGGACACGGGAAGGCGTCAGTGACCGCTCAAAATCAGGGCTTGCGACAATCCTATCTGACGGTCCTGGTGGTAGCAAGTGGATGTATGTCGGTACGCAAAATAAAGGCGAAGTCTGGACAGACATCACCGGCAATAATTCGGCTTCCGTCACGATTAATGCCGACGGGTATGGTCAATTTTTCGTCAATGGTGGTTCTGTCTCGATTTACCGCCAACAATAATTCGTCGCATTTAAAAGCCCCCATCCGGTACTGCTTCCTTTTCAGGAAGGATCGTGGATGGGGGCTTCTTTTCATTCGGCGAGACCGACACTTTCGCGAATCGATTCTTCCTGTTCAATCGCTTCAAGCAGGAAATGGGCGACATCGGCCCGATTGATTTGTTTCGCTTGGTCGGGTACACCGTCAGCTGTTTGGCGGTACATCCCGGTTAGCGGACCATTCATCAAACGGAGTGGTCGTGCGACCGTATAGTCGACGTCTGCCTGTTTCAACAAGTCAATCGCTTGCCGGTGATCACGTAATGGATTCTTTAAGATTTGCTGTGCGAGTAATCCTTGTGCACCTGGTAATTCTTTATCAACACCTGCTGATGCGACGTAACCAATCCGCGTCACACCACTGACTTTCATCGCATTGACGATCCGGACGAGACTTCGTTCTAAAAATCCGCTGTAGGCAAGGCTTTCTGTCCCTAACGCCGTCAAAACAGCATCTTGTCCGACAAGCGCCGCATTGACATCCTCTTGATTCAAGACGTCCCCCGTAACGACATGAAGTCGTTCATCTTTCAGTTCCAACTTATCCGGATTACGGACGAACGCCGTCACCTCATGGTCATGCGCAATCGCCTGTTTGACGAGTTCTTGTCCGGTTTGACCGGTTGCCCCAAAAATAATCAATTTCATGCATAACATCCTTTCCCTTTCAAGATCCACTGTTTGAATGATACCCTTACCGCTTGAAAATGAATCGTCTTCCCCCACCCTTATTTTCAGAAAATTGTTTTTATTTGTTAAGCGTGTATGCTAAAATCTTCCTAAGTACATATGGATATTTTTTCCTTAAAAACAGGAAGGAGGATCGCTTGTGTTACGACAACGCTTTATCATGTCGCTTGGTGTCATTTTGATTGGTCTGTTCTTGTTTCAAAATACCGCGACGTATATTTACACGCATTACATCATGCCGGATCCTTTTAAAAAGCCTTCGATTGCAGAAACTGAAGCGAACGGCGAAATTAGTTTTAAAAACGGTCACTCACCTACTAACACAAAAGGCAAGATGCCTTTTGAACCGATCGATCCACGACCTGGTCCAAAAGAGCTCTGGAAATCCCTTAAAGCGGATGCCTCTGACTCCCCCTTTTCTTATCTACAATATGTCATTTTAATCAGCTTATTTAGTTTCATGGTCTGGAAACTCGTTCAGTCGCGTCGCGTGAAAAAACGGCGCATTCCTACAGGAGACGTAACGGATGATGTTCCATTCGCTCAGTCAATCTTTCGTCCTGCTTCTTTAAGAAAATCGCCTTATCTGTATTCATCGTATTCGTCTTCACGTGTCCGTGATCTGGTCATTCGTTTTGAGCAACATTTACCACGCAGTCAGCAACGTCGTCCGAACGAAACGCTTGAAGACTGGTTACGTCGGATTGAGGTCCCTGTCGATTTTCAGTTATATCGGAATATTCGCTACGGTGATATGTCGGAAACAATCGTCACGAACGATGAAATTCTACGTTTCGAACAACAATTAGCACGCTACTCAACCATTTGACCTTGGAGGGATTTCCTATGAAACTACAACAATTAAAAGACCAACTCAATTCCATCTATCTCGGTAAACCGGACGTCATTGATCTCTGTCTGACGGCACTCATCGCAGAAGGACATATTTTACTAGAAGATGTACCGGGAACAGGGAAAACGATGCTCGCCAAAGCGCTCGCTCAGAGCTTTGAAAGTGCCTTCTCGCGGATTCAGTTCACGGCGGATTTGCTTCCGTCCGATGTCATCGGTTCAGACTTCTTCAACTTAAAGACGCAGGAGTTCGAGAATAAGCGTGGACCGTTGTTTGCAAACGTCGTCTTGATCGATGAGATCAACCGCGCCGTCCCGCGGACACAATCGGCATTGCTCGAAGCGATGGAAGAACGTCAAGTCTCGATCGGTGGAACGACCTATCAGATGCCAGCCCCATTCTTTGTCATCGCGACACAAAACCCGATTGAATCGGCAGGAACGTTCCCACTACCGGACGCCCAACTCGACCGGTTCATGGTCGCGATCGAAGTCGGTTATCCGGATTTTGAGAACGAACGCCGCTTGCTGTCTGAGATTTTGACGAACGTCCGCCGATCAGCCGTCGGGATTGCGTCAGGAGGGGACTTGATTTCATGGCAGGAAGAAGCACGACGTGTCCATGCGTCGCAAGACGTGCTCGATTATCTGCTGCATATCGTTCAGGCGACACGGAATCATGAACTCGTTGAAGTCGGTGTCAGTCCACGTGGTGCGATTGCCCTGCTTCGCGCGTCCCAAAGCTATGCTTTCTTGAATCAACGCGACTTCATCATTCCGGAGGACATCAAACACCTTGCAAAACATGTCTTGGCCCACCGCCTGACATTGACACTTGAAGGGGGCATCAAGACGACAAAGGCCCAAGTCTTGTACCATCTCCTTGATGCCATTCCAGTTCCTGTCGAGATTGGGTGACGCGGATGAAAATCGAACGTTCCGTCCCCTTTTGGCTCGAACAAAAATTATTTCCCGTCTATTGCATATTGACATTTTTATTCTTATTCCTCCCCGTCGTCTCGGGACTCGGGTTTCTTTTTGCCGCACTCGCGACGATTCATGTCGTCGTCAACCGGACGGAACGGCAACTCCGCCGGGAAGTCGCGTTAGAATGGAAACACTATGAACGATTGATGTTCAACCAAGAACAAACGGATCTCCAGCTGCAACTTTTCGGACTCGAACTTTTTTCTTCACTCGGCCTTAAAGCTTCACTCCGGCTGCATGCTGCTGACGGGATTGTTTTCACGACGAGTGACGCGCTCCATCCCCACACGTATGATACCGAACTGGTGTTGACGGAAGAATTGTTTACGATCCCAATCCAGACCGTCAAACGTGGTCCGACGGCACTCGACGAAATCATCTTAACGATTCGTCTGCCCTGGCGGATGGGCGTTTACTTATTTTCATTCGATAGTTATCCGCAGTTCACGGTGCTGCCTTCGTTAACGGCACAAGCGACACCTTTCCTGCTGAACCGCTTACGGATTGGTGATCGTCCGGACCGCTATTCACCATTAAAAAACAAATTGGTCCAGCTTGGATCAAAAGCATATACGACGGAACCGTCAAAGGACATCGACTGGTACGCGACGGCAAAAACCGGCCGTCTGCAAGCAAAAGTCTATGAGACGAGTAATCAGGACACGTTCACGATTGCCCTCAATTTGTCGGGTCCGAGTGGATACGGCTTACATAATCAATCGGAACGCTTCATCGAACAAGCTTCGTTCTTAATCAGTGAGTTGATTAAGGAGGGCTGTAAAGTTGAATTGTTCTTGAACCGTCTCAACGAAGCGAACCATATGACCCACTTGGCGTTAGGTGAAGGGCAACCGCACTTGAAGCACGTCCTTGTCCATCTGTCGACGTTATCCGACCGGGATTCCTATATCGCAACAAAACAGTTCGAACGCTATGTTGTCCGCCGAAAACATCTTAATAGTCAGTTGATCCTGGTTGGCAACGACCGCATTCAAGCAATCGGTTAACCACTGGAAAGGAGTTTTACTATGTTTCCCCTCGTCATTCGAAAGTCGCTTCAGTTCATCGTATCGTTGGTCGTTTTACTGTGCATCAGCGCCTTACCGGCATTGATTGTCCAGTTACGTCCGAACTTTTCGAATTATACCGATGCGCTCAAACAACAAGTCCTGTTTTTGACTGGTATCGAACCGATTCTCTATTACAATGTGACGGCACAACAGCTCCGTCCGTTGTTGCCAGACTTGAAACCGTTCATCCAGGAGACGCTGATCATCTTCAGTAGTGCCCTTGTCTGTTCGTTTATCGCTGCGCTCGCTTATGCCTTTTTGTTTTATCGTGCGCGTCTGCGGACACGTAACCTGTTGAAGCAGACGACGCGTGTACTCGAGATGGTGCCGGATTTATTTTGGGTGATTTTTTCACAGTACATCATCATCGTTCTTTTTAAGACGACCGGTTTCGATCAAATCGAAGTCGCCGGCGGTTTTGCTGATTCGATTCGTTTCCTTCCGATTCTGACGCTGTCGCTGACGACCCTCTTCTTCTTCATCAAATGGTTGACGGGACAAATTCAAGAAGAGGAAGGAGCCAGCTATATCGAACTTGCCCGCGCCAAAGGGACACACGCGAATCATTTATTTTGGTCACACTTGATTCCGAACTTGTTTTATCGGTTCTATCTGTTTTTCCGCGCCAACGTCATCACGATTTTATCGAGTCTCGTCGTCATCGAATACACATTCAATGTCCAAGGTCTGTTTCGGTTCGTAATCATGAATCCGCAACTTCCTGTCCTGCTTGTGACGCTCCTCTTGATTTACTTGCCGTTCTTTTTGATTGACTTGATTGCTGAGCTTTGTATTCCAAAAGCTTGGAAAGGTGGTGCTGTATGAGACGTGTCTTATTGCGTGATCCGTTCTTTTGGGGCTGTATCCTGATTTTTACGACGCTTCTCCTGCTCAGTGTCGGACATACTCTATTTCGTGACGGACAAGTCGACCAAATCTCGAACCGGTACGCGGCGGATGGGACGTTCCTCGCGACATCTCCACTTGAACCATCGCGTGAGCAGTGGTTCGGAACTGACCGGGCGGGCAACGATTTATTCCAAATCATGATTGCCGGTGCCAAGTGGACGATCGGGATTTGCTTTGCCGTCGCCTTCGGACGCATCCTACTCGCTCTGTTGATCGGCGTGCCGCTCGCCTTTCGGGGTAAAAGATTAAATACGGCAATTCGTACCGTTCTTGACGGCTTTTTAATTTTACCGATTTCCTTACTGGCCTATTTCATTTTGTTGACGGGCTTATTTTTTGCAAGTCCGGAAGACATCCCGTCCTTGTCTTCCCGTGTCCTCTTCGAGACAGGCGTACTGATTTTACTTGGGTTACCGGCCTTACTGATGTATTTAGTCAGTGAAACGCGGCACCTGTTGACGCAAGAATTCATGGTCGTCGCCCGAACACTCGGCGGCAGCCCCCATTACCAATTTAGAAAGCACATTTGGCCGCATCTTTTACCGACACTTGCCATTGTTTTCATGCAACAGTTCGTCCAAACGTTGATGGTCTTGATTCACCTGTCCTTGTTCGGGTTATTTTTCGGCGGGACACTTTCACGCTTTGCGAACGATGTTTCACCAACGATCTTTGAATGGTCTTCCCAGTTCGGTTTCTACTTCCTTCAGTTTTCAGCCGTTTCCTGGATCAATCACCTGTTCCTGATTCCGGCAATCAGCATCGCTGCGCTCGTCTTCCTCGGGAACTTGCTGACGAGTCGTCTCGAGCGTGCCTATCGCTTGCGACGTGAACAGCTAATCTTCACGGAACCGGTCGCACAGGCAGAAGCCGCTGCGACACGTTTGACGAATCCGTTTGATTCTGTCTCACCCCACTCCATGACAAAGGAGAAATTATGAAACGAGTGTTCATCATTGCCGTCATTGGTCTCTACATGACGGCATTTGGTTTGTCTTATGTATCATACGAACAACGTGATGTCACCGTGTCGGACCAATCTCGTATTTTACCGGTACATGTCAAACAAATCCACGCGGCGACGTCGACAAATGACTTAACGACTTGGGTCCGGCAGCTGGCTGCCAAACAAGAACATATCTCGATTGCCGGTCTGCAACACAGTCAAGGCGGCCAGACCTACCTGCCGGGTGCGACCGTTCTCGATATGAAATCGTACAACCGGATTTTAAGCTATCAACCGAAGCAACGCAGAATCACGGTTCAAAGTGGCGTCACCTGGGCGGGCATCCAGCAAAAAATTCAGCCCGACCGCTTGGCAATCAAAGTCATGCAGTCGCAAAATATCTTCACGGTTGGTGGTGCGTTGAGCGTCAATGTGCACGGTCGGGATATCCGCTATGGTTCATTACTCGATACGGTTGATTCGTTTCGCTTGTTGACTGCGAACGGTACCATCCTGAATGTCAGCCGCACCGAAAATGAGGCGCTGTTCCACCTTGTCCCGGGCGGTTACGGATTATTCGGTGTCATCCTCGACGTCACCTTACAATTGACGGAAGACGAATGGTATCAGCAACAGACAATCGGTTTATCATACGAAGATTATCCGACTTATTTTCGGAAACAGGTGTTAGGAAACGACGCGGTTCGGATGCACATCGGTCGGATTTCGGTTGCGCCTGACGGATTTTTCCGCGACATGTATCTGACGAACTATTTGCGGTCGAGCCGTGCGGTTCCGATTGAAAACGAACCGTTAAAACAAGAGCGTATCATTGCCTTACCGAAAGCCCTGTTAGGCATGTCACGCTATAGTGATTTCGGTAAGAACCAGCTGTGGTCGTTCCAAAAATCCTACTTCTTAAACCAAACCGGTACTTATGAATCACGCAACAACGTCATGCGTTCAGATAGTGCCTTCATGGAGTATACGAACCCGGGGCGGACCGAGCTCTTGCAGGAATATTTCATCCCGGTCGATGCGTTTGTCCCGTACATTGATCGCATCCGCTCGATCTTAACGCAGGATGACTTAAACGTCTTGAACATCACGATTCGCTACGTCGAACAGGATGAGACGGCCGAATTGTCCTATGCGAAACAGGATATGTTCGCACTCGTCTGGCTCACCCACACGAAAACTGACCCGACGTCGCTCGCTAAAACGAAACGTGTCATCCAAAAGCTGATTGATGCGACACTCGAGGCGGATGGGAGCTACTATTTACCGTACTATCCATTTGCGACGCGCCAACAATTCAACCGTGCCTATCCGCATGCGACAGCGTTTAAAGCGGCCAAGCAGCAGTATGACCCGCACGCCGTTTTCCTCAATCAATTTTATATCGACTACTTCCAGTAAGGAGATTTTTCATGAACTATCCGCTGTTTCTCCGTGTCCAAAGTATTATTTTGATGAGCAGTAGCGTCATCTTCCCCTTTTACTTACTCTTAATTCGCGAACTGGGTGACTCGTATGCCCAGTTCGGACTCGCTTACGGCCTCTTTACCGTGACGTCCGCTTTCGCCTACTTAGCAATCGGTCGTTTCAGTGACCGGTTCGGGGACCGGGTCTTACTTGTCGTCCATACGCTCGGGATGGCACTGTTGCTGCTATACATTCCCGTCGTGACGGCAATCAGTCATGTCTACTTCATTCAAATCGCGATGGGTCTTCTTGGTGCCATCCAGAAGAATACGGAAAAAACCGTCCTCGCGCGGCAAGAGATTGCTACGACCGTCGTCGGCCGTCACATCGGGGGCTATCATTTTAAAACGTCCCTTTGGTCAGCTGGAGGCATCATTGTCGCCGGGTATCTGATTGATTTCTTGACAATCGGCAGTCTGTTTTACATCATTTCTGTCTGTTATTTCTACGCGACACTGCGTCTATTACTGACTTCTCCCCACACACAAAAAAAGTAAGCTTCCCCTGCTCCGATTTGAGGGTATAGAAAAAGAGAAGGGACGTGAAAATGATGATCGAAGTCAAGAACTACTCCCAACGCTTCGGAAAAATCGACGTGTTGACGGATGTCAATTTTTCGATTGGTCCGAGTGAAATCGTCGGGCTGATTGGACTAAGCGGATCTGGTAAAACAACATTAATCAAGTCGCTGATTGGTCTCCAAACCCCGTCAAGTGGAACGGTCACTGTACTCGGATCAGAGCAGCCGTCGTTACGTCAGGCAGAAAAAATCGGTTATATGGCGCAAGCTGATGCTTTGTATGAGGATTTGACGGCACGTGGCAATTTACGCTATTTCGGCAAGCTGTACGGCTTAAAAAAAGACCGCCTCCGCGCCCGAATTGAAGCCGTCCTCGAATTCGTCGACTTAAAGCAGGATGCCGACCGGCCGATCCATCAATTTTCCGGCGGGATGAAGCGTCGCCTCAGTCTGGCGATCGCCTTGATTCATGAACCGACTTTGCTTCTGCTTGATGAACCGACCGTCGGAATTGATCCCGCCCTCAAGAAAACATTTTGGCATGAGTTCGACCAACTGCGGAAGTCTGGCGTCACCATCCTCGTCACGACACACGTCATGGATGAAGCCGAGCGGTGCGATCGTTTATTATTGATTCAACATGGGCGGTTGATTGACGCCGGGACGCCCGCGGAATTAATTCAGCGATTCGGTTCAATCGATGAAGCCTTCATCCGAAAGGAGCGAGTCTGATGCAGACACTGACCGTAGCAGAACGTGTCATCTCGCAAATTTTTCGGGACAAGCGGACCATTGCGATGATGTTCCTCGCCCCCCTATTCGTCCTCTTTTTATCTAAATTAGGCGAGAATACGCCCACTTCTAAACGATCAGGGTGAATCCCTAGTGAAAGTGGGAGATGAATCGCCACCCTCTCTTTCGGGTATATCCTTTGTAAGGAGGTGAACATCATGTTGACTCACAAGGCCTACAAATTCAGAATCTATCCGACAAAAGAGCAGGAAATCCTGATCGCGAAGACGATCGGTTGTTCACGCTTCGTCTTCAACCACTTCTTAGCGAAGTGGGATGAGACGTATAAAGCGACAGGTAAAGGACTGTCTTACGGGTCTTGCTCGAAAGAAATTCCGTCGTTGAAGCAGGCGTTCGACTGGCTGAAGGAAGTCGATAGCACGTCCGTGCAGACGAGCGTCAAGCATCTTGCCGATGCCTTTGACCGCTTCTTCAAGAAGCAGAACGAACGACCCCGCTTCAAGTCGAAGTGCAACCCTGTTCAATCGTATAAGACGAACATTCAAGGCAAGTCTCAACTTCCAGAAGTCTCGATCGTCGGCACCAAAATCAAAATTCCAAAGCTGAAGTGGGTCCGTTTCGCCAACTCGAGGCAGGTCGTCGGTCGCATCTTGAACGCGACCATCCGGCGTAACGCTTCAGGAAAATACTTCGTCTCCCTGCTCGTCGAGCAGGAGAGCAACGAAATGCCGAAGACAGGCTCGTCCGTCGGCGTCGATGTCGGGTTGAAGCACTTCGCCATCCTGTCGGACGGCACGGTGTACAAGAATGACCGTTACTTCCGTTCGCTTGAGAAAAAGCTCGCACGTGAACAACGTAAGCTCTCTCGTCGTCAACGGTTGGCCTTGGACAAGAAAGTAACACTTTCCGAGGCGAAGAACTACCAGAAGCAGAAGCGGAAGGTCGCCCGCATCCACGAGAAGATCGCGAACAAGCGAACCGATTTCCTGCACAAGGTATCGACCGAGATCGTCAAAAACCACGACGTCATCGGGATCGAGACCTTGCAGGTGAAGAACATGCAGAAGAATCGCAAGTTGAGCAAGTCCATCTCCGAGGTCAGTTGGTCGGAGTTCTTCCGCATGCTCGGATACAAGGCGGAATGGTACGGGAAGACCGTCGTGAAAGTCGGCAAGACCTTCGCCTCTAGTCAACTGTGCTCCAGTTGCGGACATCAACACAAAGACGTGAAACATCTTGGCTTGCGTGAATGGACATGCCCGAGTTGCGGGATCCATCACGACCGCGATGTGAACGCAGGACTGAACCTCAAACAAGAAGCTGAACGCATCCTAGCTTCTTCAACCGTCGGGACGACGGGGTTAGCCTGATCAATTTTCGACCGTTAGGTCGGATGACTCAGGAATCCTCCACCTCTAAGCGAAGCGTAGGTGGAGGTAGTTCAATCGTCTTCATCATCGCCGGGGTCAGCTTCCTCCGTGAACGGTCCAGCGGGACGCTCGAGCGGACCCTTGCTACTCCGCTCAGACGGTCGAGCATCGTCTTCGGATATTTTGTCGGTTTTTTCTTATTCGTCACGATCCAGACGATTTTAATTCAATTATTCATCGTTAATGTCTTAAACGTGACACAACAAGGCAACTATTTTCTGTTACTCTTCGTCAATTTATTGACGGCAAGCGTCGCCCTGTCACTCGGACTCCTGCTGTCGAGTTTCGCACGGACGGAATTTCAATTGATTCAGTTCATCCCGCTCGCAATCGTCCCGCAAATCTTTTTCAGCTGTCTATTCGATTTGACGGATGCCCCGACCTGGGTCGAAGTCATCAATCGGCTGATGCCGTTGACCTACGCCGCTGATGCCCTGCAAAACATCATGATTCGCGGGTACGGCTTCCGTGAAATTTGGCTCGATCTTGTGGTCCTTGCCGGATTTATGCTTGTCTTCGTCCTCCTCAACATGCGTGCCTTACGGAAACAGCGGCCGGTGTAAGGGCACTTCGTACAAAGGGAATTGACAATCCATTATTTCCCTTATATACTTTAGTCAAAATTGACCGAAATGAGGCCGTCCAATGTAAATTCATCTAAACTCCTAACCACTAACTAAATATGATTGATGTGGAGGTTTTTTAGATGAACCGTTTTACGACTTTACTGGTCAGCCAGTGGATAGCGAATGCGGGGGACGCGCTCTACATCGTCGCCCTCATCGCTACCTTGTATCAACAAACAGGACAGGCGAGCACAGCTGCGCTCTTTCCGATTGCCGTAACGGCCGGCATGACGGTCAGCGGCTTCTTTTTCGCCCGCCTTGCGAAGCAGATGCCCCATGCAACGCTTTTGTTGCTCAGCCAGCTCATGAAGACCCTCTCGCTCGCCTTGATCGTCCTGCTTGATTTACCACTCGTCGCGTTGCTCGTTCTCGTGGTTTGGATTGCCTTTCTCGACGGATTTGCCCGACCGATTGAAAGTGCCTTCATTCCGCAAATCACGACCGATTTCCAAAAAGCAAACAGCATCGTCCAAGGAACGAATCAAGTCGTCCAACTGATCATGTGGCCGCTCGGAGCGATTTTAGTCAGCACAGGGTCGCCCCAGTCCGTCTTGTTTGTGTCCTTGCTGCTCTTTCTTGTCGCCTCTATCGTGACGGCGTTATTTCGTTATCAAGTGCGCTCGCTTGAAAAACCGATCGAAGAAGAAGGCTTTGAACCGTCGTTTCGTTCGAGCGTGCACTATACCCGGACTCACTTATCTGCCCGTTTGAATACGACATTGCTTGGCATCGATGCTTTCGCGAGTACCGCCTGGATTTCAGCGTTATTCCTCGTCTACATCGCGACACACCTCCATGTCTCGGACAGTTGGTGGGGCATCTTGAATGCGTTTTACCTGCTCAGCATGATTGTCGGGAGTTACCAGATGTTGCGACGCCAACAGGGACGGTCACTGCTTCAAATCAGTGTATTCCTCTCGATTGCCGCGACACTTCTATTCGGATTTGCTCCTCATGTTGTAGTCGCCTTGATTGCTTGCGTCGTCCAGGGCTACGCCAGTCAACTCCGGGCGATAGAATTAAATACACGGCTTCAAGCCGATACACCGATTGCACGGTTACCTTACGTTTACAGTGTTCAACAGACCGTCTATACAGTCAGCTTTTGTCTCGGGAGTCTCCTGTTCGGTCTTCTCGCCGATTGGCTGAGTATCGAAGTCGTCTATCTCATCGCGAGTATCATCGCGTTGTTAATGATTCGGCCGGCCCGGCAATTACGCAAGCAAGTAGCAACCGAACGGACGCAACAGATTTCCTAAGCAACGGTTTTAAACATACAACTAAAGGCATGTGTTAGAGACACTTCGTCTTTTCACAATGAAACGCCGCTGATTCCGTTTTCCATACGGAATCAGCGGCGTTTTCGATATCGTCCATACGACGAACACCATGTTTTAAGCAGGCCTTCCCGTGTAGCCGTCAGATGGTCACTCTCGTCGTTTGCTTAACCACGCAACGCATAACCAAAGGACGAACGACACGAGACACAGATACACATACGCTATGTCCAAACTCGCCCACTCACTGATGAATCCGAACCCGAGACCGACAATGATGATCAGCACACTCTCTAGCCAGGAAGCAATGGAAACGATTGTTGCCCGCTCTTTTGCTGACGCATAAGTTTGCAAGAGACTACTCGTCATCGGCTCCGACTGACCGTATAACAGAAACACCATGAACAGGAAGAGGATACTTGCCATTCCCGTCAAAGAAAAACTAATGACACTTACGAAAAAGACGACTAACATCCCGTTCAAGTTTACCGTCAACGAACCCTTCGTCAATGCGGGCAACAGGTTGCCAACGCCTTGCGCTACCATAATTAAAATGAACACGAGACCAAATCCAGTCACGGGAATGCCACGATCACGCATTGACAATTGCCAAAATTCTTCGATGAAATTAATCGTCGTCCCGAATAGGACACTAAACAGAAAAATCCGGATCAACATGGGGCGTGTTCTCAGTTCTCGCCAAACGAGACGAAGTGGACGGGCTGTCGATTCTTCAACCACGAGTCGCGTTTCACGTAACGTCAGGCTAACCAATGTCGCACTCATTAAACTGATGAGCGAAATCTTGTAATGAAATTCAAACGCAGTGGACTGCGTTAACCAACTGCCGATGAGGGCAGCAAGTCCAGCTGTCATGAGGCTGACTGCATTCAGTCGACCAACTGTCCGTTCGAATCGCTCGACTTGACCGACTTGTTCAAGCGTCTCAAATAAGAAGGCTTCTTCTGTCCCGCTGATCGCAGCAGCCCCGACCCCTGCGAGTACCATCGCACCTAAAAAAGCAGTCAACGTGTACGCGTTCAATAGCATTGCGAAGGATAGACATTCTGCCACCATCCCGAAGACGAGAAACCACTTTCGCCCGAAGCGATCGGTGGCTCGTCCGAACGGCAACTCAAGCGACAATTGAGTCAAAGCGAAGACAATTTCTGCGTAAATCACATCGAGAACACTCATCCCACGCGCTTCCCAAAACAACCGCTCAATCACATAAGCAGGCACGAAAGCTGTTGCAAAACGCATCATGTACAATTTACGGACGTTCGCTTGAATCGCCGTTTAACAAGGAGGGCGGATTGTACGCATCAGTCAACATCCTCTCTTATTTTTTAGAAAAACCGTTAGTTTCCATTTCCCGATTCCAAGCAAGTTAATCCCATGTCCGTGATTATATCGTAGATAGACAAAACCCCCTACGCCGTATGGACGCAGAGGGTTTCCTTCATTCAAAATCAGTCATTTCCAGTGTTGGTGAGAGTGCTGTCGGACTTTCTTGAATGATGGGCAATTCGACTGTAAAGCTCGAACCGGCGCCTTCTGTCGAATCGACGTGAATCATGCCTTCATGGGCACGAACGATTTCTTGGCAGATTGCAAGCCCAAGTCCTGTTCCACCAATTTTTCGGCTATCGGAATTATCGACCCGGTAAAACTTGCTGAATAACTCTGGCAAGGCGTGACGGGGAATACCGATTCCTTCATCTTGAATCCGAATCCGCAATAAGTCATCGGCAGGTTCGATTCCAATCGTAATCGCGCCACCGTCCGGTGAATACTTGATGGCGTTGTTGATTAAATTACCGAACAGTTGTCGCATTTTTTGTTCATCGGCTTGAATCATTTCGACTGCCGCGTCATCCGTCTCGAGCAAGACAGTATGAGTTTGAGACGAACCGACTTGGAACTCAGCGATTTCACGAATCATCGCTACGACGTCAAGCTCTTTAAAATGATAGTGTTGCTGACTGGACTCCATCCGTTGTACATCGAGGAAGTCATTGACGAGTCCCGTCAATCGCTCAGTCTCGGCATGAATCGTTTCGAGATAGCGTTGTTGGCGGTTAGGTGTCAACTCTTTTGCTAACATCAGTTCCGTGTAGCCGAAAATCGAAGCGAGTGGTGTGCGCAACTCATGCGACACCGTCGAGACGAATTCCGACTTCATCCGGTCGACTTCTGTTTCGACCGTGACGTCACGCAAGACGAGCATCGTCCCACGGAAACGTCCACCGTAATGAATCCCTTCTGCATAGAGCGTGACGAAACGCTCCTCTTTATTAAGTGATAGCGAAAGACTTTCCGTCGGTACTTGATGACTACAGACTTGATTCATGTACTCAAGGAAGGCATCGTGTTGATCGACTTGAACCGCCAATTCTTCAATTTTGACATCGAGCGTCATCAAGCCCTCGTCATTGAACTGATCGTGCGCTGGATGATGGAACAACGCAAGCAATGGACGATTGGCAAAAATCCGGTCTTCTTCGATATACATGACTGCCTCACGAATCGAGTGTAGCAGTTTCGATGTTTTTTCACGTTCCCGCTCAATTTCATCGAACACACGCATCCGTAGTAAGGACAAGGCGAGCTGACGAGAGAACGACCAAATTTCAGCCGTTTGGTCTTCATTGAATTGATCACGGTAGCGGACAAGATAGATGCTTGCAATCATCATGTTCGTCGATGGGTCCATGACGGGTACGACCGTTTCATACATGCTATAAGGGTACGGCAACGGATGATCACTCGTCACTTGTTTCGTTGAACGTACGGCTTTTTTATGCATACGCGCTCGCTCAAGTAGAGAAAGTGATGACGTCAAAAGTTTCCGTTCTTGATCGACCGTCATGCCGTAAGAGACGATATCCGTATACTCGTCCTCGTCAAGAAAGACAATCGCTCCGAACTCGGCATCTGTAATCGAGATTAATTTTTCGATGATGGCAGGATAAGCTGTTAACGTCTCGCGTGAAGCGAGCGTTTCTGTCAATTCATTCCGGTACCGCAGATGCGTCTCATTGCGTAACGTCACATCAAGCGCTTCTTCGAGTTCTTCTTGTTGTGTTTGAAGCTCCTCTTGTTGGGCAACTAACTCTTCTTGTTGACTTTGTAATTCATCGTTACTTGAGACGAGTTGCGATTTTTGATTTGAAATCGACGCAGCCATTAAATTAAATGTCGTCGTCAACTCGCCAATCTCGTCTTTTGCATTTAAGACCTCAATAGGTGAAGCATCTTCACCTTTTGCTAATCGACTGCTCTCTCGGTTCAATTGACGCAATTGACGCGTAATTTTCGCGATAAATGGTCGAACGAATAACACGATGATGAATAAAAGAACTGCTAAGTTAATTAAGCCGAGAACTTGAGATGAGTTAACTTGTGTCCCTAGTCGATTTTGGGCAGCGAGTTCCTTCTCATTTAATGAATTACGATAATCCGTAAAGACGGTCTCCATGTCAACGATACTCGAACTCATGTCCGCTGCACTTTTCGTATCGATGTTAAATTTCCGATCCGCATCCAGGTTCGGTGTTTGCGTGACTTTACCGAGCGTCGCCATTTGTAAGAACGGTTCTTCGACTTCACCGTCTTTTTTAGCGTCAACATAATTAATCAGGCTCGGCATGACGCGCGTCGTGTATGCGTCATACAGCTCCCGTGCATCATTTGCGTATTGCTCTTCTTCTGCAAATGCCGCATTTTTTTCGAACCATGTCGTTTGTTGATCGATATTTTGTTGTTTCGCTTTAATTTCCTCTAACATTTCATCGTCTCCAAGTAAGACGAATCCCCGCATCTCATATTGAAGACTTTGCCACGATTCATATAAATTCGTCGCATTGGTCCGGTGTTCGTTTAACGTCGCAAGTTCTTGTTTAGCTTCTTGCACCTGCTGTTTCGTATAGAAATATACGCCTGCTGATGTCAGCAATAACATTGCTAAAATGATATAGAAAGCGGACATGATTTGGCGTCCGATTGTTCGATTAAGCCATGTTCTCATAAACGATCGATCCTCCCCCTTCTCCTCTAGTTGAATAATACGTATAGGAGATACCTGTCCTTCCTATTGTAAAGGTTTTTTATACTTTTCCATTAAATATGCTCAAAATCTTTTACTTTTCATCTAATTTTAATAAAAATAGTTGTATGTTACAAAAACATGACAAAAAGGTTCGGATTCGCTCCTTTTTCGTCAGAAAAAATGCCCCGCCACATCATCGTGACCGGACATATTTGTTCATGAGTGGTGTGAATGGTGCGTCGAATGATGATGGACAGGTGCTTCATCTGCTAAGATTTCGCCGTCGAGCAGACCAAGCCTTGCATACTGGGCCGTGATGTCTTGTTTCGTCATCTCCGTGATTTGATCCGTCGTGCTGATCAACGTTGAGATTCCTTTCACTAACCGGACCGGCTCTAAATTTGTTTTCTCGACCGGAAACATCGACAAGGAACGGAGATAGGCGACGTAGGCTTGCGCCCCCTCTTCCGTCGGTGTAACGAGCTCAGAAGCATGATGGCGCAAATGATTCGTCAAACTGTTCGTCGAGACGCCTTTCGTGACGGCACTGATCAAGGCAAAAGCCATAAAAGACAAGATCGCGATAAAAAAGATGACCATGAAGACCGGCATGTCTGAAAAGAAACTTTCTCCTTCGACGTAAGCCATCGTCCCTCCCGTCTTCAGCAGCGACAGGAGCGGACCCGTAGTAATACTTGACATGAACATTTCCCCCTACTTCGTTTGATATCTGTTCATACGCAAACGACGTGCAAAAGGTTTCTAGTTCTTTCCATCTCCAAGCAAAACTTCCGCATTAAACCAATCTTCAACAAACAGCGATCCGGCAGATCCATCAATCTGATAGGAATACAGGACGGAAAAATCGCCTTCCGTCATCATCGGTAAGGTCAGTTCCCGTAAGACTGCTTTGACTTCTTCCGTCATCGCTGTCTCATACTGAATAAATCCGTCTTCCCGTGTTTGCTGTTCTGTCAAATATGGCAACAACAGTGCTTTGCCAAATGATTGGGGGTCGTCGATGACTTCCGCCACTACACCGAATAGTTCTTCCGCTTCAAAAATCAAATCATCGGCTTGTCCGACCGTCACTTCATCGGGAAACCAAACCGTCAATGTTGTTCCTTCCTTCAAAAAACGTTCGAACATCGGAATGAACGCCCTGTTCTCCATTAAATCGTAATGCATCATGACTCTCCTTTCATAAACTCGAATTTGAGTTGATCGCGCTCGAGATACAACATCGCCTTGAATGTCCGGCCATTTTTCTTCATCTCGAGCGGTTTTGTTTTTTGAGTCGCTAAGATTTTTTTGACTTCCGTCTGTGTCACGCGCGCTCCGAGGATTGTTTTCGGCAAGGTAAAACCGCAGTTCGTCTTTTGATACCCGCTGCAGCCATAAAACTTCCCACGGTCAAGTACTTCCGCCTGACAGAGCGGACACGGTCCGACCGGGCGGTTCGTTGCCGCGGCGTGACGGGTTTTTGATTTGACTTTCGACGGATCGACATGCAGTTGCTCGACACGCGACTTCGCATCATCGACGAGGTGTTGCGACAATTTTTTCGCTTGTTCGACGAACTGGGCAGCGGATGCTTCCCCTTTACCGATTTGGTCGAGCCGGCTTTCCCACTTTGCCGTCATCTCAGGTGATGCCAAGATGCTCCCGCTGACGGCTTCGATTAAAATCCGCCCTTTTGCCGTCGGATGGATCTCTTTTTTCTTCAACTGGATGTAATCGCGTCGCTTTAATCCGTCGATGATTCCGGCACGCGTCGCTTCCGTACCGAGTCCCTCGATTTCCTTCATGATGGCTTGTAACTCATTTTCAAGAACTTTCCCCGCTGTCTTCATGCCGAGGATTAATGTTCCTTCCGTATAGCGTTTCGGTGGCTCCGTTTGTTTTTCAAGTACCTTCGCCCCCTTGATCGCGACGTGTTGTCCGTGTTCGACTGCCGGCAGCTCGACTTCCTTCGCCTCAATTTGTAAAACTTCTTTGAAACCGCGCGCAATCGTCCGACTGCCTTTCGTCAGGAAACGATCTTGCTCCCTTGTCGTGATGATGTCTGTTTTTTCAGCGCGCGCGGGTGGCGCAAACGCTGCTAAAAAACGCCGGACGATTAAATCGTACACTTGTGCGTCACGCCCCGATAACTTCGCGACCGCTCCTGCTTCTTCTGTCGGGATGATCGCATAGTGATCACTGACTTTCGCAGAATTGACATACCGTTTATCGTGTGTCGGATCTTTCGTCAAGATTTCCTTCAGTCCACCGTATTCCGGTTGCTTCAGCAGTCGGTTCAAAATCGTCGGGAACTGACCCGCTTCCTCTTTTGAGACGAACGATGAATCCGTCCGCGGGTAACTGATCCAGCCGCGAATGTAGAGTTTTTGGGCGATATCAAGTGTTTCTTTAGCACCGAGTCCAAAGCGGCGACTCGCTTCCGTTTGCAACAACGATAAACTGAACCAGAACGGCGGTTTCTCGACTTGTTCCGTCTTCGTAATGGACGCAACGACGCCTTCCCCTTTCGTCCGCTCCTTGATTGCTTCTGCGAGTGCCCGGTCGGTCAGCTTCGTCTGTTTTTTTTGATCGATGTACTTTCCTTTAAATAGCGAAAAGTCAGCCTCGACTTCAAAATAGGTTTCCGGCTTGAACTGTTCGATTTGTTTCTCACGGTCGACGATCAAGGCAAGTGTCGGTGTCTGGACACGCCCAAGCGAAAAGACATCGGCAATGCCTTTTTTCTTCAGTAACGTCGTATAGGCACGCGATGCATTCATGCCGATCAGCCAATCGGCGCATGCACGGCTCATCGCCTCATGAAAAATATTTTCCGTTGCTTTTCCGTCCAGTAGATTCGCAAATCCATGATCGACGGCTTGCGGCGTCAAACTTGAAATCCACAGTCGCTCGATCGGTTTTGCATTATTGGCCAGGCGAAGAATCAATCGGACGATTGCCTCTCCCTCTCGCTCGGCATCAGATGCTATAATGATGGAAGTCGTCGTCCGCTCGTTCAACAGTTTTTTAATGACTTGAAAGGCTTTGCTCTTCCCTTTCGCGAGCCGGTAATCGAACCGTTCCGGAATGATTGGCAGATGGTCATAGTTCCAGCGTTTCCACTTGGCATCATAATGGGCCGGTTCCTGTAATTCACAAAGATGACCGACGGCGTAAGCCAGTTTCGCTCCACTCGGGAAACGCTCACACGGTTTGATTTCGATGTATCCGTCTCGCTTGACCGATGGATAGGGCGCTGCGAGCTTTTCAGCCTGTTTTGGTTTTTCCGCAATGATCAATTGCATCGTTACACCCTCATTTCCTAACTACAGACACGTGGAGGTACTCATGCCGTATTTTACTTTATTCATGGCGTTATTCTTTATTTCGACATCGGCTATTTTCGTGAAATGGGCAGACACGCCAATCGAGGCCGTCGCTTTTTTCCGAATGTTATTCTCGACGTTTCTTTTACTGCCGCTCATTCAAGTTAAAGAATTGTTCAGCCTCAGTTCCGCAACGATTCGCCACATGATTTTAAGTGGCGTCCTGTTAGCCGGACACTTTTGGCTTTGGTTTCTCTCTCTTGATTATACGACAGTTGCCAGCTCAACGCTCTTCGTAACCGCCAGTCCGATCTTCGTGTTAGTCGGGAACGCCGTCTTCTTTAAGCAACATCCGTCACGTAAAGCGCTGTTTTTCGTCGGCGTCGCCCTGCTTGGCGGCGGACTTGTCGCATACGGTGACATCGCCGTCGGAACGCGTGCCTTGATTGGTGACGGGCTGGCCCTACTCGCGACGATTTTAGTCGCCGGATACTGGTTACTCGGCCAACACGTCCGGACAAGCGTCTCGACGAATACATATTCCTTTGCCGTCTATGCCGTCGCGTCCGTCGTCTTGCTGCTGTTCTCGTTGATTCAGTCCGTCGACTTGGTTTCGGCTTTTCAAACAGATTGGTTGATTTATGTGTTGCTCGCCATCTTCCCGACGTTACTCGGGCATAATTTGTTCAACTGGGCGCTGTCCCGTGTCAGTGCGAGCATCGTCAGCATCACGATTCTCGGTGAAGCGGTCTGGGGGATGATTTTCGGGTACTTCTTATTCCAGGAATCGCTGACTTGGATTCAAATCACGGGTGCCGCACTACTCCTTGTCGGCATCGGTCTGTTCTTACGCCGGAATGAAAAAGACATCCGGGCGCAACTCGTCGCACGTGAAACGGCGACTTCTGTTACTGAATAAGCAAACCGCTGAACGTCCTCCTCTCACCTGCGAGTCGGACGTTCAGCGGTTTTTTTAGTTTGGTTTATCGTCCGGACGAACTTTTGGTAAGCGGAACGTCATCGCGAACGCGACGAGCGCACATAAGACACCGCCGATGAAGACGAGCCGTAACCCGTCTGCTAAGGCCAGTTCCGCCGCCGTATGGACGGCATTCCCGTACCGGTTCGCCGTCGTCGCTTGGAAAAACGGATCAATTGAATAACCGGATAATATTTTCGAATCGTTAAACGCTTGAATGATCGATAGATTAAAAATCGTCCCGAAGATGGCGACACCAAGCGTTTGTCCCGTCGTACTCAAAAAGGAGTTGACGGCCGTCGCTGAACCACGGAGCGAGCGACCGACTGACGTTTGCAAGACAACGATGAAGACCGGTTGCGATAAACCGAACCCGATTCCAATCAAGGAAACCGCAAGATAGAGGAACACATCACTCGTCTCACGTGAGATGAAGACTAAAATCAGCATCCCGACGACGAGTAACCCCATCCCGGACATCGTTCGATAACGCGGTGACGCCGTCCCAATCGTCCGCCCACCGATGATTGCCGTAATCGTCCAAAATAACGAGAGCGGCATCAACATGAAGCCGGCTTCGGTCGGACTTTTTCCGAGGACGCCTTGTGCAAAAATCGGGATGTAGGCTGACATCGAGACGAGCACCCAGGCGGAGAAGAACACTGCCAGGTTAATCACGACAATGACAGGATGTTTGATGACAGCCGGCGGCAGGAGTGGATCACTCGCCTTTTTCTCGGCCCGATAAAAGAGAAACAACAGCACCGCACTGATCAAAAAACTACCGATGACTGTCGGACGTAAAAACTGTTCCGCTTCACTTCCTGATAACAGACCATATAGTAAGGCACTCATACCAACTGCAAATAGTAGTGCTCCCCGGTAATCAATTTTCCGCGACGTCGCCTTGACAGTTTCCTTATAGAAGACGACGATCATGATGAACGACACGAGCGCAAACGGAACGTTCAACAGGAAAATATACCGCCAAGATAACGATTCAACTAAAAATCCTCCGAGGAGTGGTCCGGCAACACCGGATATCCCCCAAACAGCACTCAAGATTCCTTGAATTTTTCCGCGCTCTTCATATGTATACAAATCGCCGATGATTGTCATCGCAATCGGGAGAACCGCGCCTGCCCCGATTCCTTGGACCGCACGGAAAATGATTAAGGTTTCCATCGACTGGGCGAGTCCACATGCTAACGAAGCGACCGTAAAGACCCCGATTCCAAATAACAAGACGCGTTTGCGCCCATATAAATCGGCCATCTTCCCGTAAATCGGTGTCGAAACCGCCATAAATAAAAGAAACCCTGCAAAAATCCAACTGACGAGCTTCGCTCCATTTAATTCACTCGCCATGACGGGCGTTGCCGTCGCGACGATCGTTCCTTCGATCGCGGCTAAAAACGTTGCTAATAATAGCGCAATCGTGACATTTTTTCTCATTCCTTCGCACTTCCTCTCTCTTTCTTATCATAACGGTTCTGCCCCGCGTTTCGAAAGTAAATGCTTACGTGGCAGGATTCAAGGGAACAATAGGGAATGGTACAATTAGAAAATGATTCAATTATGTGAATGGAGGATTTTGTTATGTTACGAAAAACTGCTTTAATTACAGGGGCTTCTGGCGGAATCGGACTTGATCTTGCCGTGCTCGCGGCGCGCGACGGGTTTGATTGTGTCTTGATCGCCCGAAACGAAAAAAAATTGACGGAACTTAAAAATGTTCTTGAAAAACGTTATCAAATCAAAGCCTATACGTTCGCAGCCGATTTATCACAGGCGGACAGCGTCTCACGTGTTCTGACGTACCTCGACGAACAAGAATTGACTGTTGATTTGTTATTCAACAACGCTGGTTTTGCGACATCCGGCCGTTTCGCAGAAATCGATCCATCGGAAGACATCGACTCGATTCATGTGAATGTCGTCGCCTTAACAGAACTGACGAAACGTTTGTTACCAGGCATGGTCGATCGTGGCTTCGGACGTATCTTGAACGTCGCTTCCGTCGCTGCCTTCATGCCGGGTCCATACATGAGCGTCTATTACGCAACAAAAGCCTACGTTCTGTCCTTCTCTGAAGCACTCGCTTCTGAACTTGATGGTTCAGGTGTCACAGTCTCATGCCTCTGTCCGGGACCAACGGATACGAACTTCTTTAATCGGGCGAACATCACTTTGCCTTTCCAAAGCATGCCGTCACACCTCGTCGCCTTCGCGGGTTACCGCGGTACGCTGAAAGGGAAACGTGTCATCGTTCCAGGTGCGAGCAATCGGGCAATGGTCTCACTGGCTAAATTCTTACCTCGCCGTCTCTTGACAGAATTAACAGGTCGCATCCAGGATCCCGCTCGTCAAGAACAAGACACAACGGAAGAAGATCTCGCGTACTCCAATTAATCGATGCTTCCCTAAAACAAGTCCCGCTAGCTCGGCTAGCGGGACTTGTTTTATATAAGGAGACTTTTCTAAAAGGTTTAGTGTATTTGTTTTTTTCGCTCGAACCGACTCGCGAATCGTGTCCGGAGCGTCGCTGGTAACGAAGTATAGCGATACAGATAACGAAATGTGACGGCACTCGTCATCATGAGCATGTACCCCGTCGCTAATACGAGTAGCCACGCAACACATCCTAAAAAGAGACCCGCTTCAAAGTAAAGCTGTGACATCAATGCCCCTTCAGCAGACGTGATGAGCATCGCTGCCGGAAAAATTGCTGCAGCTAGTAAATAAAAGCCCGCATAACGTCCACGAACAGTGTGTTTTAACAACAGAATACTGCCAAACAGTAAACAACAACTCGACATAAGTAACAACAAGACGACATATGGTAGTGACACGGATGAACTAAGCATCTTTTTTCACTCCAATCGAATCAGGTTAATGTTCTTTACCCGCCTTTTGGTCGATTGAGTGCAAAATCCGTAAAAAAGTCGGATGAAGTAATAAAATAAAACAGGCATTTCCGATTCCATGTACTAAATCAAACACTCCGCCTGTGACGATGAGTGTCAAAAAAGCTTCTTGTGAGAATGCTGTAAAGATTAAAAAACCGAGGTTGCTGATCCAGCCATACAAAAATCCGGCGAGAAGCCCGTAACAGGCTAACAGCCATTTCGATTTCAATAGCGATACGAGTCCGACGAGACTGATAGCCATGTAAGCAAGCGCTTGAAATAAAACGAACGGTCCGCTCCCTAAGAATAAACTCGACAGGACGACGACCAACAAACCCGCGACTGCACCGACGACCGGACTGACGTAGACGGCAAGTAATAGAACGAGTGCCGTGGCCGGTTGAATGTTCGGCAGACTCGAAAAAAGAATCCGTCCGACGATCGCCGCCGCAGTGACGAGCGCGATGAAGCGTAACATCGCTTCTGACAACGGTCGACGCTCAA
This sequence comes from Exiguobacterium oxidotolerans JCM 12280, assembly GCF_000702625.1. Taxonomy (NCBI): domain Bacteria; kingdom Bacillati; phylum Bacillota; class Bacilli; order Caryophanales; genus Exiguobacterium; species Exiguobacterium oxidotolerans. The sequence goes on along the minus strand of NZ_JNIS01000001.1, from coordinate 2,633,880 downwards.
AACGGATAAACAGAATCAAAATGAACAGACAAGCGAGGAGAATCAGTCCCATCCATATAACCTACTTTGTTCTAAAAAAGTAGCCGCCGGACCATCAAACGCAATTTCACCTTGAACGAGATAAAGGACACGTGTCGCGTGACGGATTAAAAAGTCGTCATGCGTCGCCATCACGACTAACTTCATTGGTTGCTCGATGAGTGTTTCGACGAATCGCTGCCGTTGTGCGTCCGTTAATCCTGCTGTCGGTTCGTCAAAATAATAAGCATCGTCGCTCCAGTCAAGCCGTTCAAACAATCGCTGTTTTTGTGAAGCGAACGTGCCCGGTTGACTGTCAACTTGAGGCGCAAGGGCCGGATGCGCAGGCAAGTAATTCTTTCGCCCGCGTCGTTTCACTTTTCCATACAAGGGACGCTCGACGCCGAGTAAGAGCCGTAGCAACGTCGACTTCCCACTCCCGTTGGCACCAACGAGCACCACTCGTTCTCCTGCCGCTAACCTAAGGCGGGATACGTCTAATGCGTAGCGCGTCTGCATCGGATAGCGATGTTCGACGGCCCGCATCTCATCATAGATGTCTCCTCGAGCTGCTTGCTCGAACACAATCTGTTCTAAATCCGCTTGATCGGTGACTGAATAATAGATACGACATGAAAAGCGACGTTCCATCTCACTCAGCAAATCGACCAATCGCCGTTTTCGGACTTGATCTAAAAACAGGAAGGGATTCTCTAAGAAAAGACTTGGCGGTAACGAAGCGAGCGCATATCCAACTGAAACGAGTTGTTGTTCTCCGGATGATAATTCACTTACCTCTCGCTCAAAGAACGGTTCTAGTCCGAGGAGCGTCGTAAGTTCTCCCGCGACAAATAGACTTGTTGTCGCTAGTAAATCACGAACTCGCCCATGTAGCAGTCGTTCCGGATAGATGATAGGCTGTCCCGCTTCCGCCGCGAGACGCTCAAGCTGTCCGGTCGCTTCGTTGTCGTTTGAAATAATCGTTGGCATCACGAAAAGCTCCTTTCGAACAGAGTAAAATCATTGGCAATACGACTGCACCCACATAAGCATACGGGGTCAACAGCAGACTGCTGACACTAAGCAAAATCACACCCGTTCGAATGTCGCGCAGCGTCAGCTTTCGAAGTCTGCTCGGTACGGCGTCAATCGGTAGTAAATGATACATCGCCATTCGTTCTAATTGCTCCGATAATGCGTGATGTCGATGACTCATCTTCACTTCCGGCCATGTCCGGAGCAAAGACGGAATTAGGGCAAGTACGAGCCCCGTTAGTCGCGTCAGTCGTGGTAACATCCGAAACAAGGGTCAGGGTCCCATCTGTTCGAGACGAACGAGCGTGAACACGAGTTGACTTGATGTGATAAATAAGGTGATTTGTACGCTGACCGTCAGAATCCCAATTACATCAATCGAAGCGCCATAGAGAAGTGGAACCATCATCATCAATGTATAGAGTAGCGGTAACATGAGATAACGAAAGACCTCGAACTGACGAATGGTGATGAAAAAGACGAGATGGACGAGTACGAGCCTCCCTATATGATCGTGCAAAACGAACGGGACCGATAACATCACCATCAAAAAAAGAGCAACATTCAATGGATGAAGTCGCTCCCGTTCTGTTTTACTGAAAATAAGCCATTGCATCTTTTTCAAATCGCCATTCAAGGCGATCTCCGTCTTGAAGTTCGTAGCTTCCTGCTCCGACCTCACCCGGTTTTTCATTGACGCCGAATACCCAGCCGCTACTTGCTCCAGCTGACTTCTCTCGAACGCCCTCGACGGCTGTAACGTAAGCCATCTCACCTTTTCCTGTTTTGACGACATCTAACTTCGTTTCTTCGAGCGCATCAAGCGCCGTCTCTTCTTGATCAAAACACATTGCTTTCTCAAACAATGTCTTGTCCTTTGCATGGTTGACGACCGAGACGTCGACCTTCACGTCGCATGCCTCTGTTTTCGAGGTCTTTGGCTCTGCTTCGTCAGAACACCCTGCTAAGATGAGTAAACTTCCCGCTAATATCCACTGTTTCATCGAACGACTCCTTTTCGCCTTGATGTCTCAAAGCTGTAATTGTACAATAAAATCTTTTTTTCACGAAGGGATTGCCCGTCCGCCCGCAAATAGGTCAAGCGAATCGCGTTTGCGAGGACATCTTCTCCTGTGTTGACGTAAGGAATCAACTCCCCTTGATCACCAATTAATAACACGGTCGCGTCTTGAAGACTAAACGTCTCATAAAGACCATCCATATCCATCTCGACGTACGGCGTCTTTGAGTCATGTAAAATTTGTTTAATCGACAGCTGACGTAACGTATCAAACGAACGAGACGCATCAATCAGTTTTTGGTAATACGTTTCGAGCGATCGTTCCAGCACTTCTTCACGTGGTCGATACGTGATCGTGCCTGTGATTTCCTGATAGGAAATGTCATAGCGGACGAACCGCTTCGGACTTTTAGCAATCACCTCGAACGTCGCATTTCGCAAATTACCACCTTGGTCAAATAACAGTTCGCTTTGCTCGAGCCGTAACGACTCATCTCCGACCCGCTTCTCGATTTGACTTAACAAGTGATGGAACGACTGATCCGTAATCATCACTCGCCCAATCTGTTGTGTTTCTTCCCGGACTGTAAACGTATCAAACGGACCGGCGAATAATTGCAATAAGAAAAATAAAAATCCGAACAAAGCCATATACCGTTTGTAGCGTGAGTTTTTTTGCGGATGAAGCACGATTAAAAATAGAATAATCCCGAGTGGCAACTGAATATCATAGACTGGAAATGAAACGGAACCTAAACAGGCATAAAAGACAAGTTTCATGTAGAGATAACGTTCTTTTTCCGTCCTTTTTTCTAGTAAGAATGCGAGTAGGACGGCTGCTAATAAAAAGAGTGCCCACCGAATCAATATGTCCATCACTTACGCCTTCACTTGGACGGATTGATGATCCACCATGAGATACGATTCAGGGAATACTTCCCGTGCTTCACGTTCTAAGTGATCCTCTTGCTCGACATAACGGGCTGAGACATGTGTCAATAGTAACTTCTTCGCTTCTGCTTGTTTAGCAATCCCTGCCGCCTGACGTGCTGTCGAGTGTCCGAAACGTCCGGCATGTTCTGTTTCGGTATCGGCGAACGTCGCCTCATGAACCAATACATCGACTCCCCGAGCTAAGCGGATACTCGCTTCACAAGGTGTCGTATCGCCTAAAACGGCCAACTTCACGCCTGGTTTTGGCGAACCTAAAAAATCAGCTGACTCGTAAAGCACTCCCTCAAACTCAAACGATTCATTTTGTTTGATTTGTTTATAGAGTGGACCGGACGGAATACCGTGCTCCTTTAAGCGATCGACGAGCAACATCCCTTTTTCTTGACGCCCTTCGATCCGGTATCCATACGCTAAAAAACGATGCTCTAGAGCGTCGACCGTAATCGTAAATCCTTCATGTTCATACGTTTTCCCTGCTTCGACTTCAATCACGTCTAGCGGATAACGTAAATATGTTCCTGTGACACGAAGCGTCGCATCAAGCCATTCCTGTAACCCCTTCGGCCCATAAATCGTCAATCGTGTCGTTCCTTCAAGCGCTGCCCGCGTACTGATGAAACCGGGCAAACCAAAAATATGATCCCCATGAAGATGTGTGATGAAAATCGTGCTGACTTTTCGTGGTTTAATCGGACTGTGTAAGATTTGATGTTGCGTCGCCTCTCCACAATCAAACAACCACGTCATCTTCGGATGCATCAAGGCGATTGACGACACGTTGCGTTGTTTCGAAGGCATTCCTGCCCCTGTACCTAAAAAATAAAATTCCATCTTTTTCCCCTTTTCGTAAAATTAGCATTTTTTATACACAAAATACATCTTTCACACAACGAAGCATGATAAACTGTACCCATACTGATTCGAAAGGTGGTTTTTTTCCATGACCAAAATCGAACGGACCTATGCACGAATCGTACACGAAGCCCGGATGCTGAACGAGAACTATCGGCAAAAGTACGGCAAGTCGATTCAGATTCAAGAAATCGCGACGACCTTATTATGTACTGAAGAATTTGTTCTTGAGTCAATGGAGTTCGTCGAACGTCCTCAATTAACTTAATCGTAAACGAACAAAGAGTGTACCGCAATATAGCGGTACACTCTTTTCATTATCTTCTCACTTATTTGTGATGTAATCGACGAGCGTAACACATAGTTCTGCCGTCTTGACGAGTTCTTCGATTGGCATTCTTTCATTCGTCGTATGAATGTCTTCGTATCCGACGGCTAAGTTGACTGTCGGAATACCGAAACCGGCGATGACGTTCGCATCTGAACCGCCACCTGAATGAAGTAAACGTGGTGTCCGTCCAAGTTGCGTGATGGCAGCTTTCGCAACTTCGACGACTTGATCGCCGTCTTCGAACTTGAATCCAGGGTACATGACTTTGACTTCGACTTCAGCACGTCCGCCGAGTTCAGCGGCTGCTTCTTCAAAGGCAGCTTTCATTTTTTCCGTTTGGGCTTCCATCTTCGGTGCGACGAGTGAACGTGCTTCTGCGAAGATTTCTACATAATCGCAGACGATGTTCGTCGATGGACCACCACCACTGAATCGGCCGACATTTGCTGTCGTCTCTTCGTCAATTCGACCAAGCGGCATTTTCGCGATTGCTTTTGCAGCAATCGTGATGGCTGAGACACCTTTTTCAGGCGCAACCCCAGCATGTGCCGTTTTGCCATAGATTTTAGCATTCACTTTCGCTTGTGTCGGGGCAGCCGTGATGATATCGCCCACTTTACCGTCTGAATCAAGGGCAAACCCATAGTCGGCATCGATTTTTGTTTGATCGAGGACCATCGCCCCGACAAGACCCGACTCTTCGCCAACTGTGATGACGAATTGAATCTGTCCGTGCGGTTGCTTCGTTTCATTCAGGACATGGACCAGCTCGATGATAGAGGCAAGACCCGTTTTATCATCTGCTCCGAGGATTGTCGTACCATCTGTTTTGACGTAACCGTCTTCGATGATTGGTTTAATCCCTTGTCCCGGGAACACCGTATCCATATGTGACGTGAAATAAATTTTATCGACACCGTCTTTTGTTGCCGGCAGTGTGACGATTAAGTTATTTCCTTTATGTTCCGTTTTCGATGATGCGTCATCTTCAAAGACGTCACACCCGAGTTCTGTGAACGTTTTTTTCAGATGGGCACAAATTTGTGCTTCTTCTTTTGATTCTGAATCGATTTGGACTAACTCTAAAAATGTATCAAGTACACGTTTCTCATTGACCATGCTAGATTCCTCCTCATGTAAGTACTATTCGACTAGCGCTTTTTTAGTATACCATCAACTGACTAATTTGCACTTCAGAAGGGTTGTTTGTACAATAGCAGTAATTACGTTTGCTTTTAGAAAGGAGTTGCACCTGTCATGTCACGCCCATCCAAACAACAACGTCTCATCAAGTGGACGACGATTGCGATCTTAGCCATCTTCTTACTTGGTACGTTTGCCTCGACGATGTTTTATTTCTTCTGATTTCGCGACGAAACGCTGCTTTAATTGTAAATATTGCTCCGTTTCTTGCAGCATGTGCAACAAGGCGGACCGGATTTCGAACTCTTCACGCGTCGTCGGTAACGGCGAAGCACGGAAGGTCGCGAGTAAGTCCGCCAGTTCTTGTAAAAATAAACTTGCGTCGGCCTCCGGACGGACATTGTCACCAATCGTCCGAAACAGGTCGGCGACTTTTTTTCCTTCGTCAACGATTAATACCAAATCATCGACATTACGGACGATTCCGCGGAGCAGTTCGAACTGTTGCTCCCGCATCCGGAAATAGCTGTAATCCTCGTCATCGTTTCGACGTCCGATTGCATTCCCCATCCGCTTTAACGAAGCATCCTTTCCTTCCCGCAACAAGCGCTCCGTTTCCTCGAGCGTCAGCGAATGATGATTGATCCGTCCCGTCTCGATCGCTGCTGCGACTTCAAAGAACAAAGCGGCAATCCGTTTGTCGATTTGCTGACGGCGCTCCGTGATGACACGATCGAGACTCGGCATATACATATTGACGAGTAGTCCGACACCGACGCCAATCAAAATCAAGTAGACTTCATTTAAAAAAATCGCAAGGTTGAGTTGCCGTGCCGTATAAAGGTGCGTCAAGATGACGACACTCGTAATAAAACCGTCCTGTAGACGGAGGCGTTGCGTCAACGGAAGGAATAGAATGAAATAAAGTGCTAAAGCAACTGGACGATAACCGACGACTTCGAAAATCAGGAAACCGATCCCGATGGCAAGAATCGACGCCATGATGCGTTCGTACGATGAACGAATTGATTTTTTACGCGTCGCTTGAATACTCAAGATGGCGATGATGGCGGCGAAGACGTAATAATCGAGCTTCATTTGCTCCGCAATCCACATCGCGAGTGCGGCTGCGACGGCCGTTTTTAAAGTCCGATATCCAATGAACATCGAGTTCCCCCCTATTCTTTGTTAGACTACCTATCCTTTACCCAAGTTGTCTATCGATTTTTTTGAAGGACGTGATTTTTTGAGTACACGCACGATTCGTCCCGGTCGTCCCGCAAAACGAGCGGGATCACTAAAAGGACTGTTGTTTTTCTTTTTGTTAGGAAGCGTTCTATTTTTTTTGTTGAAGGATGATCCACCGTCTGTCTTAAAACCGGCCGCACCGTACATCGCTGAAAAATATCAAAAAGGTCAAGTCGCGACAGAACAAGAGTTCGATACGTTCAACGAAGCAAAAGCCTTTCTCGCTGACGAGCGTGGCGCTATTAAACGAACAGAAGACGATCGGTACGTCTACTTGACCGGACCGGGGATTGGGATCGTCGACCCAGGTGGTACGCTCAACATCTATCAAGACGAATCGTTAAAGAAACGGTTGACGTATGTCGCGTCCGGTAGCCGTTTAACACTGCGCGACTTCGGTCCAGACGTCAGTCGGATCGAAATTGCCGGTGTCAGCGGCTTCGTCGCGTCGGATCGGTTGACCTTGTACCCAGTTGAACAATCGACGAACCGATCGTTTTACGAACGAACGGGTGACACGTTACGTCACTACATCGTCGCCAACGCCGGACTCGGCGGCTGGATTACCGTCGGACGTGCCCCAAAAGACATTTCGAAGCGGACGACGGACTATGTCGAGGTATCGACCTTAACAAAAAATTTACGGAAACCGACTCCTTTGTCGGCAAAAGAGTTGGATGCCTTCATTAAAAATAATGCGCCCGATAGTCCGCTGATCGGTACTGGGAAGACATTTAAAAAAGTCGAGCGTGATTTTGATATCAATGCCGCCTATCTCCTCGCTCATGCGATTCATGAATCGAATTACGGTCGGTCGACGATTGCCCGTGAAAAATTCAATCTGTTTGGCGTCAATGCGACGGATATTGCACCCGGTCAAAATGCAACGGCTTATAAATCGCTTGACGACTCGATTCGAAAAACGGGTCAGTTCATCGCCCGCGACTATCTCGCGCCGGATGGCAAGTACCACCGTGGACCGTTCCTTGGAAATAAAGCAAAAGGAATGAACGTTTTTTATGCATCGGATCCTTACTGGAGCGAAAAAATCGCTGGTATCCTGTACAAAATGGACGCCTTCTAATTCCGAGATATGATACACTAATGGGCGAGACATTAACCATTGAGGAGTGATTCAGCATGGAAAAAGTATTGATTTTTGGTCATAAAAATCCGGATACGGATACGATTACGTCAGCAATCGCGTACGCTGAACTGAAGAAAGCATTAGGTGTGAATGCCGAAGCGATTCGTTTAGGCGAAATCAATGATGAAACACAATTCGCACTCGATCAATTTAAGATCGCTGCACCGCGTCTTGTTACGGCAGTCGCTGCCGAAGCGTCACACGTCATTCTCGTCGACCACAACGAACGTCAACAAAGTGCCGACGACATCGCTGACGTCACGGTCACAGAAGTCATCGATCACCACCGGATTGCGAACTTTGAGACATCAGATCCGATTTACTACCGCGCTGAGCCCGTCGGTTGTACGGCAACGATTTTGAACAAACTGTATAAAGAACATGGTGTCGCAATTAAACCGGAAATCGCAGGTTTGATGTTATCGGCAATCGTTTCTGATTCATTGTTGTTCAAGTCACCAACATGTACCGAAGAAGACATCGTCGCGGCACGTGAACTTGCAGAAATCGCTGGTGTCGATGCCAACGTCTACGGTTTGAACATGCTCAAAGCAGGTGCTGACTTATCGAAAAAATCAATCACAGAATTGATTTCACTTGACGCAAAAGAGTTTTCGATGGGCGCACACAAAGTCGAGATTGCTCAGGTCAATACGGTCGATACAGCTGAAGTGTTACTTCGTCAAGCTGAGCTCGAAGAGCAAATCAATACAATCATTCTCGAAAAAGAACTTGATCTGTTCGTCTTCCTCGTGACTGACATCTTAACAAATAATTCAGTTGCGCTCGTACTCGGACAACAAGCACCACTCGTCGAGCAAGCTTATGGAATCGAAGCAACCAACCACCTCGTTTACCTCGAAGGTGTCGTTTCACGGAAGAAACAAGTTGTTCCAATCCTGACAGATACTGCTGTTAGTTCAAAATAATCGACTATAAAAAAGAAGGAGTTTACTCCTTCTTTTTTGAATACTAATAATGAATGGTTGTTCATTCAGACTAAAGGGGGAGAAGTTAATGGCACAAACGATCATGGTGACAGGCGGTACGAGCGGTATGGGGAAAGCAATGGCACTCGCCTTAAAAAAAGCCGGCTGGAACGTCGTCGTCACAGGACGTGACTTGGAACGGCTACAACAAATGGATCATGAACTCAAGCAGATTGAGGGGGAGCATCTGACCATTCAAATGGATGTTCGCGATACCGATGCCTGTATTGCGGCCGTCAATCAAGCACGGGAAACGTTCGGTCGCTTAGAGGCCCTCGTGAACAATGCGGCTGGAAATTTCATCTGTCCGACGGATGAGCTGTCTCCGAACGGATGGAAGACGGTCATCGACATCGTCCTCAATGGGACATTCAATTGTTCACACGCGCTTGTCAAAGGCTGGCAAGAAGATGACGTCAAGGGTGGACAGATTTTAAACATTGTCGCTTCTTACGCGTGGCAAGCTGGAGCCGGGGTCGCGCCAAGTGCTGCCGCAAAAGCCGGGGTCTTGAATTTGACGCGGACACTCGCTGTCGAGTGGGGCTATAAATATCATGCCCGCATCAATGCAATCAGTCCGGGACCGATCGAACGGACGGGTGGTGCCGATAAACTGGCGATGTCACCGGAACACGCGGAACGAATTCGTCGCAATGTACCACTCGGACGGTTCGGGACACCGGAAGAAATCGCCGGACTCGCCGTCTGGATGGTCTCCGATCAAGCAAGCTACTTAAATGGAGAATGCATCGCACTCGACGGTGGGCACTGGCTGAACAAACAACCGTTCTGACTATCACAATCACCTTCCGAAGCGGGAGGTGATTTTTTCATTTCGTTTCTCCTCCAAAAATTAACTATGTTTATAAATCATTATCGAAAGGAAAAAAGAACAATGGAATAAGGGAGGAATCAGTTATGTGGATGGCTTTAGGTTGGGGCGCACTCGCTGGCGGAGCAGTCGTCATCGGGGCATTGATTGGATTATTTTTACCGATGAAGCAACGGTACATCGGATATGTCATGTCGTTCGGTACGGGGATCTTGATTGGGGCAGCGACGTTCGAGCTACTCGACGAAGCCTTGAATAAATCAACGACGTTCATCGTCGCTATCTCTTTCATCGTCGGCTCTCTCGTCTTTACAGGATTTGATTTTTTTGTTTCTTCGCGAGGTGCGAGTAAACGGAAACGTTCGGGTGGTGGAAACGAAGGCACAGGGACGGCAATCTTTTTCGGAACGATTTTAGATGCGATTCCGGAATCGATCATGATCGGGGCAAGCTTATTATCGGGGAACGTCAGTGCGGCACTCGTCGCTGCGATTTTCGTCAGCAATATCCCGGAAGGTCTCTCAAGTACGACCGGACTTCAAAAAGACGGATTTTCAAAGAAAAAAATCTTAATCATGTGGGGGGTCGTCTGGTTGATTTCCGCCCTCGCCTCGCTCGCCGGCTATTCCGTGCTTGCTAACCTACCCGATATGCAATTTGCGATGATTGGTTCGTTCGCAAGTGGCGGCATCATCGCGATGCTCGCTTCGACAATGATGCCGGAGGCGCACGAAGAAGGCGGGACGATTGTCGGTCTACTTGCTTCTCTCGGTCTCATCACAGCTATTGTTCTTAGCTGACTGTTAACAATTTTTTTTAAAAGACATTGAAACGCCGATGCCTCCGTCTGATAAACGGGGACATCGGCGTTTCAGCGTGTAGACAAACTATTATGAAGCGTGAACATACGATAACGAGAGACAATCTGGTCGCGCTTCCCTGTCTCACCTCGTCTTCAAAGCGGCAACCGTTCGCGCCGCTACAGCAAATCTGCAGGGTCGCGACCGATTGCTTTTCGCTTCAAAAGCGATGCGAGACGGATTGCGCCCTAAACCGTCTGCATGACTAGCTTTCCGTCATAGTGTTACCTAAAAAAGCGTCACGTTTCGTTGACTCCTGCGGGGAAAAGTGCGTTTTTAACGCACTTTGATATGCTCCCCAAAAAGTAGACAGTTGAAATAAGAAAAACTGTTTACTTTTGAAAGGAGCTTTTTTCTATGTCCAAATTCAAGCGTTCCGCTAGTGAAAAACTATATGCCATCCAAACTTATGAAGAAGGAGTGTCCACGTTGTGGGAAGTCGCAAGACTCTTCGGGGTCACACAATCGACCCTACTCAGATGGAGACAGATGTATCGTCAAGGCGGTATCTCAGCTTTGGAGAAACGGTCGGTATGCACGAAGTATTCCAATGAGTTTAAAGAGCGAGCCGTACGCGACGTGCTAGAAAAAGGTGAGCCCGTCATGGACGTCATCATAAAATTAAACATCTCCAGTGCAAGCGTACTCAGACGTTGGATTTCAAACTATAATGGTCGTAGTGAAGACACACTACTAAAGGAGCGATTCGCTATGACCAGAGGAAGAATCACGACATTCGAAGAACGCGTTAGTATAGTCAGCGACTGTCTTAAAAATGGAAAGAAGTATAAAGAAACTGCGAAGACCCACCGGGTCTCCTACCAACAAATCTACAAGTGGGTTCAAAAGTATGAAAAGAATGGGATTGACGGACTGATGGATAGCCGTGGACGTACGAAACCGTTTGAGGAACTGACGGACGTGGAACGCCTCTCCATCGAGATGAAAAAGATTGAGCAAGAGAACGAGCTTCTTCGAATGGAAAATGAGTTCTTAAAAAAGCTAGAGGAGTTCGAAAGGGGGAGAGGTTAGACCAAGTCCGAAATTTGGATAAGTACAAGGCTATACAATCGTTGGCGGACCAGTTCGGCTATTCGATTGTCGCCCTCTGTCGTTTTGCGGACGTATCCCGTGCTGCCTATTATAAATGGTTAAATCGTGTACCGACGGTACGCGAAGAAGAGAACATCATGATCATTGAAGAGCTGACATCTATTCATGAGTCGGTAGATGGAGTCTATGGATGTGAACGAATGGTCTTGAATCTAGATCGCCAATTTAACAGAACGGTTAATCATAAACGGGTTCGTCGCTTGATGCGAATCGCCGGCATTCGTTGCGTCATTCGTCGAACACGACCGAAATATATGAGAACCATACCCGGACAAACGGCAGAAAATCTTCTGAATCGTGAATTCCATGCGGAAAAACCGAATCAGAAATGGTTAACAGATATCACGGAATTCAAATACGGCACCTCAAAAAAGGCTTATTTAAGTGCAATTCTCGATTTGTATGATGGATCAATTCGTTCATTTGTGCTAAGTCGTTCGAATAACAGTCAGCTCGTCTTCGATACGCTAAAACTCGCCTTGGATGATGATCCTGGTAGCTTCCCTCTTCTTCATAGTGACCGTGGGTTTCAATATACGTCAAATGCCTTTCATCATATGACTCAACAAGCTGGGATCACACAAAGCATGTCCCGTGCCGGTAAATGCATCGATAATGGTCCAATCGAATCTTTTTGGGGAGCGCTAAAGTGTGAAAGCTACTATCTTCATACATTCGAGGAGTTCGATGAACTCCACGATGCAATCCGACGCTACATTCGATTTTATAATGAGCTGCGGTATCAAAAACGATTAAACGGCTTAAGTCCGCTGGAATTCAGGGCTCAAGCCGTTTAAAAAATTTATATTATTTGACCTGTCTACTTGACGGGGAGCAGTTCACTTTTAGAGGCAGGCAAGACCCTGCTCGTTGTCCGTTAGGATCAGGGAGCAACGGCTTGCGCCTCGCCCGAGGAAAGCAACGAAAAAAGACGCTTAATCTCCCGATGTCACTTTGTCTACAGCCTGAAACGCCGATGCCTCCGTCTGATAAACGGGGGCATCGGCGTTTCTTGCGTCCAGGGTGGAACGGTCCCAATTTCAAAACTCCCATTCCTTCTGAAAACGTTCCAAAAATTCAACCATGAACGCATGCCGTTCCTCTGCGATGCCTTTTGCCGTTTCGGTATTCATTAAGTCCTTTAACAAAAGTAACTTCTCATAAAAATGATTGATTGTGCTTGAAGGACTCGTCCGGTCTCCTGGCTTGCGTGGTCTTAAACCGGGTACATGCATCGGTGCTTGTGTCAATGCTCCATACTGGAAGGTCCGGGCGACCCCGATGGCACCGATCGCATCCAACCGATCGGCGTCTTGGACGATTTGTCCTTCCAGCGTCTCAAGTGATGGACGGTCCCCTCCTTTAAATGACATCCCATCGATGATTTGAAGGACTTGCTGTTTCCGAGTGTCTGAGACTTTCCCGGATAAAAATGCATCGACGGACGAAAGTGTTCCGCCGAGTTTTACGTCAGCGACATCATGCAGGAGTGCCGCCAGTTCAATCGTCAGCAAATCCCCGCCTTCCGTCGCAGCAATCTGTAACGCCATTTTCCGGACGCGTTCGATATGGGCATAGTCATGTCCTGAAAAATCTGCCGCATGGAATGTGCGGACGAACTGTTCCGTTTCGTTAATCATAAAAATCCTCCCACTCCGTCCGCAATAATCCGTAAAGCAACATGTCATGCCGGATACCATCCCGCTTTAAAAATTGCCGGTATGTCCCTTCATGGATGAAACCAAGCCGTTCGTATAACGCAATCGCACGTTCATTATAGGCAAAGACCGTCAACTGGATCCGCTCGAGGTTGAGCTCAGAAAAGGCGTATCGCAGTAAGAGCTGTAATGCTTTTCGTCCATACCCTTTCCCGGCTTCACTTGGATCGATTCCAATCATCAACCAGGCCGTCCCATTTGACCATAAGATGTCTTCGAGGGATACGACGCCAATCAGACGCTCGGCATCCGTCCGGCGAACGGCGAACCGAAATGTCTCATGGGCATCACTCGCAAGCATCCCGTTGATTTTTTCATCTGACAAGAAGCGATATGGTGTCGCACTCAAGTTGCGTGCAAATGTCGCGTCATCCAGAAAGCTCCGATAACTTTCCATATCCCCTGTTTGAAATCGCGTCAGCCGAATGTCTTTCCCCTCTAGTAACTTCATCGTTATCGTCCTCCTCAAAAACCGCCACCCCTTTGATGAAAGAGATGGCGGTTATGTGTTATAAGACTTTTTCCAAGAATTTTTTCGCACGGTCGGTTTTCGGATGATCGAACAACTCGATCGGCGTTCCTTCTTCCATCAAAATGCCTTCGTCGAGGAACAGGACACGGTCAGCGACTTCTTTTGCGAAGCCCATCTCGTGCGTGACGATGACCATCGTCATCCCACTTTCCGCGAGTTGCTTCATGACATCGAGGACTTCATTGACCATTTCCGGGTCGAGTGCTGATGTTGGTTCATCGAACAACATGACGTTCGGCTCCATCGCCAAGGCACGCGCGATCGCAACCCGTTGCTTTTGACCACCGGATAGCTGGTTCGGGAAATTATCCCGTTTTTCAGCGAGACCAACGCGTTCAAGTAATACTTCGCCACGTTTGATTGCGTCCTCTTTTGATAAACCGAGGACATTGATTGGGGCATAAATTAAGTTATCGAGCACTGATTTATGGGGGAACAGGTTAAACTGTTGAAACACCATTCCGATGTTTTGACGCGCTTTCGCGATATTCGCTTTCGGTTTTGTCAATTCGAAGCCGTCGACGTTAATCATCCCACCTGTCGGTTGCTCCAAAAGGTTGATACAACGTAAGAACGTCGACTTCCCTGAGCCCGACGGTCCGATGACTGCGACGACTTCCCCACGGCCGACTGTCGTCGTGATGCCTTTTAATACTTCTAACTTTCCGAACTGTTTGTACAGATCGGTGACTTGAATCATAGGTTCCATCTGATTACCCACTCTTTCTCATAGCTTTTTCGACTTGTTGACCAATCAAGGACAATCCCATGACAAGGACGAAATAGACGAGTCCCGCAAATAACAAGGGTTCGAAGTACAATGCTTTTTCTCCACCGACGACTTGCGCTCGGCGCATAATGTCGAGAACACCGACTGTCGAGACGAGTGCCGACTCTTTTGTTAACGTAATCATTTCATTCATGATGGCTGGTAAAATGTTTTTGAATGCTTGTGGTAAGATAATTGACCGCAATTGTTTCATGTATGGGATACCGAGTGCATCTGCCGCTTCCCATTGTCCACGATCGACTGCTTGAATTCCTGCCCGGATGATTTCCGAGATGTATGCACCTGAGTTTAATGAAAAGGCGATGACAGCGGATTGATAGCCCGTCGTGACGTAACCCGTCAGTTGCGGTAAACCGAAGTGAATGATTGCCAGTTGCAAAATGAGCGGTGTCCCACGAAAGACTGCCGTATAAGCATGACCGATGAAGCGAATGAACTTACTTTTCGTAATTTTAAGTGCTGCCACGATGATTCCGATGAACATCCCTGCGATGGCAGCGACGATCACGACTTGGAACAGGACCGGAATCCCTTGCAGAATGTATGGGATTGAATCTTGAATCTTTGTAAAGTCTATCATAACCAAACTCCTAACGTCGCACAAAAGGGATGGGGTTACCCCCACCCCTATGCGCTTCTCTTATTTTGCTTCTTTTTGGAACCATTCTTCTGCAAGTTTGTCGATTTCACCTGAATCGATCATCTTTTTCAATTCTTTGTTGAACTCGTCACGCATCTTGTCACCCTTTTTGAAAGCGGCGGCTGAACCCGTCGGTCCGTCTTCTTTAATTTCATACGTTTTTAACGATGCGTCTTGATCCATGTATTTGACCGCTACCGCATCTTCAATGATGAGCGCGTCAATCCGGCCTGTGTTCAATTCTTGAATGATCTCCGGAATCTTGTTTAACGAGACGGCTTCGCTGTCTTTATAACGGTCTTTCGCAATGCCTTCTTGAATCGAACCGAGTTGGACCCCGATTTTTTTACCTTTGAGTTCATCTTCCGAACTAATCGCTTCGTCTTTTGTCATGACGAGGTTCTTTGATTCGAAGTAAACATCTGTGAAATCAGCGTTTTTCTTCCGCTCGTCTGTCGGTGTCATTCCTGCCATGACAAAATCAATCCGACCTGAGCTGAGTGCTCCGAGTAAGCTACCGAACTCCATATCTTCAATTTTCAAATCATAACCGAGGTTTTTTGTAACTTCTTTTGCGATTGCGACATCAAATCCAACGATGTCGTCTCCTTTCGCCGTATCGATGTATTCAAACGGGAAGTAATCTGCTGACGTTCCCATCGTTAATACTTTATTGTCATCACTTGAACCGCCTGATGAATCATCTGATGCACCACATGCTGCCATCGTAAGTGCGAGAATGCCTGCCATTGCCGTTGCTACTAATTTTTTCATGAATAAATTCCCCTTCCAACGCTCAATTGTCAGAACTTTAACAATAGTATGACTTATGTTTTTTTCTAATTCAATACTAAATAGCTCTGATCCGATTTATTACTTTTAGGATATACGAATATTTATTCATTGTAAAGTATAATTATCTCGTAATAATGCATAAATCGATTCTTTTTATACAAAAAATGAGTAAATAACCACTTTTGAATCCGCTTACATTTTTTATTGCTATGCTCGGATTTTAATCATGGGTACTTTCTAACTCGAAAAAGGGGATGCTATTGATTCGATTCGTCCTTCTTTTTTCATTGCTCTTTCAATAAGTCGGCCTCTGCTTCAGGGGGACTGCTAAAAAAACATCCCTTTCGCGCACACTCACTTTCACGACAAACTAAAAACCGTGTTTCAATTAAGAAACACGGCTCCAGACTGTAGTCAAAGTGTTATTGGGCGATAAAAGCGTTTTTTTCGTTGCTTTCCTCGGGCGAGGCGCAAGCCGTCTTGAATCGCTTTAGAACCGCGACAGGAAAGCGCGAACTGATTGCACTTAGATATAGTATATTCACTCTTCATAAGCGTTTGTATACACACGTGAGCCGTGCTTCAATTAAGAAACACGGCTCACGTTGATTCATTTATGCGTAAATTTCAATCAATGACTCTAATTTTTCAACAACTTCTTCTGCAGTAAACGATTCGATGTCGAAACGCTCAACCATCGAGAGAATGTTGCCGTCTTGCATCAAAGCGAATGATGGTGATGAAGGTGGATACCCTTCAAAGTACTCACGTGCCCGGTCCGTTGCTTCACGGTCTTGTCCCGCAAACACTGTTACGAAATGATCCGGCTTGACGCCTTCCATTCGATTGACGTAAGCAGCTGCTGGGCGAGCGATCCCACCGGCACATCCACATACTGAGTTGACGAGGACAAGTGTCAACCCTTCACGCTTCATCGCGTCATCGACGCTTTCAGCTGTCGTTAATTCTTCAAAACCAGCAGCCGCTGCTTCTTTGCGTGCTGTCTGGACGACGTCTTCAAAATACATTTGGAAATCCATCGGTCTAATTCCTCCCTTATTCGTTCTCTTTCTTATTGTACGAGTTTAGACGAAATCTGTCCAAGTCTGCCGCTTAATTCATGCGCCAAATATGGTTTCGCATGCAGTAAATCACGGAAGGCGACGTAACGGTCAATTTTTTCTTCCGTCGGCTGACGGTCATTTTTATAGGCCCGGATTAAAACATTTTTTGGTGTATGCTCTAAATCAATGAACTCAAGCAATTGTGTCTCGTAACCGACGAGCGTCAAGATTTCGGCGCGGATTGAATCTGTCGCGAGCGAAGCGAACTTTTCCTTAATCAACCCGTGCTGCAACATGACGTCGAGTGGTGAACAGTCGAGTTGACGATTGAGTTCTTTTTGACAACACGGAACACTTAAGATGACAGACGCATTCCAATCAACGGCGCGGGCCAGGGCGACATCCGTCGCAACGTCACAGGCATGAAGCGTCACCATCAAGTCAACCTCTGTATCCTCATTGTAGTCATGGACGTCCCCGACACGGAACTCGAGATTCGTATAGTCGAGATCGCGCGCAATCGCTGTACATTCTTCGATGACTTCTTTTTTGAGATCAAGTCCGGTCACTTTCAAGTCAAAACCTTTGACGACACTCAAGTAATGATACAAAGCAAACGTCAAATACGATTTTCCGCATCCAAAATCAAGAATCCGTAACGTCCGATCCGTCGGTAATGCGGAAATACTATCTTCGACGAACTCGAGGAACCGATTGATTTGTTTGAATTTATCGTACTTTTGCCGTTTGACTTGCCCGTCTTCCGTCATGACACCAAGCCGGACTAAAAACGGTACGACGACACCATCTTCAAGAAGATGACTTTTTTTTCGGTTATGCGACAGTTCTGCTTGGAGTGGCGACTGTTTTGTTGTCTTTAATGATACTTTCATTTTCTTTGATAACTGGAACTGGACTTCTTCCGTCTCGAAGCGGAACAAAAATTGACGGAATTCTTCCATCAATGCGTCGAGTCGTCCTAAAAATTCGTCGATTCTCAAATTTTCATGTTTAATTATCCGCTCATATTGAAACTCTAATTGGATTGCATACGTATCTTTCAATAGAATCGGTTTTAGTTTGATTCTTCGAAGATCATTCGACTTTTGGCGCGGACCACTGATCGTTGCATGCACGAGAGCAGAAGCCTCGAGCTTTTGAGTGAGTAATTCTTTTACTTGGTGTAATTCCACTGTAGTCCCGTCCTTTTCTGATTGTTCTTTCGAAACTGTAGCAAATTCCACCCTATTCGACAAGTAAGGTAGCTTCATCATTAAAGGAGGAACGAACGATGTTCAAAAAACTTTTATCACAAATCGGAATCGGTGCCGCCACAGTCGATACACGACTCGACAGCGAGCGCTGTGAGCCCGGCGGACAAATTCACGGAACCGTTCATATTAAAGGCGGCAGTGTCGACCAAGAAATCGACCGGATCTATTTAGCGTTTAATACACAATATAAGGAAGAGGTCCGCGACAGCACGTCATTCACGACGTTTACACTCGATCGTTTTTCACTAAATGAAGCTGCTTTTACGATTGAAGCAGGTGTTGAACGTGAAATTCCGTTTACGCTTCAAGTGCCATTTAATACGCCGCTATCGGTCAGTCAGTCGAAGTCATGGATTGAAACGGGTCTCGATATCGCCCAAGCGGTCGATCCGTCAGACCGAGACGCTATCATCGTCCAAGCCAACGACCTCCAATCCGTCATCCTAGAAGCGATGGAAGAACTCGGCTTCCGACTTAAGAAGGCCGATACGGAAAAACTCCCCGGCCGTTATCGTAAGGACTTACCGATCGCTCAAGAACTCGAGTACTCGGCACGTAATACGTACTTCGCCCATAAACTGGACGAAGTCGAACTCATCCTGCTCCAAGACCGGTCCGGCATCGACATCGTCTTGCAAATCGACCGTCGTGCCCACGACTTAGGCTCGCTCTTCAGTGAGATGGCGGGTGCGGATGAGACAATGACGAAGCTATCCTTATCGAACCACGATTTGATGGACCGAAACGCCGTCAAACAACAATTAAACGATTTGATTGAGCGGTACAGCTGATTTCCTTACCAGAATCTTCATCATGCCTGTAATCCACCCACAAAAAAACCTGAGCGATTACCATGACTTTCTTTACGAAAGCTGAAAATTGCTCAGGTTTTGTGCGGTCTGCCGTCTGATCGCGCTGATCGACAGCGGCTAAAGCTGTACTTATCGTTTCGTTACTTTTGCTTGACGCGTAACTCCTGTAAAAACACGTTCAAACGTTTCTTCCGTCCAGCCCATTTCCCAGAAGAGTAATTCGTAATAACAGCTTTTGACAAAATGTTGTTTCATCCGTTCTCGTTCTGCTTCAGTCGCTTGCGCCGCCAATGCATCGAGACGGTCGACTTGTTCAAAGACGACCCGTTCGAACCATTCTGAACTGTATGTTGCAATCCACTGCTGATAGATCGGTGACGCAGGTGATTTCGTCAACAGTTGTTGTCCGACCTCATAATAGAGCCAGTAACAGGGTAATATCGCTGCAATCGTCTCACCAAGCGTCCCCTTACTCGCATGATGCATATGCGAGACATAGGCATAAGCAGTCGGTGCCGGTTCGAACGTTGCTAAATCTGCTTCCGTGATAGCAAGCGGTTCGAAAAAAGACTGGTGGAGCGACAGCTCAGCCGCATATGTCGACGTCGCATGTTCCGCAAGCTCTGCAATCGTCGCGAAATCTGTTGCTTTTGAGGCGGCGCGGGCTTGAATTTTTGCGAAATGTTTTAAGTAATACGCATCTTGCATGACATAATGCCGAAATTTTTCGAGCGGTAACGTCCCGTCACCAATGCCAGTGACGAATGGATGGGAAAAGCTGCTGTCCCAATACGTTTTTGCGGCTTGCCGAATTTCTTGACTGAATTTCATCCTAATTCCCCCTTTTGTTGAATCAAAAAACGCCACACCCTACGAACAGGGCATGACGTGAAGAGACCACAAAAGAGACGTTCACGCCACTTCCCTCCGTAAGTCCAAACTTAATCAGGTTCAAAGGGTCCGAACGTCTTCGTCGTCTCAGTCGGCCTACCGACTCCCCTAGTGGTCATTATTTAATTCTTGTTTAATTATACCACTTTTTCAGTCAAATCGTCCGTATTTCAGGAAAAACTTAGTATACTGTATGGGGCAGGAGACGCGTGTTCCGTTCCGCCTCAAGACCGATTCCGTTCCGGAACACGTCACTTACAATAGGATTAGTACCTGATACTATCTACTATACTCGGAGGATTCCTACTATGAATAAAGCAACAAAAATCATGACAACAACGCTGTTAGCGTCAAGCTTACTTCTCCCGACTGCTGCTTCAGCAGAACAAGTCGTCGATAAAACGATCATCACGCTCGGTGAATCGCTCGGTGCAAAAGACAAGGCCTGGGTGCTCGCCCGATTGAATGCGCCGGAAGGCATCACGCCCGTCATCGCCACGGCAGCTGATGAGGAAAAATATTTAGGGAAGAACGTTCCCCAATCGCAACTCGGCGGTAACATGTACTCTTCCGCAAAAATTGAACTCGCTGAAAAAGGCGACGGTCTCTCGGTCGCAACCGAAAACATCACTTGGGTCACAAAGGACATGTATTTGAATGCTCTCGTCACAGCGGGTGTGACGGACGCCGATATCACGATTACTTCTCCTTATAAAGTCACCGGTACGTCTGCTTTGACGGGAATCATGAAAGCATATGATCAAACGTCGGCAGAAACCGGTATTAAATTGACGGATGAACGAAAAGATTTAGCCCAACAAGAACTAGCCGTTACGTCCGATGTCGGAAAAACGGTCGGGACGGACAAAGTCGCCAAACTGATGAATGAAATCAAGGCCGAAATCGCAAAACAAAAACCGGAAACCAAAGTCGATATCGAGAATGTCATCATCCAAGTCATTCAAAATAACAACATCCAATTGTCAGACGCCCAGATGGACCGATTGACGTCATTGTTCAGCCAAATGGAGAAAGCAGACTTGAACTGGGGACAAATTGAGACCGGATTAAAAAGTGCCGGTCAAGATATTCAAGCATTCGCGACCTCGGAAGAAACGAAAGGATTTTTCGCAAAATTGTTTGACGGTCTAAGTAATTTCTTTAAATCGATTTCCGGACTGTTCAAGTAACTGAAAACGGTATCATTTCCAGCTTAACATATGGTAAACTGGCTTTATCGAAACGAAAAGGTGGTGTAGAAGATGGGTTTTGCTGCGTGTAAGCATTGGTTGATGGAACAACTTTATCTGTTGCGCGCGATTTTTCATGGAATGGCGTTCTAAGGGATCAGTCTGCCCTTTTTCTAGAACATCTATCTGAAAAATAAAGCAAAGCGCACATTCTACGGTAAACGGAGAGCGCTATTTGCGTTCTCCGTTTTTTTGATGCGCATGAAAGGAAGTTATTGATCATGATATGCGACATCCAACATCTGACAAAACAATTCGGAGGAGCATCCGTCTTAACCGACATCTCACTCTATCTTAAACAAGCTGACCGTATCGGATTGATCGGTCGAAACGGAACCGGAAAAACAACGTTACTGCGCTTAATCGCTCAACTCGATGCACCGGACAGCGGAACCATTTATCTAAAAAAAGGACTTTCCATCGGTTATTTGGCTCAAATCCCACAGTTCGCAGAAGAATTGACCGGCCTCGATGTTCTCTGGACCGCATTTGCCCAGGTCGTCGCCTTACGGACGACGATGCATCAGCTTGAACAACAAATGGCAAATGCCGACCACCTCGACGATGTGCTGAACGATTATACGCGCGTGACCGAACAATTCGAACGACAGGACGGGTACCTACTCGATTCAAAAATCCAACGTATGATTAACGGCCTCCACCTCGATGCCTTGCTGACACGTCCCTTTTCTCAATTGAGTGGTGGCGAACAAACGAAAATCTGCCTTGGCCGGATGCTTTTGACGGAACCGGACTTGTTGATCCTCGACGAGCCGACGAATCACCTCGACCTCGCAGCCATCGAATGGCTCGAACAATTTTTAAACAGTTATCCGGGCGCAGTCCTGATTGTCTCGCATGACCGCGTGTTCCTTGACGCAAGTGTCAATTGGATTGCGGAACTAGAAGATGGTGAATTGACGATCTACCCCGGAAATTATTCGGCGTATACGGTCGCGAAAGAACGCCTGCTCCTCGAACAGTTCCACGCCTACACGGAACAACAAAAGAAAATCAAACAAATGAAGGATGCGATTAGGCGGTTACGCCAGTGGGCAAATGAAGCCTCTCCTCCGAGCGAAAAACTGTTCCGGAAAGCAAAAGCGATGGAACGGGCACTCGAACGAATTGAGCGACTCAAACGGCCACTTCTTGAAAAAGCGGCGCCTGATATCCAATTTTCGTCGCACGGGCAACTCAGTCAAGTCGTTTACCGCTTGACGGATGTTGAACTTTCAGTTGCCGACCGCAAGTTGTTTACGTCGCTTGATTTCGAAGCCGCGCCGCGTGACCGGATTGGGATCGTCGGTGCGAACGGGAGTGGGAAAACGACGTTATTACGTGTCTTACTCGGACAACTCGAACCGACGAACGGACATGTTACGCGTGGTCCGTCAAATCGCGTCGGATTTTTATCGCAACACGTTGACATGCCGGGTGAAGAGCGACTGATCGATTACTTCCGCTCACGCATTTCGACAGATGAAGGAACAGCCCGGTCCCTGTTAGCCCGTTTCCTATTTTTCGGTCCCCGTGTCTTCTTATCGATTAGTGCGTTAAGCGGCGGAGAAAAAATGCGTTTGATGCTCGCGATTCTTGTCCATTCGCCGCTTAATGTCCTGATTCTGGACGAACCGACGAATCACCTCGACATTGAATCCCGCGAGGCGCTTGAAGAAGCACTCGAGCACTTTGACGGAACGCTGATTGCCGTATCGCATGACCGTTACTTCTTGAATCGACTTTTTTCGAAAACGTACTGGTTAGATGACACGACGGAAATGTTTTCTGGTCCTTACCACTATGCTACCGAAAAACGACAGGCTCGGACAAACATCGAATCAGTGGAACCCGCGCCTATCGAGCGAGCCACCAAGACGCCAGTAACTGAGGCACGTCCACCTTTAAGTACAGACGAACTCGAACAACAGATTCAACAGCTAGAGGATGAAGTGGCTTTACTCGATGCGTCACTAGCGACGACAGAAGATTACGAAGTCCTTGCGCCATTATTCTCAGCGCGTGAACAGCTCGTCAGTCAAATTGATGTCTTCTATGAAAAATTGTTGGCCGTCGATCACTAATCAAAAGGCGCATCATTTCACCACCGCTCGCTTCATTAAGTGCGGTGGCTTTTTATGTTAAAAATGCTTTGATGACGATCTGTTTTTCTGAATCCAAAAAAATATATTTTAAACATTTTAAAAGAAAGTTTCGAAAAAAAGCTTGCAAGTTGTCTGAAAATTCGTATAATTCAACTTATAGCTATTATCACTTTTCAGCAAAAACACTTTGGGAGGAACTATCACATGGATGCATTTCAACAAGCTGTACAATCAGGCGTCGACTTCGCTAACAACATCTTATGGTCTTATATCTTAATCGCCGCTTTAATCGGAGTCGGGATCTACTTCACCATCAAAACGAAGTTCATCCAATTCCGTTACTTGAAAGAGATGTTCCGTGTCACACTCGATAAAAATGAAAAGACAACAGATGATGAAGGTCAGAGTATTACATCCCTTCAATCATTCTTCATCGGTGCCGCGACTCGAATCGGTACAGGGAACTTGGCCGGTGTTACGATCGCCGTCACACTTGGTGGACCTGGAGCGGTCTTCTGGATGTGGATGGTCGCCCTCCTCGGTGGCGCAACTGCCCTTATTGAAAGTACGCTTGCTCAAGTCTATAAAGTACGTGATACAGGCAATAACGCTTACCGCGGTGGTCCTGCGTACTACATCGCAAAAGGATTGAACAACCGCGTCCTCGGAATCATTTTTGCAATCTTAATCGCCGTCACATTTGGTCTTATCTTTAACTCGGTTCAATCGAACACGATTGCCGCTGCTTTTGATAACGCCTTTGGAATCGACAAAATGATCGTCGGTGGTATCTTAGTTGTTCTTACAGGCCTCGTCATCTTCGGTGGTGTACACCGGGTTGCGAAAGTTTCAGCAATCGTCGTGCCAATCATGGCGTCACTCTACTTGATCGCTGCAATCTTCGTTGTCATCACGAACATCACTGAACTTCCAGGGGTTTTCGCAATGATCTTCAAGAGTGCATTCGGGATCGACCAAGCTGTTGGTGGATCTGTCGGTGCTGCGATCTCGCTCGGTGTTAAACGTGGTCTCTTCTCGAACGAAGCCGGTATGGGTTCTGCGCCGAACGCTGCTGCTGCCGCTGAAGTTTCTCACCCAGCAAAACAAGGATTCTTACAAACACTTGGTGTTTTCCTCGACACATTGATCGTCTGTACAGCAACAGCAACAATCATCTTACTCAGTGACAGCTACGCTGCCGGTAATGGTGAAGGTATCGCCATGTTACAAAATGCGCTTTCTGAGCAACTCGGTGCCGTCGCACCAGCCTTTATCGCAATCAGTGTCTTCTTGTTCGCTTTCAGTTCAATTGTCGGTAGCTACTACTACGGTGAAACGAACATTGAATTCATCAAGAAAAGTAAATCAACTGTCTTTGGCTTCCGAATTGCTACGATGGCATTTGTCTTCATCGGATCGCTCCTCAGCCTCGGAATGGTTTGGAGTTTCGCCGACCTCTTCATGGCCGGAATGACATTAATCAACTTAACAGCCATCTCGCTCTTAGGTGGAGTCGCAATCAAAGTCATCAATGACTACCAGAACCAACGTAAGCAAGGTCTTGATCCTGTCTTCTCTGCTAAAGCATTAGGTATCGAAAATACCGAATGTTGGGACGATGAAGAAGAAGCGCGTCCAGCTGCTGGTGAAGCTCCACCTGTCGCACGACGTTAAGCATTCCTTTTCTACTAAAAACCTTGGAGGCGCGTGTAATCGCCTCCAAGGTTTTTTTGCTGCGCTAGGATTATCTTGGTCGTCAGTTGGGAAAATAGGAACAGAGAGTCACTAAGGAGGAATTGAATGTGTCGAAGGCCATGTTAATTATTAACCCGTCATCCGGGAAAGAATTAGGTAAAAAATACGCAGAATTTGCAGAAGGAACACTCGCCCAGCGCTTTGCGACGGTCGATGTCCGGTTCACAGAAAAAGAACTCGACGCAACGGAATTTGCACGGACCGCGTCGCACGAGCATTATGATGCCGTCGTCGCAATGGGCGGTGACGGAACGGTCAATGAAGTCATCACGGGAATCGCAGAACAAGACCACCGTCCGACGCTCGGTATCGTTCCACTCGGGACGGTCAACGATTTAGCACGTGCGCTCCATATTCCGACGGATGCCCGCGACGCAATCAGCGTTCTCGAAGATGCTCCGATTCGCCCATTTGATATCGGTAAGTACGGCTCGCATTACTTCATGAACGTGATCGCTGTCGGTCTGATTGCCGATGCCGTCGAAGAAGTGAGTGTCGAACAGAAAACATCACTCGGATCAGTCGCCTACTTCATCGAAGGCTTAAAAGCTTTTAAAGATCACAGCCCCTATCCACTCATATTAAGAGCAAAGGAAAAGACGTTTGATGGGGAAACACCCTTACTCATCGTCTCGTTGACGAATTCCGTTGGTGGATTCGAGTCGTTCGCTAAAGATGCACGTGTCGATGACGGTTTGTTGCATGTCTTCCTCGTCAAACAATTAGGGTTCTTCGACGCCTTACAAGCGTTACCGAAGCTTTTAACAGGTGACTTATCGAACGCTGATCAAATCGAGTACTTCACGACAACCGAAGTCGAAATCGAGTCCGACGAGACACTTTCGATTAACGCAGATGGAGATACCGCGGATGAGCTCCCAATCACGGTCCGCGTTTTACCTCAACATTTAAATGTCATCGCTCCTACATCTTAATTGAAACAATACTTGCAACCTCCCGCGTTTTCAAAACAGCGGGAGGTTTCTTGCGCTCTTTTAAACCCAATAATGCCCATTACAATATATGTTATACAATGATAACTTTGAAACAAAACTGAAATATTTCCCCTTTATTTCCGATGCTATAATCATTCTATCAAGAAAACATTTTTAACATTAACTACATAGATCTTTTATCTTCCAACATAAAAAGACTTAGTTTTACTGATGTCCGTCGCCTTTTCCCAACTAGGAGGAACTACATATGAAACGTATGTTAACAACAATGACAATGACAGCACTGATGGTTTCGGGCTTCGCAACGACAGGCATCGAAAAAGTCGAAGCAGCAACTACATATAAAGTAAAAGTAATGGCTGACGGTCTCCGTGTTCGAACGGGTCCATCGACTGCCTATAAAGCAGTCGGAACCGTCAATAAAGGAAAAACATACAAATACCTCGGCGTATCCGGATCATGGACGAAAATTTCATACTCAGGTTCTTCCCGTTATGTCGCTTCCAAGTATGTCAAAAAGTATAAAGTCACAACAACGACTGCAACAAAAGCATCGAGTAGCTTTTCACGACCTGCAAGTGGTCCAATCACACAAGGCTACGGCGCAGCGAGCGGCGTTTACGGTTATACGTTCCACAACGGAATCGATATCGGCGCTGCAACAGGAACTCCCGTCTATGCTTCTGCTGCCGGTAAAGTCATCACGTCTCGTAATTACGGTGCTTATGGCAATTACGTTATGATGACGCACACAATCAATGGACTTGCGTACACGACGGTCTACGCCCATTTGAACAGTCGCTCGGTATATGCCGGTCAAACGATTGCAAAAGGAGCAAAAATCGGGACGGTCGGTGCAACCGGAAACGCCTTCGGCGCCCACCTTCACTTTGAACTACACCGTGGTTCATACGTCTACAGTGCGTCATCTGCTGCAAGCAGTATCAATCCACTGAACTACTTTAATTAACTCAACCACCACTGACGGAATCTTCGTCAGTGGTTTTTTTGTATACGTAACCTTAAACAGTGTTTCCCATGTCAGTTAGATGAAAATTCCTCCAAACAGTGGTAAGTTAATTAAATATTCGCTTCTAAGGAGGAATTCATGTTGAAACGACAATCCATGCTGCTCGTTGCGGCAAGCGCCACGAGCATCGGCATCCTTGTCGGCTGTCAAGATCAGCCGACAGCAGAAGAACGACTCGCTTCCTATTCAAAGCTTTGGGAAAAACAAGATTATGACAAGATGTATGCGGATTATGTTAGTCAAACGACACAAAAAGAGTACGGTGAAAGTCAGTTCATCGAACGAACGAAAAAATTGAACGATACGCTTGAAATCAAAAATATTTCCATTACACCAGGAAAAGCACCCGACTCAGATGATGAGAAGAAACAACTATTGCCCGTCACCGTCAAATTCGATACGGTTGCAGGACCTGTATCGTTCAAGAAAGATGTCCCACTCGTCTACGAGACAAAAAAAGATACAGACAATTGGTACGTCGACTGGGATCCTTCCTTCCTGTTCGAAGACTTCGAACAAGCGGATCAAATCAAATTGAACACGCTTACCGCAAAACGCGGTGAGTTAATCGATCGGAATGAAAAACCACTCGCGACGACTGGTCAAGGCTTTGAAGTCGGTGTGACAGCTGGCCAGCTGGATGACACGACCAAAAAGAAAGTCGCTTCTCTCCTCGACCGGTCGACGAATTCGATTGACGACGCCCTATCGGCATCTTGGGTCAAAGACGGTCAGTTTGTTCCGTTAAAAACATTTGATCCGTCTAAAGAAGCAATTGTTAAGCAACTGGAGGCAATCAAAGGGGTCAGCGTCAAGGAAACGGAAGTGCGGACTTACCCATACGGTGAAGCGACTTCCCATTTAATCGGTTATATTGGTGCGGCGACTGCTGAAGACGTCAAACAGTCGAACCATAAAATCCAAGCCGGTGAACGGGTTGGTAAACGCGGACTTGAACAAGTATTCGATGATGAACTTCGTGGCCAGTCCGGAACGAGCATCGAAATCGTGAAGTCGGATCAGGACGAACCGGTAACCGTCGCCGAGACGAAGGTCAAAGACGGGAAAGACATTACGCTGACGATCGATGGTGCGCTCCAACAGTCGACGTACGAGACGATGAACGGTGAACCGGGTGTCGCAACTGCAATCGATCCAAGAACCGGTGAAACACGGACCCTCGTCAGCTCACCGGGGTTTGATCCGAGTGAGTTCACACTCGGTATCTCACAAGATCGACTCGACACATTAACGAATGATCCAGATCAACCCTTACTCAATCGCTTCACGAGTGCCTTTGCACCCGGATCGACACAAAAACCACTGACGGCTTCTATCGGTCTGAAGGCCGGAAAATTAGATCCCGATAAAGCCTATTCGATTGACGGCTTAAAGTGGAAAAAGGATGGTTTCAATGTCACCCGGATCCATGAGACGCCGGATCCTGTCGATTTACACAATGCGCTAGTCTACTCGGATAATATTTACTTCGCGCAGTCGACGCTTGAAGTCGGAGCCGACACTTTTACGGATGGACTCCAGGCACTCGGTTACGGTGAAAAAATTCCGTTCGCCTATCCGATGCGGGCTTCACAGATTTCAAACGACGGTACCATTTCATCTGACGGTCAGTTAATGGATACATCGTACGGACAAGGTCAGATGTTGACGAACATCGTTCACCTCGCTTCGATGTACGAAATCTTTTTGACAGACGGAACCATCTATCAGCCAACGTTACGGGCGGATGAAAAAACGAAACAAGTCTGGAAACAGGATTTAATCTCTAAGAATGACGCCTCGATGATCCGAAAAGATTTGTATGATGTCGTCCATGCGGGTTATGACTTACCTGCTGACATACAGGAAGTCGCCGTTGCCGGTAAGACGGGAACGGCTGAACTCAAGCAAGCTGGAGAAACAAAAGGAAAGGAAAATGGCTTTTTCGTCGGTTATGACAACGATGACCCGACGTTACTCGTCGCGATGATGATTGAATCGGTCGAACAGGAAGACCGTGGCAGTCCATATGTTTCCGGCCTTGTCGCGGAAGTCTTGAAAGATGCGGAGGGACGATAAGCTGTTGACGCGACCTGAGATACAAAAGCTTCGCTTTCCCTGACTCCTGCAGGAAAAGATGAAACCTTTCCTGCCTTGTATACATCTCAGAACGTCGTGAGCGAGAAGAGGCATAGAAATGGCCGATGATCCCTGAGATCATCGGCCATTTGATTGATGCAGGACGGAAACGTCCGTCACAAGAATTGATGTCGGTCTGACTGACGAGTCAGACCTTTTTAGTTAGACGTGAAGATCGGGTAACCGGGCTGCCATCAATTGCTCAATCGCTGATGTATCTTCTTGTTGTAACAATTCAACGATTTTACTACCGACGATGACACCCGCGACCGAAGCCCCTAACTGTTTGACGTGTGCTGGCGTACTGATTCCAAATCCGGCGAGGACCGGAACGGGACTTAACTCTGCGACACGAGCGAGGTGGGCTTCGAGCGACTCACCGAACGTCGTCTGTCCCCCAGTCGTCCCATTGACCGTGACGGCATACAGGAATCCTTCGCTTTGATTCGCGATTTTTTGAATCCGTTCAATCGGACTCGTCAATGAAACAAGTTGGACGAGGGCGATGTCTTGTTTGTCATGCTTCGCAAAAAACTGTGCACTCTGTTCAAGTGGTAAGTCCGGAATGATTAAGCCGTCGACCCCGACTTCGCGACATGTCGCGAGAAAGGCATCGATGCCGAAGCGGAAGATTGGATTCAAGTAGGTCATGACGACGATCGGGACCGTCGTTTCTTGACGTGCGACCCGAATCGCTTCGAGGACGTCGTGTAAGCTAACTTCGTGTGCAAGCGCGCGGAGACCGGCTTCTTGAATGACCGGTCCATCCGCGACAGGATCTGAGAACGGGACACCGACTTCGATCGCGGTCGCCCCGCTCCGTTCGAGGAATGACAAAATGTCCGGCAGACGGTCGATTCCCCCGTCTCCTCCCATGACATACGGAATAAATGCTTTTTCACCACGGTCATTGACTGTTCGGATTGCTTGTTCTAATCGCATCACGCTTCCCCCTTTAAGGCCGATCTGACCGTCATGACATCTTTATCACCACGACCGGATAAACAGATGACGAGAATCTCGTCTTCCGACATGTCTTTCGCAAGCTTCGTCGCATGGGCGACGGCATGGGCTGTTTCGAGCGCTGGAATGATGCCT
The DNA here is from genome assembly GCF_000702625.1 of Exiguobacterium oxidotolerans JCM 12280. Lineage (NCBI taxonomy): Bacteria > Bacillati > Bacillota > Bacilli > Caryophanales > Exiguobacterium > Exiguobacterium oxidotolerans. The sequence continues at coordinate 2,603,488 of NZ_JNIS01000001.1, read as the reverse complement.
TCTTTTTGGCATAACAACTGGAGCGCATCGAGTGCTTCTTGATCCGTGACGGCTTCATACTGGACACGGCCAATGTCTTTTAAGAGACTATGTTCCGGTCCGACGCCTGGATAATCGAGCCCGGCTGAAATCGAATGGGCTTCCGTGACTTGACCGTGCGCATCCTGTAGCAAGTACATCATCGACCCGTGTAAGACACCGACTTCCCCTTTCGTCATCGTCGCTGCATGTTTGTCCGTCTCAATTCCGTCTCCCGCTGCTTCAATTCCGTACAGCGCAACCGTTTCATCATCGATGAACGGATGGAACATACCAATCGCGTTACTCCCGCCACCGACACAAGCGACGATCGCGTCCGGTAAGACACCCTCTTTTTCAAGAATTTGCGCCCGCGTCTCTTTCCCGATGACGGCTTGGAAGTCACGGACAAGTTCCGGGAACGGATGTGGCCCGAGAACCGATCCCATCAAATAGTGTGTATCCTCAACATGTTTGACCCAGTAACGTAACGCTTCATTAACGGCATCCTTCAGGGTCCGACTGCCCTGTGTGACCGGGATGACCTTCGCCCCAAGCAGTTCCATCCGGAAGACGTTCAATTCTTGACGCCGGACATCCTCTTCCCCCATGAAGATGACACATTCTAAATCAAGTAAGGCACAGACGGTCGCCGTCGCAACACCGTGTTGTCCGGCACCGGTCTCGGCGACGATTTTTCGTTTCCCCATCCGCTCTGCGAGTAGAGCTTGTCCAATCGTATTATTGATTTTATGAGCGCCCGTATGGTTCAGGTCTTCCCGTTTCAAGTAAATCTTTGCGCCACCGATTTCCCGCGTCAAATGTTCCGCGAAGTAGAGTGGTGTCTCACGCCCGACGTAATTTTTTAAGAGATCGTTCATCCGTTCATAAAACGCCGGATCCTCTTTGACTTCGACATAGGCCTGTTCCAGTTCAAGAACGGCTTGCATCAATGTTTCCGGAATGTAGCGTCCACCATAAACTCCATATTGACCAAGTGCATCTGGTTGTGAATAACCCATCGTGCTCATCTCCCCTTTACGGCATGTGCGAATGCCAGCATTTTTTGTTGATCTTTTTGAAACTCCGTTTCGATTCCACTCGAGACATCCACTGCGAACGGCTGATAGCGCGCGATCGCTGCTGCGACGTTCGATGGTGTCAAACCGCCGGCGACGAACATCGGTCGGGTACTTGTTAAATCCGTCGACCAATCGAACGGTTGCCCGCTTCCAGCTTCCGGCGCGTCGTAAAGTATATAATCGGCTTCCGTATCGATTGAAGTAGCGCCCGCGACGAGTGCCTGAATGATTGGAATTTTCGTTTGTCTACGAATCGCTTCGTCCATCACACCGTGAATTTGAATCAAATCCAGTCCGACCGTTTCAATCGCCGCTTCGACTTCTTGTAAGGTCGGCGAGACGAAAACACCGACGACTTGGACCGTTGCCGGAACCAATTGCCGCAATTCGGCTGCCTGTTCGAGCGTGACCTGACGTTTACTCGGCGCGAACACGAAACCGATGTAGTCGGCGAGTCGGCTCGCGACGATCACATCATCGGCGCGCCGTAATCCGCAAAATTTAATGCGTGTCATAGACCGGTCCGTTGACTGCTTGAATGAAGGCGGCGGGATCCTCTGCGCGCATCAGCGTTTCACCGACTAAAATGCCGTCTGCCCCGTCTTGATGGAGCTGACGTGCCTGCTCGACCGTCTGAATCCCGCTTTCACTGATATACCGGACGCCTGGACGCTTCGTCTGCAACAGCCGTGTCGATGTCGCTAAGTCGACAGCGAATTTTTTTAAGTTCCGGTTGTTGATGCCGATGATCCGTGCACCGAGCTGTTCTGCTTGCTTCAGTTCCGCTTCATCATGGACTTCCACCAAAACTTCGAGTCCGTTTGCGTAGGCATAGTGATACAAGTCTTCCAGTGTCGCTTCGTCAAGTGCCGCGACGATCAATAAGATTAAGCTCGCTCCGTGCGCTTTCGCAAGATCGATTTGAATCCGGTCAATCATAAAATCTTTACAGAGGATTGGCACGTCAACTGCATTTGCGACTGCCTCAAGATCCGCCATGCTCCCTTTGAAATACGTCGTATCCGTCAAAACCGAGATGACCGTTGCCCCACTCGCTGCATACCGTTTTGCTTGAGCGACAGGGTCGACGTCGAGCGAGATGTCACCTTTTGAAGGAGACGCCCGTTTAATTTCCGCGATGACCGACAAATCGTCTTGGCCGAGACGTTCGTGAATCGAACGACGTAACGGTGACCGTTCGATCTGCTTGACTCCCGACACCTTGAGTTCAGCTACTTCACGTTTTTTCGTTTCAATGATGCGGTCTAAAATATTCATCCGATTGCCTCCTGTCGTTTCGTCTGTTGCAATTGTCGCAGTTTTTCTCGTGCTTGTCCGGAATCGATACTGACGATCGCACAATCGATTCCTTCGCGAATCGTTTTGACCCGTCCTTCCGCGAACAAGGCGATGCCGGCGTTGAGTAACACCGTATCTCGGTAGGGTCCCGCTTCCCCGTCAAGGACACGTAGTAAGATGTCGGCATTTTCTTGAGCCGACCCGCCACGAATCGCTTCGAGTGGGGCGACGGTCAATCCGACTTCTTCCGGATGGAGACTGAAGCGAATCAATTCTCCGTCGTCGAGTAACACAAGTTGGTTTGTTCCAGCGAGTGAGGCTTCATCCATTCCGTTCGCCCCGTGTAAGACGATTGCCCGGTTGCGTCCGAGACGGTGTAACGTCAACGCCATCGTCTCGAGTAAATCTTCCCGGTAAATCCCGAGCAATTGTGTTTTTAAAGAGACCGGGTTCGTTAACGGACCAATCAAGTTGAAGATCGTCGGGATCCGTAAATCGCTCCGGACCTTCATAATTTGTTTGACACGCGGGTGCATCCGCTGAGCGAATAAAAACGCAATCCCGTTTTCTTCGAGTCGATTTGCGAGTTGCTCGGGTGTTTCATCCAGTTTAACACCTAATGCCTCGAGGACATCGGCACTGCCCGTTTTACTCGAGATACTCCGGTTACCGTGCTTCGCGACCTTCGCTCCTGCACCTGCGAGAACGAAGGCAGCTGTCGTACTGATGTTGAATGATTGTGAGCCGTCGCCACCCGTCCCGCAGTTGTCGATGAAGTCCGTTCCCGTGACCGGAATGTCGAGTGCGACTTCCCGCATGATCGAGGCGAGTCCCGCTAGTTCCTCCGCTGTTTCGCCTTTTGCTTTTAAGGCGACGAGAAATGCGGCGATTTCGCTATCCGTCACGTTCGGTTCAAACAGTTGTCGTGCTGCTTGTTGCATCTCGTCGTATCGTAAATGCTTCGCAGCTGCTAGTTTCGTTAATATCTCTTTCATGTCTTGTCACTCCCCTGTCAGTTCAATGAATCGTTTGACGATTTGTTTTCCGTCGATCGTTCCGACCGACTCTGGGTGAAACTGAATCCCGTATGTCGGGTGTTCGATATGTTCAAATGCCATGATCGTCCCGTCCGTCGTCTCTGCCGTAATCTGTAACACGTCGGGTGCCGTCTCGCGGTCGACAACCAATGAATGATACCGCATGACCTCAAATTGTTCCGCCAGTCCCTTAAATAAGTTCCCGTTCTGTCGAATCATCGATGTCTTGCCGTGCATGATGTCCGTTGCCTGGACGACTTGTCCCCCGAAGGCTTGTCCGATTGCTTGGTGACCGAGACAGACGCCAAGGATTGGAATCGAACCGGACAGTTGTTCGATGACATCTAGACAAATGCCAGCTTCATTCGGATTGCCTGGTCCCGGCGATAAAATGATTCCGTCCGGTTTCAAGTCTTGAATGTCTGCGATCGTCATCGCATCGTTACGGACGACTTGTACGTCGGTATGTTCCGCCGCATATTGATACAGGTTATAGGTAAAGGAATCATAGTTATCAATCAATAAAATCATTTCCAAACCTCCAGTAACGACTTCGCTTTGTGCAGTGTCTCTTCATATTCGAGCGTCGGGTCCGAGTCATAGACGATTCCGGCACCGGCTTGGACATAGGCCGTACCATCCTTGATGACCATCGTCCGAATCGCGAGTGCAAAATCAAGATTTCCACTGACATCGAAGTAACCGACGGCGCCCGCATACACTTCCCGCTTCAACACTTCATACTGTTCAATCAATTGCATCGCCCGAATCTTCGGCGCTCCGGAGACCGTTCCAGCGGGTAAACAAGAAATCAAGGCGTCGGCTCCTGTCTGCCCGTTCGCCAACGTCCCTTCGACGACGGAGACGAGATGCATCACGTTTTTGAAACGTTCGATTTCCATGTAGCGCGATACATTAATGCTTCCGACCTGACAGACCTTGCCGAGATCGTTGCGTCCAAGGTCGACGAGCATCCGATGTTCCGCCCGTTCCTTCTCGTCTGCGACGAGCTCAGCTGCCAACCGTTCGTCTTCTTGTTTCGTTTGTCCTCTGCGCCGTGTCCCGGCGATCGGATTCGTCGTCACGCGTCTTCCTTTGACCTGAACGAGACTTTCCGGCGATGCCCCGAGGACAATTAACTCGCCGAGGTCGATATAAAAGAGGTAGGGACTCGGATTATCTTGCCGTAACTTCCGGTAGAAGTGGAACGGATCACCCGCAAACGTCGCATCGAGTCGTTGCGATAACACCAGTTGGAAGACGTCACCTTGCCGAATATGTTGTTTCGCTTGTTCTACGAGCCGGATAAAGTCTTCCTTCTCCATCTGCGGCTGGTATGAAATATTTTCAAGGGGGCGTTCGAGCAACGTTTGTTCGCCGGTCCGTTCGAGTTGTTGCTTTCTTTGCTTTAGCCGCTCCAACATCTCACTGCGGTCCGTCACACCACCGAGTGACGTATGGACCAAGTGGACACGGTGTTCCAGATGATCATATAAAATGATTTCATCATAGACGGCGAGTAACGCATCCGGTAGATTCCGGTCAACCTTTGGCATCACGCCGATGTTTTCATAGGTGCGAATCGTGTCGTAGCCGACGTAGCCGATCGCCCCACTTAAAAAGGGTAAGTCCTGTTCACTTGTCGGTCGTGTGATGTAGTGTTGCAGTAAATGGACCGGATCACCGATCGTCGTAACCGATTCGTCCGTCTTTAAATCATGCCGTGTGACTTGATTTCCCTCTGCCCGTAGCAGAGCGACTGGGTCGACCCCGATGATCGAGTAACGCGCGTTGCCGGACTGGGTCGAACTTTCGAGTAAACACTTTCGTTCCCCGTCGATGCGTCGAAAAATCGAAATCGGTGTCAGCTCGTCCCCGTTCATCTCAAGTCGTTCGATTACTAATTCCTCTGTCTGAATCATCCTGATTTCGCCTCCTGGTATAAAAAAAGTCCTCCACATAGCAATTGCTACATGGAGGACGATTAACTCGCGGTGCCACCTCGATTGGAACGTTTGTTGCGTTCCCACTTTTCCGGTGCTTCCTCACTTCAGGGACACCGTAGCCTACGATAACGGGGGCTTCCGTCATGACCTACTGTAAATTCAGCCATGCTCTCATGAGACCATTCATTAAACCTCCCTGTGCCGAAGTCCCACCCTTCTCCGGCTCTCTGAAACAGTGATGTGTTTAACTACTTAACTCATTCATCGATTTTTTTATATTGTTGTATACGAAAAGGGTCTTCCTGTCCAGTCATGTGATGATTCACATGAAGGACGGGAAAACCCCGCGGTACCACCTTCGTTGACTATACAATAGTCCCCTCGAACGAACCGGCGCACCTGATTCGTCGTCCTCGATAACGGGAGGTCACCGTCAGAGCCTACTTCAAGTTCGGTCTGATGCTCAAAAGCCCATTCACCTGTTTCCCGATACTGATTCGCACCACCCATCAGCTCTCTTCAATCGTTTCACGGGCTACTCTTCTTCGTCGTAGCGTTGTGTTGTTCAATTGTTTATTATATTACGTCGCTTCGACCGACCTGTCAACCATTTAGTATAAAGCGAGTTGATCCGGGTCGATTGATTCGAGTGCATGCTTGACCGTCTGCAGGAATTGACCGGCCACTAACCCGTCCAGTACACGGTGATCGATCGACATACATAAGTTGACCATGTCACGTGCCGCGAACATGCCGTTGACCCAAACCGGGCGCTTGACAATCGATTCGACGGATAAAATCGCCGCTTGCGGGAAGTTCAAGATCGGTGCCGATTGAATCGAACCGAATGAACCCGTGTTATTGACGGTGAACGTACCACCTTGCATCTCGCTTGACGATAACTTGCCAGCCTGTGCCCGTTTGCTGAAGTCATCAATCGCCCGAGCGAGTCCCTTAATACTCAGTTCGTCCGCATGTTTGACGACCGGGACGAATAACGCTTCTTGCGTCGCGACGGCGAGTGACAGGTTGATCGCCCGTTTTTGAATGATTTTATCGCCTGCCCACTGTGAGTTCATGATTGGATGTTTCTTCAGTCCTTCGACTGTTGCTTTCATGAAGAACGGCAAGAACGTCAATTTGACGCCTTCTTGTTTGAAGAACTGATCTTTATGACGATTCCGTGCTTCGACCAGATTCGTCACATCGACTTCCACCATCAACCAGGCGTGTGGTGCTTCCTGTTTCGAGCGCACCATGTTACTCGCGATCGCTTGACGGACACCCGCCGTCGGAATTTCAATATCGCCGTCTTCCGTCGTACTCATCGTCGGTTTTGGGGCAGACTTCGGTGCCGGTGCCTCGGTTGCCGCTTTTGCCGGCGTCGGTACGGTCTCGATCGTTGGTGCCTCGACGACATCCGGTTGATTGACCTGACCGGACTCAACGAGTTTCAGCAAGTCTTTACGTGTAATCCGACCACCCGCTCCCGTCCCATTGACGTGATCGAGGTTGATGCCGTGTTCTGCTGATAACTTCAGCACAGCTGGTGAATAGCGTTTTTTCATCGACTGATCTGCTTCTACCGTCTGCTCTTTTACGGCCGGGATTTCTTCTTCAGTCGCTGCAACTTCCGTCGATCCACCACTGACTTGTAACGTGACGATCGCTTCCCCGACTTGGAGCGTGTCCCCTTCTTCAGCGAGCAGCTTGTCGATGACACCATCGAACGATGATGGTACTTCGGCTGTCACTTTATCGGTGATGACTTCAGCAATCGGATCATACTTTTTGACGGTATCTCCTGGTTTGACGAGCCATAACGAAATCGTTCCTTCCGTCACGCTCTCACCAAGTTGTGGCATCGTTAATGTTTCTGTCTTCATTGACGGGTCCCCCTCAGTACGCGTACAGCGTCCGGATTTTTTCTTCGATTTTTTCGCTTGAGATGTTGAAGAACTTCTCCATCGTCGGTGCGTATGGCATCGCCGGTACATCAGGTCCGCACAATCGTTCGACTGGTGCATCAAGATCGAACAAGGCTTCTTCCGCGATGATTGCCGAGACTTCACTCATGACACTGCCTTCTTTATTATCTTCCGTCACAAGCAAGACTTTCCCCGTTTTTTGCGCCGCTGCGACGACTGCCGCCCGGTCGATCGGATAGACGGTCCGAAGATCGAGGATATGGACGTCGATGCCGTCTTTTTCAAGACGCGCTGCTGCATCAAGCGCCATTTGGACACAAAGTCCGTACGTGATGACGGTGACGTCTTCTCCGTCCCGTTTGACATCGGCCTTCCCGATTTCAACCGTGTAGTCCTCTTCCGGAACTTCACCTTTTAGTAACCGGTAACCCCGTTTATGCTCAAAGAACAGAACAGGATCATTCGAGCGAATCGCTGCCTTCAGTAACCCTTTGGCATCGTATGGGTTTGACGGAATGACGATTTTTAGACCCGGCGTCGAATTGAACATCGCTTCGACTGATTGCGAATGGTACAATGCACCATGAATGCCGCCACCAAATGGTGCACGGATGACGATTGGACAAATCCAGTCGTTGTTCGAACGGTACCGAATTTTTGCCGCCTCACTGACGATTTGGTTGACGGCCGGCATGATAAAGTCGGCGAACTGCATCTCAGCAATCGGACGCATGCCGTACATGGCAGCTCCGATTCCAACACCCGCAATCGCACTCTCAGCGAGTGGTGCATCGATGACACGTTCTTCTCCGAACTGCTCAAGCAATCCTTGTGTCGCGCGGAACACGCCACCACGGACACCGACGTCCTCACCTAAGATAAAGACGGAATCATCACGTTCCATTTCTTCTTTGATCGCGCTATTGATTGCTTCAATTAAACTTAATGTCGTCATTTCGTTTCCTCCTCGTCGTACACGTAACGAAGTGCATTTTCCGGTAAGTCATACGCCGCTGCTTCTGCGTAAGCCGTCGCTTCTTCGACTTCACGTTCGAGTGTCGTCTCGATTTCTGTCGCTGACTCCTCAGTCAAGACACCCATATCAATCAATTTCGCCCGGAAAATCTTGATGCCGTCGCGTGTTTTCAGTTCTGCCAGTTCTTCTGCCGAACGATACGATTTATCATCATCGTCTGACGAGTGAGGGACAAGGCGTTCAACTTCGACTTCAATCAACGTTGGACCTTCTCCACGGATACCACGGTCACGTGCTTCCTTGACTGCTTTATAGACAGCAAGTGGATCAATCCCGTCAATCGTCACCCCCGGCATACCGTAACCAATTGCACGGTCTGCGACATGTTTCGCTGACAATTGTTTCGAGAGTGGTGTTGAAATCGCATATTTATTGTTCTCACAGAAGAGAATCACCGGTAATTTATGAATCCCGGCAAAGTTCGCCCCTTCATGGAAATCCCCTTGGTTCGATGATCCTTCACCAAACGAAACATACGCGACAAGTGGTTCCTTACGCATTTTCGCAGCCAGGGCAATCCCGACCGCATGCGGGACTTGTGTCGTGACAGGACTTGATCCCGTGACGATGTTTAAGGCACGTGAGCCATAATGTCCCGGCATTTGACGTCCACCTGAGTTTGGATCTTCTGCTTTCGCGAACGCAGACAACATGATGTCACGCGATGTTTGACCGAAATGAAGGACGACCCCTAAATCACGGTAGTACGGTAAAATATAATCCGTTCCTTTTTCGAGTGCGAATGCCGCCCCGACTTGTGCCGCTTCTTGCCCTTGGCAAGAAACGAGGAACGGAATCTTACCTGCCCGGTTCAATTTCCACATCCGCTCATCAATTTTTCGTGCCCGTACCATCGTTTCAAACATCTGGATTGCATCTTGCTCCGTCAGTCCGAGCTCAACGAGTTCTTTGAATTCTATTTTTTCCATCCGTTATTCCTCCTTATGCGTGAACCGCTAATCCGTCAACTGCGAGTGCTGCTTCACCGAATGCTTCTGACAAGGCTGGGTGCGGGTGAACGAGCTGCCCGACTTCCCATGCCGTCGCATTCAAGACAAGCGCCAGCCCACCTTCGCTAATCAGTTCCGTTGCTTTTGGTCCGACGATATGGACACCGACTAAATCGTCTGTTTTCGCATCAGAGACCAGTTTGATGAATCCGGCGGCTTCGCCTTCGATGCGTGCCTTACCGAGTCCGTTAAACGAAAACATTCCCGTTTTGACATCCATCCCGGCATTTTTTGCTTCTGCTTCCGTCAGACCGACCGAAGCTGCTTCCGGTACACTGTAGATACAGCGTGGGACAAACGCGTAATTGAGTGGCGTCGTCGACCCATTGACGATTGCTTCGACCGCTTTTGCGCCTTCAGCGGATGCAACGTGCGCGAGTTGCAGGCGTCCGATGACGTCGCCAATCGCATAGATATGATTGTCTTTCGTCCGGAAATCAGCATCGACTTGAATAAATCCATTCTCGACGACGATGTTCGTGTTCTCAAGCCCAATCCCTTCGACGTTCGCCATCCGTCCGATGGCGACAAGCAACTTATCTGCCGCAAGCGTCGTTTTGTCACCATTTCGATCGACGTCGATCGTCACCCCTGAATCCGTCATCTTGAAGCTGTCACTTTGCGCAGCCGCGCTCGTCAAAATCTTGACACCGCGTTTTTTCAGCTGACGGGCCACTTCACGACTGACTGCTTGATCTTCCGTCGGTAAAATCCGGTCACTGAACTCGACGACCGTGACATTGACATCAAAGTCCGTCAACATCGATGCCCATTCGATGCCGATGACCCCGCCGCCGATGATGACGATCGAGTTAGGTAACGCATTCATGTCGAGTGCTTCATCTGAGCTGAGGACATATTCGGAATCAAACGACAGACCGGCTAACGGACGTGGACGTGATCCTGTCGCGACAATCAATTGACGCGGTAAAATCAATTCCCCTTCCCCTTCTTCCGGTTCGACACTGATCGTCCCCGGCATCGGTGAAAAGATGCTTGGCCCAAGAATCGATCCCCGACCATGGAAAACTTCGATTTTTCCTTTTTTCATTAAATGTTGAATCCCGGATTCCAGTCCATCGACGATGTCTTGTTTCCGTTGTTTGACCTGTTCGAATCGTAAAAACGATTCCGGTACGTCGACGCCATATGTAGCGGCGTGTTTGACTGTCTGATAGACCGCTGCTGATTTTAAAAGTGCCTTTGAAGGGATACAGCCACGGTGTAAACAGGTTCCCCCGAGTTTTCCTTGTTCTACGATTGCGACCGTCTTGCCGGCTTGTGCAGCACGAATTGCCGCTACATAACCGCCCGGTCCGCCACCTAAGACAACGACGTCGAATTCTCTAGCCATGTTGGTTCGCCTCCATATTCCTTAACTTCTTCTTCTCCGCGTAAAACACGTAGTACACCTTCCGCAAGTGCACGTAACTCATCTTCACCCGGTATCCGGATCACTTGTCCGAGGTGCGTGATGCGTTCTTCGATCGCACTCGTCAACCGGTCGCTGTATGCTAAGCCACCCGTTAAAATGATGGCATCGATTTGACCATATAAGACTGCACTTTGGGCAGCAATTTCTTTTGCGATCCGGTAAGCCATCGCGTCGTACAATAAGGCAGCCTTTTCGTCCCCGGCATCGATTCGACGTTCGATTTCGATTGCGTCAAATGTCCCTAGGTGCGCGACAAGTCCGCCTGATCCTACGACCAGACGCTTCATTTCCTCGAGTTTATACTTGGTACTATAACATAGTTCTACTAGTTGACCAACAGGTAGGGAACCGCTTCGTTCCGGTGAAAATGAGCCTTCCCCGTCCAGGCCATTGTTGACATCGATGACCCGTCCGTCGAGATGTGCACCGACGGTAATCCCGCCTCCCATGTGTGCGACGATTAGACGCATTTCCTCATATGGCATTTCGACTTGTTTCGCATATCGTTTCGCGACTGCTTTTTGATTCAACGCATGAAAAATGCTTTTGCGTTCAAGTTCAGGTAATCCCGTAATTCGAGCAATCGGCTCAAGTTCATCTACAACGACCGGATCGACGATGAACGATGGAATCGATAACGTGCGAGCGATTTCGTCTGCTAGTAACCCTCCGAGATTCGATGCATGAACCCCAAAAATGCCACTTAACAAGTCTTCACGCATTTCCTGATTGACGGCATACGTCCCACTGACGAGCGGACGAAGTAGACCGCCACGTCCGACGACTGCAGTAAGCGCTCTCAATTCAATCTTTTCTTGTGCCAATACATCCAACACCACTTGACGCCGTATTTCCAGCTGAGCGTGAAGCGGTCCTCCGACCGCTTCAGCTGGGTGGCGTAACGTCTTCGCAAACAACTGCTCCGTTCCTTCGAAGATCCCAATCTTCGTCGAAGTTGAACCAGGATTGATCGTTAAAATACGTTCGCTCATCTGAATCCTCCTCTTATCCGCGTGACCCTAAGATATTTTTATCACGACGCAAGAATTGACTACGTGCACTGCGCATCGTCGCAATTCGCTCTTCTGCCATTTTTTCAGCCGCACGATATGTCGGCAGGTGGTCACGTTTTGAAATCTCGATGACTTTTGCGACAGCGTCATACACAAGTTCAACTTTTTTCATCGCCCGGTCACGGTTGTATCCATCCAGTTCGTCCGCAACGTTGATGACACCACCTGCATTGATGACGAAGTCTGGCGCGTACAGAATACCGCGTTCTTCGAGCATGTCACCGTGACGGTCTTCTTTCAGCTGGTTGTTTGCTGCGCCGGCGATGACTTTGACTTTCAGTTGGGGAATCGTCTCGTCGTTCAACGTTGCCCCAAGCGCACATGGTGCGAAGATATCAGCGTCAACGCTGTAAATCTCATCTGGTGCGACAATCAAGGCACCGAATGCTTCTTCCGCACGACGTAATGCATCTTGATTGATGTCCGTGACGATTAGTTTTGCCCCTTCTTCATGGAGATGGCGGCAAAGATTGAATGCCACGTTCCCGACGCCTTGGATGGCAATTGTTTTTCCACCAAGCGAATCTGTTCCGTAGACTTCTTTTGCTGCTGCTTTCATCCCGCGGTAGACACCGTATGCTGTGACCGGTGACGGGTTTCCGCTTGAACCGAAGGCTGGACTGACACCTGTCACGAAATCTGTTTCCATGTGAATATAATCCATGTCAGCAACCGTCGTATTGACGTCCTCTGCTGTGATGTAACGACCGTTCAATGACTGGACATAACGACCGAATGCACGGAACAAGGCTTCTGATTTTTGTGTTTTCGCATCACCGATGATGACGGCTTTCCCGCCACCGAGGTTGAGGCCAGCTGCCGCATTTTTATACGTCATCCCTTTTGATAAACGAAGCGCATCAACTAATGCTTCCTCGTCAGATGCATAGTTCCACATACGAAGACCACCAAGCGCTGGGCCGAGCGTCGTATCGTGGATGGCGATGATGGCTTTTAATCCCGAAACTTTATCATGACAGAACACGACTTGTTCATAATCTTCCATTTCCATTGTTTCAAAAATACTAAAGCGTGTTTCTACATTTGTTTCAACCATTTTAAGTTCCTCCTCAGATTGTTTGTTTGATTTTTTTCGTTTGCTGCGCGTTAAGTAAAGCAAAGGCTAATGAATAGAGTTTCGCTTCTGCCGTATCGGCCCGACTTGTCAAGACGACGGGTGCTTTCGCTCCAACTAGAATCGCCGCGACTGAAGCATGTGCGAAATACATCAGTGATTTATAAATGACGTTCCCGACTTCGATTTGTGGCACGACAAGAAGATCTGCTGCCCCCGCAACGTCACCTGTCAGTCCTTTTTGTTTGGCTGCGTCTAGATTGACGGCGTTATCAAGAGCGAGTGGTCCATCGACAAGGCAATCCTTGATTTGACCACGGCGGTTCATCTGTGTCAATAAGGCGGCGTCAATCGTCGCCTGCATCGTCGGATTAACGACCTCGACTGCTGCGAGGACGGCTACTTTCGGAAGTGTATAGCCGATTGCACGAAGTGCCGATACGCCATTTTCAATAATGTGGACTTTATCTTCAAGCGTCGGTGCGATATGGATTGCAGCGTCCGTCAAACCGATTGCCGATTCGCGACCGGGTACTTCAAACAATGCGACATGAGATAAGACGTTCCCCGAACGTAATCCCATCTCTTTGTTCAGAACAGCTTTCATGAACGTTGCTGTCGGAACAAGTCCTTTCATCAAGACGCTAGCATCCCCTTTACGTACAGCGTAAGCTGCACGTTCTGCTGCCTCTTGAGCAGTCGCAGTGTGTGTGATCACAAATTGTGACTCTGACAATCCACGCGCATGGATCATCTTTTGAATCCGGGTCGCATCCCCAAATAAATGAAAGCGAGCTAAATCATGTTCAATCGCAAGTGCGACGGCATCCATGACTTCTTCGTCATCCGCGGAAGCAATCGCAACGATTGAATCCTCAAGCTGAGCAGCTTGTTTTAGCATTTGATCAAACTTCACTTTGTTTCCCCCTAACCTGTCACTCAATTAATCAAATAGCAATTTTCGTGCCAATATGAAAACGCTCTCTTTTTGGCGTGAAGCCTTTCTTAATTTTGCATTTAATTGCATTTAATGCAATATGTTGCACGCAAAAAATTGCAAATTATTGATAAATATTAAATCGCTCCACTTTATAATACAAGGCACGCAAGGAAATCCCGAGTTGTTTTGCGGCTTCTGTTTTATTGCCGTCAAAAGCCTCGAGAGCTTCACGAATCAAACGTTCTTCGACATAAGACATCTCGTCAGACAGATGCTTAATTTCTTTTTTTGGACGTTCAACTCGTTTTTTAGCGACCGGATGATCGAGCTGAAGGTGGCCTTTTCGTAAAACATCTTCCGTTTTGTCCGTAAAAATCAATGCACGACCGATGACATTCTCAAGCTCACGGACATTGCCTTTCCACTCCTGTTTTCGAATCACTTCCAGTGCATCTTCCGAAATCCGGGCGACGGACCGGCCATAGCTTTGATTTAACTTCCGTAGCAAGTGCGTTGATAGAGGCAAAAGATCATCGGGGCGTTCACGCAAGGCTGGTATGTGAATCGGAAGGCGATTAATCCGGTAGTAAAGATCTTCGCGAAACTCACCGGTAATGATTTTTTGCTCCAGGTTCGCATTCGTCGCTGCAATGATTCTTACATCGACCGGTACCGATTTCGTTCCACCGACGCGAACGACTTCATTTTCTTGTAAGACCCGCAATAACTTCACTTGTACATCGAGCGGCAGTTCTCCAATTTCATCAAGAAAAAGTGATCCGCCATGCGCCTCTTCAAAATAACCACGTTTTCCACCACGGCGCGCTCCCGAGAACGCTCCTTCTTCATAACCAAACAGCTCACTCTCTAACAGACTAGGAGCAATCGCTGCACAGTTGACACGGACAAGCTGTTCGTATCGCCGCTCACTCGCGGCGTGAATCGCATGCGCAAACAATTCTTTTCCTGTTCCTGACTCTCCCCGAATCAAGACATTGACCGGCATCGTTGCAGCAAGCTTTGCTTGATCGACGACGAAACGCATCGCTTCACTTTCAGCGATGATATCGTCAAACGTATATTTCGCCTCGAGTGTCCGAATTTTTTGACGCGCCGCCTTCAATTCTTTCGCGAGCGCCTTCATTTCAGAAATATCACGAATGACACCAACCGACCCCCGAACTTGCCCATCCACGACGACTGGTTCCGCATTGACGATGATATCGCGTCGATCGTGGCCAATCTTCATCCGCGCATCGCGAACACTTTCACCGGTCTCAAGGACGCGCAGGTGAACCGATTCCTGCATCCCGATGTCAGCGCTTGCTGGTTTACCGATGACGTCCTGTCCACTGTACCCCGTCATTCGTGTATAGGCCGGATTGATTAACATCGTTTGACCGTCTTGATCGGCAACCGAAATTGCCTCACTTGTACAATGGATGATGGCTTCAAGCATTCGTTCTTTTTCCGTCAGCCGTTCAATCAGAACGCGTACGAATTCCCCCGGCAGAACGGCTGCTTCGGGAAAGAATTGAATCAACTGTTCGAATACGCCACGTTTTCCCGTCGCATCGATGATGAAGTCGACCGTCGTTCCTTCAAAAGCAGTCCAAGATGTCTCGACACGAATTTCTCCGCGTCTTGCCAGCTGAAGACCTGGTGCTTGTTCATTTGAATCAACGACTCCGATGACCGTCAAGAGTGGTGAACGTTGGAAGGCATGTAGCACTTCCGTCCCACCTTGTCCGGCACCGACAATCAGAAGATGATGCATCGTTATTCCCCCTTTGAAACTGCTTACATCTTTATCCTACCTATAATAAAACAAGAGGGCAAACCCGATTCGCAGTCTTACCTGATTTTTGATACAATACGCTTGGAAAGGGGTCACTTCTATGCGAATCATCGGACTACTAACTTTATTGATTCCTGGCATCATTGGAGCCATCGGAATCAAACTTATGCGTGACAGTGTCTTTTTAATTGCCCAGTTCCCGTTTGCATACCTTGGGGACTCGGCCTATGTATATGTTTTACAGGGGGTTGTCGGACTCGCCTTAGCGATGGGTGGAATTGGTTTTGTCGCAGGGTATGTTTTTTATCGTGATAAGAAACGTGGAAAAGTCTCCGAACGGTATCAAAAAAAGTGAACACAGAAAAAGGTCCCCATCTCTTGAACTCATTTCAAGCGCGGGACCTTTTACTCATATAAAGTTGGATTCACGTACGGATGAACTCCTCTCATAGTAGAACTATTCGTGTACTTCAATACCATAGGTTGTCCTCTTAATGAAGAGGTTGAAAGAAATCAGATCTGGCTATCGAGCGATCGATAGAATGGTGATACTACTCCATTATCTGACTGTACTTGGACCTAGGTGAAGCTTAATGTCATCCGCTTCGAGCAGTAACACT
The DNA here is from genome assembly GCF_000702625.1 of Exiguobacterium oxidotolerans JCM 12280. NCBI lineage: Bacteria > Bacillati > Bacillota > Bacilli > Caryophanales > Exiguobacterium > Exiguobacterium oxidotolerans. Next base: position 2,587,191 of record NZ_JNIS01000001.1, on the reverse strand, counting down.
TTCGGTTGCTAACAATCACTGCTAGACAACACTCCTTTTCACGAACTGTACTTGTATTTCGGACATTTACGTTACCTTCCACTTTCCCCTTGCTTTGAAATCATGGAAGTCCCTATCACTTCGAGATTCTCATCTAGAAATGATACGAAAGGCCTTGATAAAATTTCTATCAAGAGAATGTTGTCCCTCATTCTTGAGCTATTTACAGGTAGCGTCCTGAGATGAGGCTTGTGGAATGGGTTCTCCGGAAACCGATTCGACTCGACGTTCATCTGACGTCTTTCCAAATGATTTGGTACCTTTATTATAACAAACATTTCAGTTTATGCAATGTTTTTTTATTGAATATTCTAATAAATATAAATAATTTCTTTTATTACTTCGTCACTCGCACCTCTCACATCTCCCCCTCTTCGTTCTCACGGACGAGCTATCAGCTTTACTAGGCACTTTCTAGCAAAAATCATTTTGATTCACAGTAAAGACCACTCGATCTCACGGATCGAGTGGTTAATTTCAAGACGGTTTCATATAATTTGAGACGTACGAGATGAACTCCGAGTTTTTCGGACTCTTTTCTTGCTCAATCCGTCCTGTGAACAAGGTATGATCACTCATCCCTTCTTTCCAGGCCGATTTGATGGCATGGCGCATCGCCCGTTCCACACGGGAAGATGTCGTTTTATGGGTGCGGGCAATCGTCGGATATAACTCTTTTGTGATTAATCCGAGCAGCTCTTCACGTTCTAAAACGAGCCCAACCGCATCTTTTAGATAGGTGAATCCTTTAATATGCGGCGCAATCCCGACTTCTCGTAAAACGGTCGCTATTTTCGAATCCATCGTTTCCGGTTGAATCGTTGGATTATTGTTCGTCACAAGGCGAATTTTGTTGACTAACTGATTCATGCTGAACGGTTTCAGCAAGAAATAAGCAGCACCTAACGTCACTGCCTGTTGTGATACCTCATCTTTACCGAAGGCACTCAACATGATGACAGCCGGATTATTTTTTTGTTTCATCAATTCTTCGAGGACCCCTAATCCATCCAGGTGTGGCATGATGATGTCTAGCAACAACACGTCGGTCTCGACTTCTTTTAATTTCTCAAGACACTTCTCCCCATCATATGCGACACATACGACTTCCATATCCTCTTGAGTAGCGAGATGCTGGCGAATCAATTCGACCATCTCTCGGTTGTCATCTGCGATCCCGACTCTAATCAATCCTTACACCCCATTTTTAAGCGATTCCTTCATACTCATTGCTTGGTCCATCAATTCTTCCGCATGACGCAGCGTCAAGTCCGTCATATGTGTTCCGGAAATCATCCGTCCAAGCTCATTTCCACGGTCTGCTTCCGTCAAGGCATTGACCTGTGTCGTCGTCCGGTCCGTCTCTTCGACTTTACGAATGTAAAGATGCTGATCCGCCATCGAGGCGACTTGCGGCAAGTGTGTAATACAGAGCACTTGTCCTTCAATCGATAGACGATAGATTTTCTCCGCCATTGCTTGCGCGACCCGTCCCGATACCCCCGTATCGACTTCATCAAAAATAATCGATGCGACGCCGAGCGAACGCGAGAAGATTGACTTGAGTCCGAGCATGATCCGAGACAACTCCCCTCCGGAAGCGACTTTTCCGAGTGATTTAAATGGTTCACCCGCATTGGTCATGATATAAAATTCGATTTGATCGATTCCATTTTTTCGTAAGGTCGGCGTTTTTCCATCTTGCATGAACCGAATTTCGAACCGCGCTTTTTCCATATAGAGTTCACGCAGTTCTAAATGAATCGCCTCGCCAAGCAACTGTGCCGCTTTTCGGCGTGCCTTCGATAGCTTATTGCCAATCTCAAACAGCTCACTTTCAAGCAACTCGACTTCCGCCTTTAGCTTTTCAATGCGTTCATCACGATTGGTCATCGTATCAAGCTCGATTCCGATTTTTTCACCATAGGCGATGACTTCCTCGATTGTCGCACCATATTTCCGCTTCAGCTGTTGGAAAACAGATAAGCGCTGTTCAATTTCGTCTAACCGGTTCGAATCGAACTCTAATGTCTCAAGTTGATCACGAATCGCGTACCCGACTTCTTCAAGACCGTAGAAAGCGCTCGCGATGGCATCACTTTGATTCGCGAACTGATCATCGATGCTCGATGCTTGTTGCAGCTCCCGCATCGCATCCCCAACTGAATCAATCCCGCGCATTTCATCATGAAGCGCATCGTAGGCGGCTTTTAACGAATCGTGCAACTTTTCGAAGTTCGCGAGTCGGTTCCGTTCACTCAACAGTTCATCTTCTTCTCCTTGACGGAGGTTCGCACTCGTGATTTCTTCTGTCTGAAATGATAATAAATCAATCCGTTGTGCAAGTTCCTGCTCACTCTGTGCCAGTGATTGTAATGCCATCCGTTTTTCCTCGTACAGCCCGAACTTTTTTTGATACTCGTGCAGGCGCGAGGAAATCGTCTCATGACCAAAATCATCAAGAATCGATTGGTGGTACGTATTTTCCATCAAGTGTTGGTGTTCATGTTGACCATGAAGATCCACGAGCACACGACCGAACTCACGTAAAATCGTCAACGTGACGAGCTTATTATTGACACGACAAACACTTTTACCGGAAGCAAATAAGTCTCGGCGTAAAATGATGGATCCATCTTCGACGTCGATGCCATATTCTTCAGCTAATGTGTAGACCATATGCCCGTCCTCAATCATGAACAGTCCTTCGAGTTCCGCCTTATCTTCGCCGTAACGAACAAATTCAGCAGAACCCCGTCCGCCAATCAATAAACCGATTGCATCGAGGACGATGGATTTACCAGCACCTGTTTCTCCAGTCAAGACAGTCATTCCTTTTTTGAAATGGATCTGCAGCTGGTCAATGATCGCGAATTGTTTGATCGATAATTCAGCTAACATCTTGTCAACTCCTTAAAGCATCTCTAAAATTCGTTCCGTCACTTCTTTTGCTGTATCTTCACTTCGAGCGATCATTAAAATCGTATCATCGCCACAAACCGTCCCGAGCAGTTCCGACCAGCCTAAGTGATCGAGTAGGACACCGATTGCATTGGCGTTACCCGGTAAGACATGCATGACAATCAAATTTTGAGCAAAATCAATCGAAATAAAGCTATCACCTAGTAAACGGCGTAATTTTCCTAATGGATTAAAACGCTGATCGGCAGGCAAACTATACTTATAACGGCCATCGTTTAACGGCACCTTTACGAGATGCAGCTCCTTAATGTCTCGTGATACAGTCGCTTGCGTCACTTTGTATCCAGCATTCCGAAGTTCTTCAACCAATTCATCTTGAGTCTCGATTTCAGATTGCGTAATGATTTCCCGAATCTTAATCAACCGTTGCCCCTTTGTCATCCTTGCACCTCGCTATATTTTTCGCTGTTACTATTGTAATCCAATAAATCATGAAAAGTCCACGTTTGCCATTTTTCGTATGGGTCGAAAAAAGAAGCAGACTCCAACATGACGAAGTCTGCTTCCATGATAGTTTTCTTTTTTACAACGCTTGATGTGCCAGACGAACCGTATCCGCTGGGTCAACGATTGTTTCCATGCCAGGTGTCGTCAGTTGTGCATGTAAGAGAAACTCGATATTTCCTTCACCACCTGTAATCGGTGAAAAATCAAGTTGCTTCACATGGAACCCTTCACGAATGAAGAATTCGACCATCTCCTCAAGAACTCGTCCGTGAACACGTTCATCCCGAACGATTCCTTTTTTCCCGACATCGTCCCGTCCCGCTTCGAACTGTGGTTTAACGAGGGCAATGACGTCGCCGCCCTCAGCTAAAATCGTTTTCAGTGGTGGAATGATGAGACGAAGTGAAATAAAGGAGACATCGATTGTCGCGAAACTCGGTTGAACAGGGAACATGTCTCGTGTCGCATGACGGAAATTTGTTTTCTCCATCGCCGTCACACGAGAATCTGACCGGAGTTTCCAATCAAGTTGATTTGATCCGACATCGAGAGCGTACATGTGTGCCGCGCCATTTTGGAGGGCACAGTCCGTAAAACCACCTGTCGACGAACCGATATCGAGCCCTGTCCGGTCCGTCACGTCGATGTCAAAGACTTCAAGTGCCTTCTCCATCTTAAAACCACCGCGCCCAACGTATGGCATCACTTGTCCTTTAACGGTCAAGTCGATGTCGGACTTCACTTTTTCTCCTGCCTTCTCTAATCGTTCCGTTCCACTGAAGACAAGCCCAGCCATAATCGTTCGCTTCGCCTTTTCACGTGTTTCACATAAACCACGCTCGACGAGTAACACGTCGAGGCGGATTTTTTTAACATTTTCCATTAATCGTTACACACTCTGTTTCTTTCCTTGATTGACAAAAGCACGTACTTCTTCCGCGATTTGTCCAGGCAATAATCCGATTTCTTCAAGTAGCTCGTTGACGCCACCGTGCTCGATATACCAATCTGGGATACCGAATCGTTTGACGCGCGGGAACGCTTCCTGCTCATTCGCATGTTCAAGAACTGCAGAACCGAAGCCACCTTTTAAGACTGCTTCCTCCAGCGTGACGAGAGGAATACCTTCCGCATAGAGTGCATCCAACATCTTCCCGTCGAGTGGCTTGATTGTCCGCGCATTGATGACACGAACAGACAGTTCTCCCTCGAGCAGATCTGCGATTTTCAACGCATCTTGGACTTGTGGACCGAATGCCATGATTGCAACATCCGTTCCTTCACGTTCGACTTCCCACGTATCGAGCGAGATTTCATGTAACGTCTCATCCATCGTTACACCGATTCCTTCCCCTCTTGGGAAACGGACGGCGATTGGTCCTTCATACTTCACAGCCGAATAAAGTAAATGTTGCAGTTCGTTCTCGTCTTTCGCCATGACGATCCGGATATTCGGAACGTGGCGCATGAACGCGATATCGAAGACACCTTGGTGTGTTTCTCCATCTGCTCCGACAAGACCTGACCGGTCAATCGTAAACGTCACGTCAAGATTTTGACGCGCGACATCATGGACGAGTTGATCGTAAGCTCGCTGGAAGAAGGTCGAATAAATGGAAACGACCGGTTTCATCCCTTGCGTCGCTTGACCCGCTGCGAACGTGACGGCATGTTGTTCCGCAATCCCGACATCAAACATTCGGTTTGGGAACTCCTTCTCAAAGCAATCGAGTTTTGACCCGACGCTCATTGCCGGTGTAATCAATGTTAATTTTTCATCATCTCGTGCCATCTTCGTTAATGTATTCGCGACCGTGAATGAATAACTCGGCGCTTTCGATTTACCTTTGATGACTTCACCAGACTCCATCTTGTATGGTCCGAGACCGTGCCAGGTTCCAACTCCATCATATTCAGCTGGACGATACCCTTTTCCTTTTTTCGTGATGACATGAAGCAGGACCGGTCCTTGCTCTTTTTTGACGTAATTCAACTGTTCAATCAAATCCGTCAAGTCATGTCCATCGACTGGACCGTAATAGTTAAAACCGAGTTCTTCAAAGAACATTCCTGGAACAAGTGCTCCTTTGACGGCTTCTTTTAGTTTTTCACTACCTTTTTCAAGACTTCCACCGATCAGCGGGATTTTCTTGATTAATGTCTCAAGTTCATCTTGCGCATAACGGACTTTACGTGAAGAACGAATACGACCTAACATCTGATGCATCGCACCGACGTTCGGTGCAATCGACATCTCGTTATCATTAAGGATGACGATGACATTTTGTTGTTCTGCACCGATGTGGTTTAAAGCTTCAAGTGCCATGCCACCAGTCAATGCACCATCTCCGATGATTGCAATCGCCCGGTCGTCATTTCCTTTTAACTCGTTTGAGACGGCAATACCCATCGCCGCCGACAACGAGGTCGAACTATGCCCAGTTTCCCAGACGTCATGAATGCTTTCATTTCGTTTCGGGAATCCACATAATCCTTTGTGTTTGCGTAACGTATCAAACTGTCCCGCACGTCCCGTCAAGATTTTATGCACGTATGCCTGGTGACCGACATCCCAAACAAATTTATCGTTCGGACTATCAAATTCTCGGTGAAGTGCCAATGTCAATTCGACGACACCTAGATTCGGTGCTAAGTGACCACCCGTCGTAGCCAGTTCTTCAATCAAAAAGCGTCGGATGTCGCCTGCGAACACATCGAGTTCTGAGACTGACATACGCTTTAAAAATGACGGATCCTGTATTTCTGTCAACTTCATACCTTACCGCCTCTTTTCCTTACATTCTTATATCGTTTGTACCCTACATTGTACTAGAACAATCTAATGAACGCCACATAACTGGCACATAAAAAAGACGACGCCAGGCGTCGTCGATCTCAATGGTCACGCTTGACGACGAAGTCGAGCAAGTCCTTAAGTGTCGTCGCTTCGACCGATAACGCATCAATCGCTTCCTCAGCAGCTTGTACTTGTGCCGCAAGAGCCGTCTTCGCACCCTCTAGACCAAGTAGTTTCGGATAGGTCGCTTTGTCGTTTCCTTCGTCACTCCCGACCGGCTTACCAATCTTTTCAGCATCTCCCGTTACATCTAAAATATCATCTTGAATTTGGAAGGCGATTCCAAGATGACGTCCGTAACGTTGTAAGTGGACTACATCATCTTCATTTGCTCCAGCAAGAATTCCTCCTGCCTCAACAGCAAACACGAGTAATGCCCCCGTCTTGCGCCGGTGAATCGATTCAAGTGCCTCGACGTCATCAATGCCACCACGCTCACCGAGCATATCGTCAAGCTGTCCACCGACCATCCCGGCCGCTCCAGCTGCCATGGCGAGACGCTCGAGCAACTGAACCTTGATGTCTGCCGACGCGTCCGTCTCGAGTAAACAGGTAAAGGCATTCGTCAACAACGCATCGCCTGCTAAAATCGCTGTTGCTTCGTCAAACTCGATATGGTTCGTCTTCCGCCCACGACGCATGTCATCATCGTCCATTGCTGGTAAATCGTCATGGATTAAAGAATATGTATGAATCATCTCAAGCGCTGCTGCCGTCGCGTCCCCTGTTGTCCGCGAGACACCGTATGCATCAAGGACAGCATAAATCAACGCCGGGCGGACACGCTTCCCTCCAGCATCGAGTGAATAGCGCATCGAAGCACGTAATTGTTCCGGTGCATCGAGTCGGGTCATAAATGATTCGAGCGCACGCTCGACTTGAGCTTTCCATTCCATCAAGGCAATCATTGTGCTCCCCCTTTTTCACGTAACGTTCCATCTTGTTCCAAGATTAAATCGAGTTTCTTTTCAGCTGTCGATAGTTTCCCCTGGCAAAGAGCAGTCAGTTTTACACCTTCCTCATACAAGGTCATCGCTTGCTCAAGCGGGGCTTCCCCTTCTTCAAGCAATTCGACGATTTCTTCTAAGCGTTCTAACGCTGCTTCAAATGATTGTTCCGTGTCCATCTCACTCATCCTCTCGTTTCGCTAGAATACTTCCGTCATGAAACTGAATCCGGAAGGTGTCATCCGTCACTTGTTTTTCTGATCGAACGACCTCTCCGTTTTGTTCGACATACGTATAACCACGTAATAAGACACGGGTCGGACTAACCGAGTCAAGGCGTGCCACCATTTGGTGCAATCGCTCCTGCTTCATCTTCATGTACGGGCGAATCCGTTCCAACTGTTTACGCATCCGCTCAACTTCACGCGACTGCTCTTCAAGACGCTCCCGAACCGGAATCCGTGCTAAACGGTTCGATAGGTTCAACACGTCTTGTTGTTTCGTTAAAATGAGTTTTTTTCCGATTCGATTCAAGTTCATATCGGCCCGGTCAAGGCGCTCCTGCTTTAATCCAAGCAAAACACGGGGAGACTTTAATCCATAACTCATCGCAAGCCGGGTCACTTGTTCCCGTCGGCTCTTGACGAAATAGTCATAGTTTCGTATCAAACGTCGACTCAGTTCACCGACTCGTTTTTCCAGTTCGGCCGCCTCTGGTGTTACGAGTTCGGCTGCAGCAGTCGGTGTCGCTGCCCGGACATCCGCGACGAAGTCACTAATCGTAAAGTCCGTTTCATGACCGACTGCAGAAACAATCGGAATCGTCGACTCATGGATCGCCGTAACGACGTTCATTTCATTGAACGCCCACAGTTCTTCGATTGAGCCGCCACCGCGACCAATGATTAAGACGTCACACGCCTGACGCGCATTCATCTGTTCGATGGCACGAGCAATTTGCGGTGCCGCCTCTTTCCCTTGAACGAGCACTGGGGCGAAGACGATTGCCGCTTGCGGATACCGCCTCCGTAGTGTCGTCGCGATATCGTGAAGTGCCGCACCTTTTGGTGATGTGATGATTCCGACACGTTGCGGAAACGCTGGGAGCACTTTTTTTAACGCTGGATCGAACCAGCCACGTTCTTCGAGTTGTTCTTTCAAACGGACGAAAGCTTCATACAGGGCGCCGACGCCATCTTCCGTCATCCGCTCGACGTAGAGTTGCATCTCGCCGGAAGCGAGATACACGGATAACCGCGCCGTCATGACGACACGCATCCCGTCTTTGATCGGTGATTTCAGGCGACTTGCGTCACGTGCGAACATGACCGCCTTCATCCGTGACTGGTCGTCCTTCAACGTAAAATAAAGGTGACCGGAAGAGTGTCGTTTAAAGTTCGACACTTCTCCCACCACCTGCACTTGCTGTAACAGCGAATCACTTTCAAGTTCACGTTTCACATACCCAACGAGCTCGGAAACTTGAAGTGGGTCATTCATCGTGCTGCCTCGATTGTATTATGGAGCAACATCGTGATCGTCATCGGACCGACACCGCCAGGAACGGGTGTGATCATCGAGGCGACCTCTTTGACCGAATCAAATTCGACGTCCCCGACAAGTTTACCGTCGACACGGTTGACACCGACATCGATGACGACAGCATCCGGCTTGACCATATCTGCCGTAATCAATTTTGGAACACCAACAGCGACAATTAAGATATCCGCTTGACGCGTCATCTCAGAGAGGTTTGCCGTTTTCGAGTGGCAGTAGCTGACCGTTGCGGATTCATTCAAAAATAACATCCCGACTGGTTTGCCGACGATTTGACTCCGACCGACGACGACGACGTGACTGCCTTGGATCGGAACATTCATTTCTTTGACGAGGTGCAGAATTCCATTTGGGGTACATGGTAAGAACGTTGATTCACCAATCATCATTTTCCCGACTGAGACCGGATGGAACCCATCGACGTCTTTGTCCGGTGAAATAGCGAAGATGACTTTACTCTCGTCGATTTGTTCCGGCAGCGGCAGTTGAACGAGAATTCCGTGGACACTCGCATCTGCGTTTAGTCGTTCAATCAACTGGAGTAACTCCGATTCTGATGTCTCTGCCGGTAAACGAATCAAATCCGACTCCATGCCAATTTCTTGTGCCGCTTTTTCTTTCCCGCGGACATACGATTGGCTTGCTGGGTCTTCACCGATTAATACAACGGTCAATTTCGGTTGAATACGTTGTTCTTTCAGACGTGCGACTTCTTCTTTCAGCTTCAAACGATACGATTTTGCGATTTCTTTCCCATCGATTACTACTGCCATGATTTGTCCACTCCCCCAAAAAATTCGTTTCACTCTGCACCTTGAAAAAGGTTATCTTTATCTACTTATGAATTTTCTTTGACTGCTTGTTGTGCGACCTTACCAAGCACACCATTGACGATTTTCGTTGCTTCTTCGTCTGCGAACGCTTTTGTTAATTCGATTGCTTCATTGATTGTAACGCGGATTGGAATTTTCGGTTCGAACATTAATTCATAGACGGCAAGACGAAGAATCGTCCGTTCGATGTTACCAAGACGCTCAAATGACCAGTTGACGAGCGCTGCCCGTAAATGTTGATCGATTTCTTCTTTGTTCGCCTCTACACCAACTACTAATTGCTCTACAAATGTATCATATTCTTTGCCTTCTACTGCGAATTCAATGGCCTCTTGTGCAGACAAGTCAGAAAGTTCCATCTGGAACAAAGATTGTACTGCGAGTTCGCGTGCCATGTGTCGTTTCATCATGATTTCACGTGCTCCTTTTTTTGTCGTTCTCAATCAATTAGTTTAGCACATTCCCCTTTTAAAAAACATAGTGAACGCCAAAAAGACGGGAGCAAAATCCATCGACTCCCGTCATCGTTCATTTTACGATTGCTGCTTTTAACTCACGTTCCGCAAACTTCGTCGTGAAGGTTCCCCGGCGGAATACAGGATGCTGCAAGACCTTCTGATGGAACGGAATCGTCGTTTTGACACCCTCGATCCAAAATTCAGCCAAAGCACGCTCCATTTTCGCACAAGCTTCCTCGCGCGTCTCTGCATGGACAATCAATTTCGCAACCATCGAGTCATAGTACGGAGGAATCATATAGCCTGGATAAACGGCACTATCGATTCGGACACCCATACCACCTGGCGCGACGTATTGTGTGACGCGACCCGCATGTGGTCGGAAATCGTGATCTGGATCTTCTGCGTTAATCCGGCACTCGATTGAATGACCACGGAACTCGATGTCCTTTTGTTGAACTGCTAACGGGTGGTCGAGCGCGACTTGGAGTTGTGCTTGAACAAGGTCAAATCCTGTAATCATTTCTGTCACCGGATGCTCGACTTGAATCCGAGTGTTCATTTCCATAAAGAAAAATTCTTCTGTTTCTTCGACAAAAATGAATTCGATTGTTCCGGCACCCGTATAGTTGATGGCTTTTGCCGCCTTGACAGCTGCTTCTCCCATTTTCAACCGTGTCGCCGCGCTGACGGCTGGCGAAGGAGCTTCTTCAATCAACTTCTGCATCCGCCGTTGCACCGTACAATCGCGTTCTCCGAGGTGGATGACGTTCCCATGTCGATCGGCAAGCACTTGAACTTCGACGTGACGGAATTCTTCTATGAAACGCTCTAAATAAACATCGCTGTTGCCAAATGCTTGTTTTGCCTCACGACGTGTTTCTTCCAGTCCATCAATCAGTTCTTGTTTTGTCCGGGCAACACGAATCCCGCGCCCTCCGCCACCTGCCGTCGCTTTAATGATGACTGGATAACCGATTTCTTCAGCGAGACCAATTGCTTCTTGATCCGTCACCGTTCCGTCAGAGCCCGGCACGACCGGGACACCACATTCAATCATCGTTTTTTTCGCGACATCTTTAATGCCCATCTGGCGAATCGCTTGCGACGTCGGACCGACGAATTGAATACCACATGCTTCACACATCTCCGCGAAGTCAACGTTTTCAGCCAGGAATCCGTATCCTGGGTGAATCATCGTGACGTTTCGATTTGTCGCAACGGCGAGAATATTCGTCACATTCAAATAAGAAGACGTCGAACTGACATCGCCGATGCAATATGCTTCGTCTGCCATTCGGACATGAAGTGCTTCTCGATCCGCTGTCGAATAGACAGCAACCGTCTGGATCCCAAGTTCCTTAGCCGCACGAATAATCCGAACGGCGATTTCTCCACGGTTCGCGATTAGTAGTTTTTCCATTCCCATCACCCCGCTCAAGGACGAATCCGGAAGAGTGGCTGACCAAATTCAACAAGGTCTCCATCTGCGACGAGAATTTCGACGACAGTTCCGGCAATTTCCGAATTTAAGTTATTGAATAGTTTCATCGCTTCTAAAATGCAGACGACTTGACCCACTTCGATTTGATCGCCGACTTTGACGAAAGCAGGTTTCTCAGGATTTGCACGTGAATAAAACGTACCGACCATTAGCGCGTTAATTGTGACCGTATCATCTTTCTCTTCCATGACTTCAGGTACAACGACCGGCTTTTGTGCCGTTTCCACTACTTTTTGCTGGACAGGCGCTGCCGCGACCGCGTCGTGCTGAGATACTACGACACCGTCCCCTTGTTTTTTAAGCTTTAATTTATACGTGTCTGTTTCTAGAGAAAGTTCATTTACGTTTGATTGATCAAGCATTTCTAACACTTGTTTCAACTGATCGATTTTCATCTTCTTTCCATCCCCCATCTAAACATTCATTCATAATATTATACCAGGTGCTAATGCCTACTCAAATATTAAGTTTAACTGGTCATACCAGAGGATGCAAGTGCCGGCGAGTGAAAAAATACCCCTTGACTCGGAAACGAGTACGAAGGGGCATTGGCATATCTGTATTATCCGTTGTAGCGTCCTGTGAAATCACCTGTCCGCGTATCAACTGTTACTTTTTCTCCTGCTTCGATGAAAAGCGGCACATGGATGATGTGACCCGTTTCAACTGTCGCATTTTTCTTGACGTTAGAAACTGTATCGCCTTTGACGCCTGGCTCTGCTTCAACAATCGTCATGACGATCGTGTTCGGAAGTTCGAGTCCGAGGATTTCGCCGTTGTAGACTGCGATTTGAACTTCCATGTTCTCAAGGAGATATGGAAGTGCTGCTTCGACTTGTGCTGTCGTCAATTCAAGCTGCTCATACGACTCCGTGTCCATGAAGACATACGTTTCACCCATTGGGTAGAGGTATTGCATCTTGTTACGCTCGATGTGGGCACGTTCGACGCGCTCGCCACCACGGAATGTCATCTCTTGGATGTTTCCGTTACGGATGTTACGCATTTTTGTCCGCACGAATGCTGCACCTTTACCAGGTTTTACGTGTTGGAACTCAAGGACTTGCCAAATCATTCCGTCTGAAGTTTTAATCGTCAAGCCTGTTTTTAAATCGTTTACTGATACCATGCTGGTTCCTCCTAAATGTTCATCTTACTTAGAGTGTAATGAGTTCTTTCGATGAAGACGAAAGAATTTCGCGCCCTGATTCGGTAATCAAGACATCATCCTCAATTCGGCATCCACCAACTTGTGGCACATAGATTCCTGGTTCGACTGTCACGATCATCCCTGGTTCGAGCTTCGTTTCCGAACGGAACGAAAGTCCCGGTCCTTCATGCACCTCAAGACCAATGCCGTGCCCAGTCGAGTGACCGAAGTATTCGCCATAACCAGCTTCTTTGATGATGTCACGTGTCAACGCGTCTGCTTCGATTCCAGTAATCCCTGGACGAAGTCCGTCTACGCCTGCAAGTTGTGCTTGCAAGACCGTATCGTAGATTTTTTGTAACTCGGAATTAATTGGACCGACCGCAATCGTTCGCGTAATGTCAGAGACGTAACCATTCAACAATGCACCAAAGTCGAGTGTTACGAGCTCACCCGTTTCAATCACTTTTTGACTCGCGACACCGTGCGGTAACGCTGAGCGGTAACCAGATGCGACAATCGTATCGAATGAAGACGACGTCGCTCCATGCTTACGCATGAAGAATTCGAGTTCGTTCGACACTTCGAGTTCTGTTTTCCCCGGCTGGATGTACGTCAAAATGTGTTCAAAGGTAGCGTCTGCTAGTTTTACCGCTTCCTTAACCATCTTAATCTCTGATGAATCCTTAATCAAGCGTAGGTTTTCGACGATTCCTGTCGTTGGAATCAGTTCGATTGCAGAAGCTTCATCATATGCTTCAAATAAACCAAGTGTCATCGTATCTTTTTCGACCCCAACCGCTCGCACGCGTGCGCCTGCGATGAGTTCACCCATCGTCGCTGGAATCGACCGATCGATTTGAACGATTTCCATTCCTTTGACTTGATCAGCAGCTTGCTCCGTATAGCGGAAATCCGTCACGAAATAAGCATGTTCTGCCGTAACGAGACACGCGCCACTTGAACCGGTGAATCCTGAAATGTAGCGAATATTTTCTGCCTTCGTCACGATAAGTCCTGGTAAGTCACGTTCTTTTAAAGCGGATTGTAATGCTTCAATACGATGTTGCATGTCTGTTTCCCCCTTTAAGTTATGTAGCGTCCGGATGAAGTAACGCTTCAGTAGCGAGTATATACCCCGTCATCCCAAGTCCACTGATGACACCACGACAGACCGGTGCGATGAGTGAGCGATGTCGAAACTCTTCTCGCGCATGAACATTCGATAGGTGCACTTCGATTGTCGGCACTTCAATCGCTGCGATCGCGTCACGTAAGGCGATACTCGTATGTGTGTATGCAGCTGCATTCAACACAATGCCATCATACCCCCGCGCTGCATGTAGAGTATCAATCAACATTCCTTCATGGTTCGATTGTTCAAACGTAAACTCAACTTCCGGAAAACGTTCCATCATCAACGTTTCTAAATCATTCAACGTCTTCGCACCGTATGTTTCCGGCTCACGCGTTCCAAGTAAATTCAGATTCGGTCCATTTAAAACCAATACGCGCACATCATCACCTCCATTCGTCCTTTTGATTGTATCATAAGACGTTTTCCGTCTCCTAAAGATTCACCCGTCATCAAGCAGTCCCCATAGTTTTTTTGAATAGAATCTAGTAAACTGACGATACACGATATTTTATTTGAGATAGGATGCGTTTAAATATGAAAACCGCAAAAGCTCCCGTCGGTGGACAAGCCATCGTCGAAGGCGTGATGTTCCAAAATGCGACACATGCTGTTTCTGCAATTCGTCGAAATGATGCGACGATTGAGACATTTGAACAGAAAAAGCCGATTCGTCCACGGATTGCGATTGGTAAACGAATCCCGCTTCTCCGCGGACTGTTCGCGCTTGTCGAATCATCTGCGAACGGAGCAAGCCACATGAACTTCGCAAGTGATCGTTACGGCGTTAATCCCGGAGAGGAAGAACCTGAAGAAGCGAATCAAGGACAATTGACAAAATGGCTCGGCGTCGCTTTACTTGGTGTTTTATCCTTCTTTTTCGGAAAGTTACTGTTTACGCTGTTGCCGGCATTCTTAGCCTCACTATTCAGTTCTTTCCCAGCATTATCTGGTCACTTCGTCCAAAACGTCATCGAGGCGTTGATTAAGCTAACCTTACTGTTTGGATATTTGTACTTGATTTCATTGACACCACTCGTCAAACGATTGTTTCAATACCACGGGGCGGAACATAAAGTCATCAATTGTGTCGAATCCGGTCATCCACTGACCGTCGAAAACGTCAGAAGAAGTAGCCGCCTCCATTATCGTTGCGGTTCAAGCTTCCTGATCTTCACAGTTATCGTCGGTTTCTTCGTTTATTTAATCGTCCCGACTGATCCATTATGGGTGCGACTCGCCTTCCGAATCGCTTTACTCCCCGTTGTCATCGGTCTATCTTTTGAAGTTCTCCAATTGACAAATAAAGCCCAAAATATTAAGGGATTACGCGTCATTGCCTTGCCAGGCCTATGGTTACAGTACTTGACGACAAAAGAACCAGACGATTCACAGATTGAGGTTGCGATTTATGCGTTTGAAGCACTCGAAAAACAGGAAGATAACATACATGAGAATGCACTGGGTTAATCGATAACAGGGGTGATAATATGATTAGACAACGGATCGGCTCTACATTCGCACTTATCGTGTTACTGTTTGCTTTCGTCGGCTTTGGATATAAGCTTATCAATGATCCTGGCGGTCTGTTTTCACAATTACTGTTCGTTGCAGTTGTGGCGGGAATCATTTTCTTGATCTTTAAGTTCATGACGCGTAATAGCGGCGCTGCAAGCGGCGGAAACGCACAATATCGAAAATCAGTTGCGCAATCGAAAAAATTGCACGGTAAACGAGATCAAGGACCGCGTCGAACAGATTTCAAGAAAAAACAAATCAAAACGGCGACTCGATCTTCGACTTCTAACAAAGTACGCCCACTTCGCGATCGGTCGAAAGGTCCTAATTTGACCGTCATCGAAGGTAAAAAAGGCAAAAAGAAAAAACGTGCTTTTTGATATTAAAAAGAGAGAGCTGTTAAAACGCAGCCCCCTTCTATCGTTCGACCGTCAGCGACTTGTGTCTGCTGACGGTTTTTTTATCTAAATTAGGCGAGAATACGCCCACTTCTAAACGATTCGGGTGAAACCCTAGTGAAAGTGGGAGATGAATCGTCCCCTTCTCTTTCGGGTATACTCCTTTGTAAGGAGGTGAACATCATGCCGACACACAAGGCCTACAAATTCAGAATACACCCGACAAAAGAGCAGGAAATCCTGATTGCGAAGACGATCGGTTGTTCGCGCTTCGTCTTCAACCACTTCTTAGCGAAGTGGGATGAGACGTATAAAGCGACAGGGAAAGGACTATCCTACGGGTCTTGTTCGAAAGAACTCCCGGTGTTGAAGCAGGCGTTCGACTGGTTGAAAGAAGTCGATAGCACGTCTGTGCAGACGAGCGTCAAACATCTTGCCGATGCCTTTGACCGCTTCTTCAAGAAGCAGAACGAACGGCCTCGCTTCAAGTCAAAGCGTAACCTCGTTCAATCGTACAAGACGAACATTCAAGGGAAATCTCAACTTCCCGAAGTCTCTATAATTGGCAACAAGTTAAAACTCCCGAAGTTGAAATGGGTCCGTTTCGCTAATTCGAGGCAGGTCGTCGGACGCATCTTGAACGCGACCATCCGGCGTAACGCTTCAGGAAAATACTTCGTCTCCCTGCTCGTCGAGCAGGAGAGCAACGAAATGCCGAAGACGGGCTCATCCGTCGGCGTCGATGTCGGGTTGAAGCACTTCGCCATCCTGTCGGACGGCACGGTGTACAAGAATGACTGTTACTTCCGTTCGCTTGAGAAAAAGCTGGCGCGCGAGCAACGCAAGCTTTCTCGTCGTCAACGGTTGGCCTTGGACAAGAAAGGAAAACTTTCCGAGGCGAAGAACTATCAGAAGCAGAAGCGGAAGGTCGCCCGCATCCACGAGAAGATCGCCAACAAGCGAACCGATTTCCTGCACAAGGTATCGACCGAGATCGTCAAAAACCACGACGTCATCGGCATCGAGACCTTGCAAGTGAAGAACATGCAGAAGAATCGCAAGTTAAGCAAGTCCATCTCCGAGGTCAGTTGGTCGGAGTTCTTCCGCATGCTCGGATACAAGGCGGAATGGTACGGAAAGACCATCGTGAAAGTCGGCAAGACCTTCGCTTCTAGTCAACTGTGCTCCAGTTGCGGGCATCAACACAAAGACGTGAAACATCTTGGCTTGCGTGAATGGACATGCCCGAGTTGCGGGATCCATCACGACCGGGATGTGAACGCAGGATTGAATCTTAAACAAGAAGCTGAACGCCTCTTAGCTTCTTCAACCGTCGGGACGACGGGGTTAGCCTGATCAGGTTTCGACCGTTAGGTCGGATCACTCAGGAATCCTCCACCTCTAAGCGAAGCGTAGGTGGAGGTAGTTCAATCTGTCTCGACCCAACCAATGTACGGCAAATTGCGATACTCTTCTGCACAATCGATGCCATAGCCGACGACGAAGTAATCTGGAATCTCAAATCCAACATAATCTGCCGTCAACTCGACTTCACGACGCGCAGGTTTATCAAGTAACGTACAAATCTTTAAGACACCCGGTTTATGCAACTTCATATGTTCACACAAAAAACTCAACGTATGTCCCGTATCAATAATGTCCTCGACAACGACAACATACTTCCCTTCGACATCCAGGTCTAAATCTTTTTTCAATTGAACGCGTCCAGAAGAGACCGTCTTCGCACCATACGATGAACAGGCAACGGTATCGATTTGAACACTTCCTTTAATTTGCCGCATCAAGTCCGCGGCAAAAACCATCGACCCTTTCAACACGACGACAAGGACAATTTGACGCCCGGCCGCATCCCGTTCAATCTCGATTGCGAGTTCACTCACTTTTTTAGCTAAATCAGTTTCTGAAACCAATTTTTCTTTGATGACGATTTCCATAGTATCCGGGTGAATTTCCACCCGTCACCCCCTTCGGTCATTTTCATCGTCAGTATAGCATAATCCGGTTAATTCACGTACTTTTTTATCGTTCTTTAACGAAACGTTCGTTTATAAGCCATTTAACGTAAAAAAACAAGCCCACTCAGTCTTCTGGGTGTGCTTGTTGATAATTATGAAGTTCTTCTTGTAAAGCCGGGCGTTCAGCGAAAAATTGAATCATCCCATTGATTTTATCAAGTGCTTCGATACTCAAGTGATGTTCAATTCCTTCGACATCTTTATAGATTAGTGACTCTTCTACACCGACAAGGCGCAAGAAATCTTCTAACAGCGCGTGCCGTTCGACAAGTCGTTTCCCAATCTTTCTACCTTTTGCAGTCAACATGAGGCCACGATACTTTTCGTAGACGAGGTACTCTTCACGGTCTAACTTTTGCACCATCTTCGTTACAGAAGAAGGGTGTACTCCTAACAGTTCTGCGATATCCGATACGCGGGCATACCCTTTTTCTTCGATCAAGATATAAATTTGCTCTAAATAATCTTCCATACTCGGAGTCGGCACGACATCACCTTCCAATCTTTCACTTTAACGTTTCCAGTTCCATTCATCACTACGATACTTCTCGGCTAACTGTTCAATTTCCTGCCATTGCCGCTCATTGAATTCAAGCGGAACGAATTCCAATTGAAGCGCATCCTCAAAACCGCGTGTAAACGCATCACGAACTTCCTCGAATGACACTTTCCGGCCCGCGAGTTCATTCAAGGCAACCGCTTTTCCTGCAAAGCGTGACTTCATCCGTTGACGCATCGTTTCATCTTCATAAAGGAAGCAATCAAACAATTCACCTTCATCAACCGATAAAGGCACTGATCCATGCTGAAGCACAACGCCTTGATGACGAACTTGAGCACTCCCCGCGACTTTCCGTTTTCCGACTGCCAATTCATAGTAAGAGGCTGCATCAAAACAAACGGCCGATTTCGGCTTTCGTAACTCTTCTTTTTCTTCTTCCGTCATCGGCACTGAAAATTCAACGGGAATACCGAGGTGATGATAGCCTTTTCGGATTCCTTCCGTCAACAGGCGATAACTTTCGATTACAGTTCGTGGTAGTCCTTCTGTCGCCTCTTGAATGACGACACTATATGTGAGTTCATCCGCATGTAAAACCGCTCGACCACCAGTCATCCGTCGAACGATCGGGATACCAAGTTCTTCAATTCGCTTTCGATCGATATCACGTGTTGCACGCTGAAAATGACCGACACTGAGTCCGCGTGGTTCCCATGAGTAAAAACGAAGCGTAGGCGCAATCTCTCCTCGCCCGACAAAAGCAATCAATGCTTCATCAATTGCCATGTTCATTGCCGGCTCTAGTGCTTCGGTCGTCAATACTTGCCATTTCTTTACCAAGCGAACACCCCCAAAACGTTTCCGTATAAGTGTATCAGACCCTTTCTATCCTGCGCAACGACGAGTCGATTGCCGAAATCGATTTCGTTTACTATAATGATAGAGATGTTATACGAACGAAGGGGTTGGAAGTTGAATATGGAAACAGGCACAATCATCACAATCGTCTTATGGGTGGCATTGATTGCTTATGTCGTCTGGCGTTTCATGCCAGTCAAAGGCATCACAAAACTCTCGCAAGAGGAATTCCGCGCGAACTACCGTAAGGCACAAATCGTCGACGTCCGGGAAACACAAGAATTTAAAGGCGGTCATATCGTTGGCGCGCGTAACATTCCGGTTAGCCAAATGAAGATGCGTTCGAAAGAGCTTCGTAAAGATATGCCAATCTACCTGTATTGCCAAGGCAGCATGCGTTCTTCGCAAGCAGCTAAAGTCTTGAAAAAAGCCGGCTACACGAACTTGTACCAGCTTAAAGGCGGTTTCAAACAGTGGACCGGAAAAGTCAAACGTAGCTAATTCACTATTCCGTCGAAAAACCCTTCCTACGCCTCAGGCTCAGGAAGGGTTTTTCGCTTGGCGACTTATTGACGAGAGGCTCTGACTAAGGAGATCATGATCGACCAAAATAGGCATAAAAATGACCGATGATCCTGTAAAAATGGAATCATCGGTCATTTAATTAATGTCGACTGGAAACGTCCATCATACGAATCAATCTTAGTCTGACTTACGCGTCAGTTCGTTTTCAGTAACCGTTATGCATGGACTTCTTGTTTCGGCTCATAACGCAACACTGGTTTACGCGCTGCCAATGTCTCGTCCATCCGTTTGACGACCGTCGTATGCGGTGCGTTCAGGACGACGTCTGGCGTTTCTTCGACTTCACGTGCGATTTGGAGCATCGCATCACAGAACGCATCAAGCGTTTCTTTTGATTCCGTTTCCGTCGGTTCGATCATGATACACTCTTCGACATTCAACGGGAAATAGATTGTCGGTGGATGATAACCGAAATCAAGCAGTCGTTTTGCGATATCAAGCGTCCGCACGCCAAGTGCTTTTTGGCGACGCCCCGATAAGACGAACTCATGTTTACAGTAGACATCATACGGTGCGTCATATGCGCCTTTGAGACGCGCTAACATATAGTTTGCGTTCAAGACCGCTTCTTTCGAGACACGGGCGAGACCTTCTCCACCCATCGTCCGAATGTAGCTGTAGGCGCGGACATTAATGCCAAAATTTCCGTAGAACGGTTTAACACGTCCGATTGCCTCTTTGCGATCATAATCCAAAATGAATCCTTCGTCTGTTTTTGCGACGATCGGTTTCGGTAAATAAGGGATCAAGTCTTGTTTGACACCGACCGGACCTGAACCCGGACCACCACCACCGTGAGGACCGGTGAACGTTTTGTGGAGGTTCAAGTGAACGACATCAAAGCCCATATCGCCGGGACGTGCAATTCCCATGATGGCGTTTGAGTTTGCTCCATCGTAATACAATTTCCCACCGGCTTCATGGACTGCTTTTGCGATCTCGACGATATCCGATTCAAACAATCCGAGCGTGTTCGGGTTCGTCAGCATTAAAGCCGCTGTATCGTCCCCTACTTTGCTCTTTAAGTCTTCTAAGTCGACAAGACCTCGTTCATCTGACAAGACCGTCACGGTATCAAATCCTGCGACAGACGCCGATGCCGGGTTCGTGCCGTGTGCTGAGTCCGGAACGAGTACTTTCGTCCGTTTGAAGTCGCCGCGCGCATGATGATAGGCTTTGATCAACATCAATCCAGTCCACTCTCCGTGTGCCCCTGCTGCCGGTTGGAGCGTCACTTCATCCATTCCCGTGATGACTGCTAACTTTTCTTGTAAGTCATACATCAAACCGAGCGCTCCTTGAATGCTCTCAACCGGTTGAAGCGGATGAATGTGGGCAAACCCGGGAAGTCGTGCCATATCTTCATTGATTTTAGGATTGTATTTCATCGTACATGAACCGAGCGGATAAAACCCGGAGTCGACACCGTGGTTCCGGTTCGAAAGTGCCGTGTAGTGACGGACAAGATCCAGTTCCGAAACTTCCGGTAACGCGACATCTTCTTTTCGTACAAAAGAAGCTGGCAACATGTCTTCGATTGCTTCTTCTTCGACCGTCGCGAGTGGTAACGCATATGCGACACGACCGGGTTTTGAGATTTCAAAAATCAATGTTTGTTCACTTGATTTATGCATGAGTTAATCCCCCTAACGCTGACACGAATTGATCGAGCTCTTCTTTCGTCCGTAATTCTGTTGCACAGACAAGCATTTCACGACTTCGTTTTGCGTCGTATGTGCCGAGCGGCAATCCACCGATGATTCCTGCTTTAAGCAATTGACGACTTGCCTCTTCCGCATCGATCGGTAATTCGACGACGAATTCATTAAAGCTCGGTCCATCATCGACGATGCGGAAGCCGGCTGCTTTCAATGATTTTTTCAAGGCATGTGCCGTTTGTAAGTTGCGGACCGCTAAATCACGAATCCCTTGTTTTCCGAACGCGCTCATCGCAATCGATGCCGCCAATGCATTCAACGCTTGGTTCGAACAAATATTTGATGTCGCTTTATCACGACGGATATGCTGTTCCCGGGCTTGGAGCGTCAAGACGAAACCGCGTTTGCCATCCTCATCCACCGTCTGACCGACAAGACGCCCTGGAATTTTACGCATTAAGGCTTTTGTCGTCGTGAAGTAGCCACATGTCGGTCCACCAAAACTTTGGGGAATCCCGAACGGTTGGCAATCGCCAATCGTAATATCCGCACCGAGTTTCCCAGGTGCTTCAAGCAGTCCGAGGGCAAGCGGATTGGCTGAGACGATAAATAAACCGCCTTTTGCATGTGTTGCATCCGCTAACGCTTGTAAATCTTCGACGCGTCCATAAAAGTTCGGGTATTGGACGATGACACATGCGATGTCATCAAGTCCATCTAATTGTTCGATTGCCGTCTCCCCGTCTCGCAATGCGAGCGTCTCGACCTCGAGCCCCGGTCCTTTCGCATACGTCCGAACGACATCATGTGCTTCCGGATGAACCCCATCCGACAAGACAATCGTCTTTTTCTTTTTATGGGCACAGGCAAGCATGGCCGCTTCTGCTAGTGCTGTAATGCCGTCGTACATCGATGAGTTTGCGACGTCCATTCCTGTCAATTCACAAATCATCGTCTGAAACTCGAAAATCGCTTGCAGTTCCCCTTGTGAGATTTCAGGTTGATAGGGTGTATACGCCGTATAGAATTCTGAACGCAACAACATATGATTGACGACAGCCGGTGCATAGTGATCGTAAATGCCTGCACCGAGGAACGATGGATATTGCTTCGTATTCATATTTTGGTCAGCAAGCTTCGAAAATGTTCGAATCAAATCTGTTTCCGGTAGCGGAATCCCGACTTCTTCTAACGTCCCCTGGTCGCGGACAGCGGCTGGAATGTCTGCTAGTAAATCTTCAATCGAATTTGCACCAATCGTCTGTAACATCTCTTTTTCATCTTCTTGCGTCATCGGTAAATAACGAAAATCCATCTATAAGTCCCCCTTAGTTGGCTCGACGATAAAACGGTGTGTTCACACGTTTTGCGGCTAGTTTCTTTCCACGTACTTCCACTTCGAACTGGTCCTCTGTCGCGTATTCTGCTGGCACGAGCGCTAAGGCAATGGCTTTACCGATTGTCGGTGGTAACGTCCCTGTCGTCACAAAACCAACAGTCTCTCCATTCAGTAAAACCGGGGCATCTTGACGGACAATCCCTTTATCGACGAGTTCAAGTCCAATCAAACGGCGTGGTGCGCCTTGTTCTTTTTGTTTTGCGAGAACATCTGACCCGACGAATTCTTTCGCTTGCGGTTTGACGGCAAACCCCATCCCTGCTTCGATTGGTGAAATCGTCGCCGATAACTCATGACCATAGAGTGGTAAACACGCTTCAAAACGTAAAGTATCACGTGCGCCAAGACCACATGGAACGACACCTGCTTCAAGTAGTGTCTTAAAGACATGTTCTGCATCTGCTGCCGCCATATATAACTCGAATCCGTCTTCTCCCGTATAACCACTGCGCGAAACTAACATGTCGACGCCTGCCACTTTCCCGTAAACGAACCGGAAAAATTTAATTTCATTTAATGCAAGCTCCGTCATTGTCGACAGGAGTTCCTCTGCTTTAGGACCTTGGACGGCAATCTGCCCATACGCATCCGATTGGTTTTCGAGTAACACGTTTCCTTCTAGATACGAACGAAGATGTGCTTCATCTTTCTCGATATTCGAGGCGTTGACGACTAGTAAATATTTTTCTTCTTCCAGTCGATACACGAGCAAGTCATCGACTGTCCCACCATCCTCTTGACATAAAACATTGTATTGAGCCTGCCCAATCGCGATCTTAGAGATATCATTCGACAGTGTCTTTTGAAGAAACGCTAATGCTTCAGGACCTGTCACTAACAATTCTCCCATATGAGATACATCGAACATCCCGACTTGTTCACGTACTGCAATGTGCTCTTCCTTGATTGATGAAAACAGAACCGGCATTTCAAACCCTGCAAAATCGACCATTTTCCCCATCGGTGCGATCGTTTCAAACAATGGCGTTCTCTTCAATGTCGTCTGACTCATACATATCCCCCTATTTACGAACATTTTATATTCCTTTTCTCTTTAATGTTCAACTTTCATTTACATTCTATCAACTTCAAACCTATTTTTCTAGGTTTATTCGGAAATTGAACAAAACTAAAGAGAGAAAGGACCAAGTCCCTTCTCTCCTATTGTTTCACATTCGCTCAATGAAAGCCATTTCAAAATTGCTTGAGTCCCGCTGTATGTTGAACTTCTGTTGAAAGTCGTTGCCCTTCAACTATTAGTTGACGCGCCCCTTGCTCAACACGCTTCCCTTCACTCACAAGATGATCGACATTTCCTTTAATTTGATCAATCCGATTCGTCGTATGATCGATGCCTGCCTGCAACGTTTGCTGGCGGATCGTAAATCGCTCCAACAACTGTTTTACAAGCCGTAAGTCTTGTGAAATCTTCTTTTTATAAAGCACAAATCCATAAGCAACTAAGCCGAGGATCGCTACTACGATGATTCCAAGATTAATCCAGATCATGACTTTTCCTCCAATACCGATTCTATTTCTGCCGTTAGCTCCCGAATCGATTTCATTCCCTCTAAACGAAGATTCGCACTGTCTGCATAGACAGAACGTCTGCGCATATACAAAGACTTGACAGTCTCGTACTTCCCTACTAAGGGACGATTTCGGTCTGACTCAATTCGTCTCCAAATCGAATCGAATGGTGTATCAATCCAGATGACCGTACCCGTTTCCTTCATCCATGTACGATTTTCGGGTCGTTCAATGATTCCACCACCCGTGATGACAACTTGAGATTGACTGTTTCGTAACAATTCGCTTTCGCGTGCTCGAAATCCTGCCTCACCATGTGCTGCAAAAAAATCAGCAATCGATTGACCATACTCTTGAACAAAACGTTCATCTAGTTCATCTACGTCATATCGTTCGCTTAACTTTCGACCAATCGCTGTTTTACCAGTTCCCATAAAGCCGATTACATAAACCTTATCCATCCGAAACGACCGCCTCGATTCTTTGTCCATTCTCTAAGATTGCTTCCATTTTAAAGCCTTTATCCGTTCGGATACAAGTAACTCGTCCAATCGGATAACGGATTGTCTCATCTTGGCGACAGTCATTTGATGCCGCTCTGACAAGGGATTCGAGTTGAAGCGCCTCTTGCTCTAGCTTATACTGTTTGATGGTCTCATCCATCCGCATACAACCTAGTAGCATCATGGCACCAATTCCCATCAGAATCAATAAGGTTTGAATCAGGATGAAGCCGGTTTCTTGCAGGCGTAAGTTCGAGACCGCTGATTGAGTTCGATTACGATTCGGGCTCCGTCTTCTTTGATTCGATAATGCGTCACGTCGTGGGCATACGTCAGTTCGCCTCCAAACTCTTTTTTGAGCCGTATTTGATTTTGTACACGAACGAGCCGCCACTTAATCGGCTCCTCTCCCGGATCGACATCCCGTCCCCTCAGCTCTTCTCCCACTAAACCACACTCGATGCTTCGCCACATCAATCGTTCGACGGTATGAAAAAACAGATCCTCTTCCATCCATTCTGTTTGATTGGCGTTGCTAACGAGTTGTGTCATCGTCAATAATCCAAGGAGTAACAGAGGACTCAACCAAAGGACCATTGAAATTTCGAGGAGGGTCGTTCCGGATTCGGCTCGCAAGGCATAACGTTTCAAGACACCACTTCCCTTCCTCGACACGATACCCCGTCGAATCACCCACCACTTGCTTCGATGCCATCTCGTCCAAGCGCCGTGTCTCAACAATTAACTGTGTTTTTTGTTTTTGGAAATTCAAGTAAGGATCAATCGCTAATACTAAAAACAAACTGATGGCGACAAGTGAGAGCATCACTTCAAGGAGAGTGAATCCACGCTCTTCCTCCGAGCAAACAACTCTTTTTACCTTCGACCGCATGCCATTTCACCTCATTTTTTGAATCAACATTTGATAATTTCCGAGGAGGAATTTTATTTCATATTCTTGTTTTGCTGAACGGCAGTACCACGTCGAGGCATAGGTCGAATGATAACTTTTAAAGTAAATCACTCGCCCGGTCGTCGGGATGATACAACTATGACCCGGTTGAAACGTTCTCTGCCACAGGATTCGATCGTTCACCATGATAAAATATCCCGCCCCGTCTGCACGCCATCGAAATTGAATGGTATTTTGATTATCCGTTTTCGAGTATTGCAGCAACCGTAACGTCTGAAAATCTTGCCGCATCATCGCAATATCTTGTTCGAGTAAATAAATTGCCGGGCGCCGATCAATAACAGTCGGCAATAACAATAAGCACAGCAGACCGGTAATCATTAAGACTCCACTCATTTCAATCAATGTAAACCCGTCACTTCGTAAGTTCGCCCGTTTTCGAATCATAGGTATACGTCTCCTGATCGCAGAGCAGTTCATTTGGTTTTTCAGCAGTACCACGGTTAATCGTCTGCAATGTTTCCGGATATTTTTTTTCTTTCGCATAATAGCGTTTAGTTATATAGAAGAAAAGCGGTTAAAAGAATCGTTGATAATAGGAGGGTTTTCGTCGTGAGGTGAAGCGTGGAGTAGATAAAATAATGTGCATTTGACTGTGCAGGTGCAGATTGTGTGCAGATGCGGTGCAGTTTAGCAGATACCCACACGGGGTATCATTAAGCATTGACCGTCGCACTGTTTACACAAGGGAGGGCATTATGAAAGTGATGCTGGTAAACAAGACACAGATCGTGCTGTCGGGAGAGGTACCTGAGATCCTCGCCGCACTCGAACGTCTGACGAAAGGCTTGCAGGTCGATGTGCTCAAGCAGACCGAGACGCTGATGCAACTCGACGTTACGCAAAGCAAGATGAAGCGAGCACGCTTCGAGGAACAACTACGCATGCAACTGGGAGTGTCCTAAACGGGCACTCTTTTTGTGTACGACAAAAGACCTCCCACAGATGCAGGAGGCCTATCCAATTTCGATGATGCCCCGTTAGACATCGTGCGGTTCCCCAACCGCAATTTGAATATAGCATATAATTTCCTGATTTACCCATTTTAGAACAAACAAAAAAGCCCACCCGTGAGGGTAGGCGTTGGTTAGAGGTTTTTCAGTTGATTGTATTGCTTCTTGTCGTCGAGCGCCTGCTGCATCTGTTGTGCTTCCGGTGTGACGTTATTGTTCTTCCACCAGGCGACGATTAAACCGACGACACCGACCGCACCCGTGACGAAGCCGTCCACCTTTTCAGATTCGAATGGCAACGGGTCATAGCCCATCGCAAGCAAGGTCGCGTTGAGCATGGCATAGAGTGGGATGGCAAGGCGGACGAAAGCGATTGTTTTTTCGTTCATATCAATTCCCCATTTCGATTAGGTTAAAAAAGCATGTTCCATGTATCTTTACCGACGACACCATCGATGGCGAGCTTCTTGCGCTTCTGATATGCCTCGACCGCTTTCTCGGTAGCCGCGTCAAACTTGCCCGTTACCGGAGCACCGACAGCGCGCTGAATGCGTTCGATGTTGATTTGCTTCATCTTTGATTTATCTTGCGTGCGGTATAGCGCGTCGCCTGGGAATGCAATGATCGCGGCACTCGATGCCTTGACAGGTGCAGCAGGTTTCGCGACGTTCAGCGTCCACCCGATGTTGATGTCCGCGTCCTTGAGGTTGTTCCACGCCTTGAGGTTCGCGACCGTCGTCTTGTACTTGACCGCGAGTTCGCTCAATGTGTCGCCTGCGACGACCTGATGCGTCTTGCTTGATGCAGATGAGGCGGGCTTGCTGACAGGCGTCGAAGATGCCAAGACCTTGTCTGAGCCATAGCCTTTGTAGTTGTACTGCAGGTGTGGTGAATCGATGAACGTTTCATCGCGTTGGTTGCCGTCCGAATCCCAATCTCCACCCCACGTGAAGCCGATGCGTTGCGCTTCTTTGATGGCTTTTTGGATATTAGACGCATTATATCCACCCCATAAGGCTTTGCCATCTTTAATAGGAACAAAATCGAGCGCTTGCCCGACGAGGTGATACGAGTACATTGTTTGTGAGGCGCCTGAGTTTACGTTCGCCCGTTGCTCCGCTTCCGTCCGGCGTGCGTCGTAGATCAGTACTTCGATGCCGTTCTTGACGAGGTAGTCGTACCACTGGCGTGCGGCTTTTTGCGTGTTCGGCGCGAGTTCTGCGAGTGCTTCCTTATTCCGTTTGTCGTAATACATAGATGTAGCCTCCTTGATTATTTATAGAAGTAACCGATGATTGTTGCGATTCCACCGAGTGTCGGGACGATGATGGCAGACCATTTGCCGAATGCCGCCCAAACTCGGTCACGCTGTTTATCCTGTACCTCGACATTCAGCGTCGTTTCCTTATGCTGGCGTCCAGCTTCGTTTTCGAACGCCGTCGCGAGTTGCGAGATGACGAGTTCCTGCGATTTAAAAAGCCCACGCGTCATGTCCTGCGAGTCTCGGATGACCGAGCGTGTCTCGCGGGAGACGTCGTGGAGCGTGGATTCAATCTTGTGTTGCGAGCGCTCGACGGTTCCGAGCTTCTCGTTAATCGATGTGATTTCAAGCCGTGTCTTCTCGTCTGATTTTTCTAGTAAAGCGATGCGTTCCCCGTGATCGTGTACGGTCTGGATAATGCTATCCATGTCGGCAGCTCCTTCCAAGCGATGACCCCCTAGTGTGATGTGAGTGCAAAAGAAAAACGCCTATGGCGTTGGGTTATTCAGGATTTACCCCCTAGTGTGATGCGGTCTATGATGTAGGGTCTGTGGTGATTGATATGAGAGCGCCCGGTGAAGGACGCTTGATATTATGCTCCAGTGTAAATCATGTTAGGAGTGACTACTGAATTAGATCCCAAAGTGACTCCGTCGTACCCGATAGCCGTTGGAACTCGGTACATCGTGTTTTGGTCTGCTTTGATATAATCAAATCCGCCTGTAATCCGGCGAGCACGGAACTGAATTGCTGTTTGTCCGCTTTGAGAGGTATTTTCATCAATATAGAAATCATTATTTGTGATACGAGCATACTTGTAAGTGACAGCGAGATCGGTCGGCATGTCGACATTTAAGCGTACTCCATAGACCCCAAAGTTTTTGATTTCATTATCTTTGATGAAAGCAGTGATCATTTTTGCCGTACTGTGCAGATACGTTTCACTAGTCGTCCAGTTTAAACTAATCCCATATCCGCCGCCCGAAATTTTACTCCGAGTGATTTTTGGATCTTTGACATTCAATAAATAAACAGCATAGTTGCTCGAAGACGTTGATTTTGGAACATCAATTGTGACATCCTTCATAGTGAAACCATAGATGCGTGCCAAATCAATCGCCTTCCCGTTCCCGCTGACTTTGATTTCAGTGTCATCGATTCCGAAGTCCTTCGTTTTTTCCGCATATGGGTGCCCCACATCAGAAATGAACTTGATTGCTGAGTAAAGAGATGATGTCAACGCATTTCCGCCTTTTAATTTAAAGTTCGATGCGTTCGCCACATCAATAGCGTAGTTCGGAACTTCAATCTTTGTGTCTCGGACTTCTACGTTTTCAAAACCGTAATTGTTGACGCTACTGACTTGATAGATGCCACGACTATTGGTAACGGAACTCTCAATCGTGCAGTTGCTGATTTTAATATTTTTGATGACGTAATCTGCCAGAACCTTATTGGTTAACAATTCAATACCAGCTTTTGAAAATTCACGAAATTGGCAGTTTGAAATAGTAATGTCTTCCGTAATAAGGTAAGTCGGTAAATTGCCTTCTTGTTTTAGTTTGACCGCTTCCCCGAATCCATTGGTGATACAGTTATCGATGGTAACATTCTTACAGCCACCGATGTCGAATGCTTCATTCTCGTCACCGACGCCAGATTCCCCGATGACATTATCGATTGTGACGTTGATGCACTGTGACATATCAATAATTTCCGCCGTTCCGTATACAATCAGATTTGAGATATTGACATTTCGACAGCGTACAAAACTAAGAGCATTTTCAGGAGGCACCGGCAAAACTTTGGTTGGTGGCACAAGTAGAATCTTTTCGAAATACATATCTGAACAATCACTGAACTTAAGCAATTGATAGACATCTTTCCCATAAATATCAAAAGCGAAGAAATTGGATATTCCAGCACCACTTGTGATGAGAGTAGAAGCCATAATCGTGTTCGACGCCTTCGAACTATCTACACCAATTTTATAAAACCCGATGTTTTTTGCGGACGAAGAAACTCGGAAACAAGGTGTAACACTTGTCTGCTCCGACGTGTTCATGATGTCGCAATCAGGATAAATAAGGGCGCCAGTAGATGTCTCACCAGTGATGATGGTACCATTTTTTAAGACGATTGAATCCGTAATGCGGTACTTACCGTTTGGGAAATAGATGTTTCCACCTGTGGACGGAAGGGATTGAATGGCTGATCGGATGGCATTCGTATCATCGCTGACTCCATCACCAACTGCACCGAAAGATTTGACGTTTATAAAACTGCGTTGCAAAGCCAATTGATTGTATACATCAGTGAAGGGGCCTGAACCGAACTGTTGGACAAAGACCCAATTCGTACCGTTGTAACGATAAATTTTATTATCATCCAACGTTTGTGCAGCGTCACCTTCTTTAGCATCCGGATAAGTCGAAGATAACACCGAAAGTGTAGCGACTGGCGACAAATATCTTAAACTGGCAGCATCGCTTACTTCCTCTAAAATATCATTACTGATTTTATTCAAATCACGTGCGACGTTCTTAAAATTTTCATTTAGCACTTCCCAGTTGAGTAAATCAAGTGGGAGACCGATGTTTTTATATGAAAAGCTCGCCATGTTTCATCCTCCTTTAATTCTCTGTGGTATAAGTGCCACGCCAGTAGCGATACCCATTGGCGAAGCTGATGCCGTTGATATAGAGCAAAAATCCACTCCTTTGTTTTACAACACTGTTCCGTCAACATTGATCCACGCTGTACCCGACCAAACAATCATTTTGAGCAAGGTGCGGTCGAAATACAAATAACCATCATCAGTAGCAGTTAAGACAGGACGTTCTGCTGTCGTCCCACGCCCGCTCTTTAATCGATTCTCAAGCGTCGTCAAACGCGTTCCTGCGTTTATTGCTTCGAGCGCATCCAAACGTCCATCGGCTTCCGCCAGCGCCTCATCAACGCCTTCGACGTTCGCAAGCGACAACGTACCATAGCTGTTCGAGAGGTTGACCCCCTCACCCGTGACGGCTTCTTGGTAGGTCATGCCACCATCTTCTGACGTCCCGATGCCATTCGCCGTCCATGCGACAAGGTGTTGTGTATTCGTTGGCTTAACCGAGCGAATCCCATTGATAAAAGCTAACTCTTTGCGTGCGGCTTGCACCGCCGCGACTGTGCTTTTGACGTCATCACTTAGGATGTCCGTCTTGACGGTGCCGTCCTGGTTGACGACCTTATCGACGGCTTTCGTCGTGCGACTGAATTGTGAGACGGTGTCCGTGATGTCCTTGTTGAGATTCGCAAGCGTGACTTTCGTCCCGACAGGCTGCAAGTAAAAGTTAAAACTTTCCTCGATTTCGACCAGTCGCACGACAATCGTCAAATCCATCGGCTCGTAGATTAACAGCACGCGGTCTCCTTCGTTCGGGACGATAAACGGATAACCTGCCGCACGCAAGTCGAGGAAATCGAGTTCAAGCGAGAGCAATGGTGTGTCTTGCAATGCCGCTTGCATCATCTTGTTGAGCGTCGCAATCGTCGTCACCCGGTCATCATGGACGGCTTTCGCTTCCCGGATCCCGTAGAGTGCGACGTTCGGGCTGTAATACTCACCCTGTACCTTGTAATTGCCTGTCGGCGTCCCCTCGGAGTCCGTCAGTGGTTGTCCGAATCCTTTGACGTAGGTCGAGAGGTTGGTCGTGTCGACCGTCCGTGACAGCGTCTTGATGTTAAAGTTGTATCGAAACTGGAAGTCCGTTTCGATACCGATTTGTTCACGTATGACCACGATGTTGCCGACGAGTTCGAACTCGCCCCCGTACCGTCCAAGGATTTGCTGGAACAATGCCAACCGGTTATCATCTCCAAGATTGTCAAACGATTCCGTGTCATACGTCCCGGACAACGTGTAGGTATAGCCAGAGCCGTCGAACACAAACGCCAAGGCTTGCGCGAAGGTCTTCGTGCCACTCGTCGTCTCATGCTTGTACTGGTCAATCAACTTCGGGAAAAAGGCGTGGACGGCATCGACTTGCTTGTACGTCCGGTCGCCACTCCCGATTTCTTTCAGTTGTTTGATGATATAGGTATCGCCGTCGAACAGGATCTCACTCTCTTCTTGCACAAGGTCAAAGCCGATCGTGTCGATATCTGAACGTAGCAATGTAAAGGAGAGCTCGCGCTCCCCGTTGACGCGACGTTTCCTTTGTAGATCGCGCACCGAGACGATGCGTTCGGAATTGCCGAGTAGGTCGGTGACTATGAGCATCGAACCGCTCCTTTCCTAGAGGTAATAAAATCGAAACTCGAACGAGAGCGTGAAGTTCCCAAGCACACCCTCGACGAGAAAATCATTGTTGCCAATCGCCATCGTCAACAGACCATAATTCGTCTGTCGGACGACGCTGATGTCGTTTTTAAGGACGCGGACACCATCTAAGACCAAGGTGTCACTCGCTCCCGTCGTGCCGTAATAGACAAACGTCTCACCTGTCGTAAGGTTGGTCAGTGTCAAGTTACTCGATGCCCCGTTAAAGCGAATCACGAGGCCCATCTGACGCGGGTCGACGACGACGTCCCCATAGTTCGGGATGACGAACTCCGTGTCATTGACGACATTGTATTGATCCATGCCGTCGCCCCACGAAATGCCGGCACCCCAAAACCATCCATTGTCCATCCAGACGAGCGGTTGTTGTGTCGTCGCTCGACTCTCGACGTACGGTAAGCCACTTGTCTCCATTTCGACCGTAAACACCCCATAAATGCGTGTCTGGTCGAGTTCAAAGCTATTCGTCACCTTGACGAGCCATCGTTTCCACGGCGTGCGTGATTCGGTGATGTAAAATGCTTTTTTCGATTTAAACAATTTGAAGACTTGGTCCCGGTAGAGCGCATATGATGCCATGCTCGACGCCTTGAGGTACAGTTCTGCGGTCAATTTCCGCTTCTTGTAGCTGCTCCCGAGGTCAATCTGTCCGTCGCGCCCTTCGATGTTGTCGGATTGGTGATTGTACTCCGGGGATGACACTTTAAAATCGAGCGTATGGATGCGGTATTTGTCGTCATCCAACTTGTAGGTCTGTCCCTCGAGCGTCTCGATTGTCAAAAACATTAGCGATTCCCCCCGAAGTACGACTTGATTTGCGTTTTACTCTGCTGTCCTTGGTCGACGTACGGCTGGACGACGCGTCCGATTTCCCGACCGTCCATCATCATCACGTTCTCGACATAGATCGGTGTGCCTGTCGTCTCAAGGGCATACGTGCCATTGGTTTGTGCTTGAATAGCGACGCCTGCTTGTGCGGCGGACGAAAGCGAGTGGACCGCTTTTTCGACGAGCGAGCGTGACTTCGCGATCCCGTTTGCCATCCCTTCGCCTGTAAAGCCGCCGAGGGCTTCCATGACGCGTGACGGCGAGTGGATATTGAGCGTCTTCTTCGTCGTCGCGGCAACAAGTTTAGCGAGTTGCTCCGCAGCACTTGCGAGCGGACCTTTCATACTGTCCATCCCTTTGATCATGCCGGCGATGGCTTGCTTCCCTGCGTCTTTCATGCCGGGCGAGAGACCGCCGGTCGATTTGACTGTCGCGGACTTGAGTGCCGCAATCTGTTTCATCCATTCGTTGCGGTAGCCGAGGACGGTCACTTTCGCTTTCATTTCCTCTGCCTTGACCTTCGCCGCGAGTTCGGCTTTTTCGTCCGCCGTTTCTTTCTTCGCCTGTTCTTGCGCGAGCTGACGTTTCGCGTTGTAGTAATGCTGGTACTGGGCGAGCTGTTCGCTGTTGAGTTTCGTCAACGCTTCCAGTTCCGCCGCACCACTCGGGCCTTGTGCTTGCAGTTCATCCATCAACTTATCCGAGAGGCCTTTCGCACGCAGGTCCTCGATGGATTTGTTGTATGTCTTGATGGCTGCGACCTGCGTCTTCAATCCGTTGACCATTGCCGCCGGATCGATGGCTTTCTTTTCGACCGTGTCGAACAACGAGGTAAAGTTCATGATGCTTCGCTTCCGGTCTGCGAACTCTTTGTTAAAATCTGCCGTCAACTTCGCTTCCGTCGCTTTCAGGTCAGAGGCGACCTTCTTCGATTTCTCAACAAACGAGTCGTTGATGCTGTCGAGCTTTTTGTAAAAGTCCGATTTATCTTTCAGCGCTTCCGCGTTCTGTTTCTTGACGACTTGTTGCGCGGCGTAGATTTCGCTGTTGAGCTTGCGTTGTTGGTCGCCTGTCAGTTTATGCGCCGCATCAATTTTGCGTAACTCTGCGATGTAGGCACTAGCACTGAGTTTCTTCGTGTCAAACTTCACTTCTGCGTTCTTCATCTGTTCCGTGATCGATTTCGTCAGTTTCGCTGCCGCTGCTGTCGCCGCTTTCGCATTTGCTTGCATCCCGACTGCGATACCAGACGGAATGTGCTTCCCGACGTTGTCTTTCATCCAGCGGGACGGCGAGTGGATGCCGAGGGCACCCGTGATTTTCGACTTGATGCCGTCAGCGATCGAACTAATCTTCGACGCAACCGCACCTGCCATCGAACCAATCCCGTTAATCAACCCTTGAATGATGTTCTTACCGATGCCGGATAAATTGATACCGGATAGGAAGGACTTCGCGGAATTCCAGCCGTTGACGATGGCGTTCTTTACGTTCGACATCGCGCCTGACACGATACCTTTTAACGCGTTGAAATCACCTGTGACGAGTGCTTTGATGGCGTTCGTTGCCGTCTGCACAGCGGACTTGGCATTGTTAAATCCATTCGTAATGACCGACTTGATGGCATTGATGACGCTCGAGACGACCGATTTCGCCGCGTTGAACCCGGACGAGATGACCGACTTGATCGCGGACATTGCGGATGAGATGACGGACTTGACCGCACTCCATACACTGGAGATGACGGACTTGATCGCAGACATCGCGTTTGAAACAATGGACTTCGCTGTCGAGAACCCGGACGAGATGCTGGACTTAATCGAACCGACTGCTGACGAGATGGACGACTTGACTGCCGACCATGCCGACGAAACGGCAGAACGAATGCTACTCATCGCCCCCGTGATGACGGACTTCGCCGCGTTGAATCCCGAAGCGACACCCGAACGAATCGCGGAGAGCGAACTCGTGAAGACCGACTTTATGGCGGACCAGGCGCCTGTGATGACGCTTTTCCCCATCGAAGCGAACGTCTTGAGTGGTCCGAGTAACTTCCCGACGAGGTACAGATTGACGACGCCCCAAATCAATTGCAGGGCACCGGTAAAGATTTGCTTGATGCCTGACCACATCAGCGAGAAGTCGCCTGTGAACGCACCTGTGAAGACTTTGACGACACCCTTGATGATGTCGAGCGCGCCATTGATGACGTTTTTAATGGCATCCCATGTCGATTTGACGACGGAGACGATGACCATAAAGCCCGCTTGAAAAATCGGCGCAAGGAACGCGATGGCGGTCGAGATCGCTGTTTTAATCATGTTCCACGCATTCGTGACTGCTTGGAGGATTTGCGTCCCGTTCTCGTCCCAAAACGTTTTGATTTCCGCGAGTTTCTGCCCGATGAAGGCACCGACGGCGTCCATCGCTTGCATCACGAATGGCTTGATGAAGTTAAAGACCGACATCGCTGCCGACTTGATTGCTTCCCATGTCGAGGTGACGCCTGCCCGGAATGTTTCCGATTTGTTGTAAAGCACGACGAATGCCGCACCTAAGGCGACGAGTCCTGCAATGACGAGGGTGACGGGTGACGTGATGACCGCGAGTGCGCCAGCTAAGATGGCTGCCGCTCCCCCGAGTGCCGCGATACCAGAGGCGACTGCCCCGGCGACGACGAGGATGCCCCCGAGTCCTGCCACGAGCAAAAGAACGCCTGCTGTGACAGCGGCGCCCGTTGCGATGAAGGATTGCATCGAAGGAGACAATCCATTGAATTTGTCCATCAAGCCTTGCAGGACAGCGACGACTGTTTGAATCGCGGGTGTCAACGCCGTCCCGATGGTGATTTGTGCCGTCTCGAACGCACCACCGAGTTCTTCGAGCGCGCCTTTGAGGTTATCTTTCATGGCCGCTGCCGCTGTTGCTGAAGCCCCACCGCTGTTCTCGAGCGAGGTCGTCATCTTATCGATTTCGCCTGGTCCTGCTGCCATGAGCGCAAGGAATCCGGACGAGGCTTCCGTCCCGACGAGTGAGGCGAGTGTTGCGGTCTTCTGTGCGTTGGTCATACCGTCCATCGAGCCGTTCAGCTGTTCGACGACGCCTTTTAAGCCGATAAACTTCCCGTTGGCATCCGTCATCGAAAGCCCTAGACTGTCCATGACCTTCTGATTCGCGTTCGACGGTTTTAAGAGTGACAAGAGTCCTGCACGTAATGCGGTACCTGCTGACGATCCGTCAAGTCCAGCGTTGGTCATGATTCCGATGGAGGCGGATAACTCTTCCATTGATACGCCGAGGTTCGCGGCGACTGGTCCTGCATATTTGAGCGCGTACCCCATATCCCCAATATCTGCGGCGGATTGGTTCGCCGTCTGTGCCAAGATGTCTGCAACCCGCGAGGATTCAGACGCCTCGAGTCCGAAGATATTCAACGCGGACGCCATGACTTCCGCCGTCTGTGCCATGTCTGCACCGGATGATTCAGCGGCACTGATGACACCTGGCATCGCACTGACGACTTCCGTCGCAGTCATGCCGAGTGCAGCGAGTGCTTCTTGCCCGACCGCTACTTCAGATGCGGATTTCGACGTGGACGCCCCGAGTTGGAGCGCAGAGTCGCGTAAGGCTTGGAGCTCACTGCCTGTCGCACCCGAGATCGCCCCGACCCGACTGACTTGCGCCTCGAAGTCCATCGACTTGTTGACTGCGAGTCCGAGTCCTGCCGCAATCGCACCACCTGCCGCCCCGAACGTCGTCGCCATCGCTGTACCGGTACTCGATAGCTTCTGTCCCATGTTGGACATGCGGCTTTGTACTTCGTTCATGCCGTTGGCAAAGTCCCGTAGGTCGGCGGCAATCCGTACTGTTATGTCTTGCATCGCCATGAGGTTTCCCCCTTCCTACTCACTGGAGCCAACCGAGTTCGGCTGTCAGTGAATCTAATTCGTTGCGTTTTTCTGCGAGTGTGACGATTTTCTTTTCATAGTTGCCTTGTTTCGGGCGCTTGAAGAGATCGTCCCGTTTCAAGTTCTTCTTGTTGTCCGCGACCCGTTTCATGATGGCGAAAGACGCTTCGTCCTCGTATCGATCAAGCCGCCGTTCAGCAGCCGCTTCGAGCGTGATGAGCGTCTCCCGGTACGTCATGTCCCAGTAGTCCGCTGGTGTTATGCCGGCATAACGGATGCAGTCCCGCATCAACGTGTAGTGGTTTACTTGACCGCTTTTGGTTTTGCTTTCGGTTTGCTTGCCACTTTCGCCAGTTCCTGCGCTTGTAATTTCGCCTGTGCTTGCTTCATAAAAACCGATTTCTCGACCGTCGCGTTGATGGCTTCCCCGATTTGTTCGAACTCGAGGCCGCTTTCAAAAGCATCGTCCAAGATGTCGAGGAAGGCTTCACGCGGCATCAATGCGAAGTCCGCATGACGCTTGAGTAGAATCAGCAAAAGCGTATACATCGGCTTGACTTTTCCGCTTGCGAGTTCTTCCCCGAAAAACTGTTCCATCGATTGTCCGGTCGTTTCTTCGAGTAAATCGAGTTCGCGGTTCTTGAAATGTAATTCGTATTCTTTTCCGTTGAGTTGGATCGTTGCCATTGTGTCGTTCCCCTTTCGCTTTC
Source organism: Exiguobacterium oxidotolerans JCM 12280 (assembly GCF_000702625.1). Lineage (NCBI taxonomy): Bacteria > Bacillati > Bacillota > Bacilli > Caryophanales > Exiguobacterium > Exiguobacterium oxidotolerans. The sequence continues at coordinate 2,549,335 of NZ_JNIS01000001.1, read as the reverse complement.
GCGTATGTGATGCAACAAAAAAAAGGCGGTAAGTTGCCCTACCGCCGTATGTCGTTGTTATTCTGCTGGCACTTTGAGTGGTGCGCCTTGCCCTTGGAGTGTCACGCTGTACGTCGCGACATCATCGTATGGTGCTTCGATCGGAAACTCTGTGACGATGACTGACCCTTCGTAGGCTTTGCCGCTTGGGTACTTGTACCGGACGAGCAAGGATTCCTTGTTCATGAATGCGTTGATGAGTGCGTCGTGCGTCGTGTCGTCTTCCGTGAAGATCCCGTCACCTTCGATGTTCCACGATGAGATGCCGTAATCTTCGAATGACCAACCATCGCTATCTTTCGACGTGAGGTCGATCGTGTCTGTCTCGAAGTTGATCGTACCGCCGCGCTGTCCGCCGACCTTCGTGTAAGCCGGAACTTCCGACGTGCCTGTGTTTACCATGATTAAAAAGTCGATTCCTCGTGCCATGATCAAATCACTCCCTTAATAATTTTAAAGCGGACACGCAGAACGCCATGATAGGTGTTCACATCTCCGCTGTATGATGTGATATTCGTACCTTCTTGTAAGACTGTCTGAAATTCGGGGCGCTGCACGATTACCGAATGTCCTTCACGCAGTGGTAACGGATCGCGCAAGGCATCCTCCATCTTCGCGAGTAGTTTCATCGCTTCCGCTTTCCCCTTTGCTTCCGACCACGCATGGAGCGTGACCGTCGGCTCGAGCCCGTCAAAATCTTTTGCGTCAAACAGCACGCCTGTATATTCACCGATCGTGACGTACGGCAAGGCAGTCCCTTTAGCGACGTAATCGAACACCGGTACACCGACCAGTGCCTTGAGTCGCATCAAGAGCGCCACCTGTAATTCGTATAAGATGCCATTCATTCCATCACCGCCCGGCGAATCGCGGCGTTAAAGACAGGTGCTTCTTCTTCAGCAGCGGGTAGCATGTAGGGTTGCGCTGGCATTTTCCGCGTCCCATACTCCACGAATGGTGCATGTTCAACGGTCGGTGTCACGTTCCCCTCATACCCACCACCCGATACCTTGCCTTTGATACTCGACCGTAATTGCCCCGTGTCGACAGGCGCCAGTCGTTTCGCACCGCTCTCAATCGCCATCGTCGAGGCTTGCACCGCTACTTTGACCTTATTCTTGGTCGCATTATCATAGTTGCGAAGGCGACTAAGCGCGCGGGAAATGTCGACATCCACCCGAATATTAGCCATCACTCCACCTCCTTGGCGTACAGAGCGAGTGTCTCGTCCAGTCCACCTTGCGAAATCAAGGCAGATACGCTGTACGTCTTGCCCTTGTGCCGTACCTTGATGCGCTCGTCGAGGTCGTCCCGATAATCGATGTAGATGATGACGTTCGTATCTGCCGCCACCTTTTGGGCACGCTCATACTCACTGCCGCTCAACACGTCGACATGGGCATCGATGACCTCGTCTGGTGGGCTGTCTCCCGGAATGTAACTCCCTGCCTCGTCATAGCTCCCACCAGTAGACGGGAAGACGAGTGCAATCTCATGCGGTCTGAAATCAAACACGTTTCGTCACCTCGCCCGACATCGGCACAAAGCGGAACCTTCCCGAACCGCCACTGATCACGTTGTCGAGTTCTGTGCCGTACCATTTGAATACGTCCACTTGATCGTAGTTAAACGAGACACTCCCACTCGATTGCGAGAGGACGCCCGCCTTGATGGCATACATCTGTACAGCTTTCGCCAGTTGTAACTTGACCTGTGCGGATAGTTCGACCGTCTCTGCTAGCAACAAGCGGTCATAGGTAAACTCCACGAACAAAGGCAGGACGGCGTCGATATACGCATCGTGAGCCGTCCCTTTGATGTTGAGGAGTGCTTTGACTTGGTCTGTCGTCATCCAGTCACTCCCCTTCGAGGAGTTCGACCAATTCCGCTTTCTTCAAGTCGCTGTATCCTTCTAACCCGCGTTCTTTCGCTTGTTCTTTCAATTCCGCGACAGTGAAATCGTGGAGGTCTACAAGTTCAGAAGATTCTTCCACTTCGTCCGGAAGGTCTTGATCTGACTCATCATTACCCAAGACCACTTCATCTGTTCCCTCTAAATCTTCGCGTTCTTGCTCGTCTATTTCATCGTGCTCAATCTCTTTCGCACGCATCTGCTTGTGTCGTCGTAATAACATTTTGTTTCACTCCTTATGGTGTGATTGTGACTTTTACCGCTTTTGATTCGTCACGGAGGTAGACTGCCGCGAACGTATCGGCTGCAAGGACTGTCGATTTCACGAGGATGTCACGGTCTGTCTCGACATCGACGTCAGATTGTAGGAAGACACCGAGCGCTTCGTCTTTAACAGCGTAAACTGTACCGGCAGCAACACGGTTTGATGGCACAAACTCCACGTCATAGACTTCTTTGATGAGTTTCCCGAAGTTGATGTCCGTCGAAAGCGCGCTTGCCCAGTCTGTCGGGTTGACGTAGAGGTACAACGTGCCTTCTTGGTCTTCACCGAACTTTGCAACGATTTTTGCTACTCCAGCGTTGTTGATGGCAGCCACCGTTTCCGTCGCTGTCGCTGTGTCGAGTGCCGCGAACTTGTCGACTTGCATTTTCGATTGAATCGCGAGGACAACTTGGTCCTCTGCTTCCCCGATTGGATCACCGATACCCGAATTCAAAGCGCGGTCAGTAATTTCTACTGCCTTACCGTATTGGTTGATTGGAACCTTCGCCATGCTTTGCGAGAGTAACGCAGGAACGAGTGGCGTCCCTTCGATCATTTTGATGGCGTCACCGATGTATGCGTATTTCGGAAGTGATACTTCGTCGCCTTTTTCGCTTGCTGGCAATGTATCTTCGCGTACGATTGGATCAAGTACCAATTTGTTTACCAGTTTCGCCATTACTCCTTCGGCGAAGATTCGACCTTTGATGAGGTTTGCTGATGTTGTGAGTGCCATGTGTTAGGACCTTCTTTCGTCATTTTTTATTTTTGAGTGCTTCATACGCGGCAGGGTCGCTCTCTTGCAAGGCAACGCGTTCGCCATATGACATTTCTGCGATGGACTTTTTGGTGAGGGTACTTGGACTCCGGTGCTTCGGATTGCGACCGCCGAGTTGTTCCTCGACCTTCTTCGCCGCCAGTGTTTCCGCGAGTGCCAAAATCGTGTCTGCTTTTGCGTCGATGGCTTGCGGGTCGTCGTCCATGATAAGCGTCTCAAATGATTCTGCGAGGTCAGCCGGGATGCTTTTCGTTGCAATGACGCGGGCCGCGTAGTGTTTGTTCGTCGCTCGTTTAAGTTCGAGTTCCTGACGCTCTTTCTCTGCCGCCCATTCTGCTTTTTCCTGCTCCACTTTCGCACGCTCATACTCGTATTTCTCTGATTCACTCATTTGCGAGGTCTTCAGTTTGTCGAGTTCAGCTTGCGATTCTTTCAGCTTCTTCGTGTAGCCTGTCCGGACTTTATCCGTCTCGCTTTGGACCATCTTCGCGATCATCTGCTCGATTTCGGGTGTGAGTGCCACCGATTCAGCTGGCGTTTCATGTGGTGGTTGTTCCAGGTTCGGTGTTTCCTCTTGCGTTTCGACTGTTTCTTCTGCTTGGTTTTCCATGTGTACTCTCCTATCGAGTTTGCCGCGTCCTCCGCCCCTCGAAAGTTGCAGACGTGACACCCTCACGTATTGTTATTCAGGTGGTGTATCTTCTTCCGGTACTGCTTCACCGTTCTCACGCCGCACATACAGGCGACGGATCGTCAGTGACTTGCCCTCTTCCATCTGCGTGGGCGTGTAAACAAAATCGTCGGGTCGTTCCTGCTCTTCCATGCGAATCACTCCAATCTCGACGCGTACCAGTCTTTGTATGTCGTCTTGCCATTGAATAGGTCATTTGGACTGCGTGCATCGTCGTATTCCGAGCGCCCACGGCGACTGCCGGGCAATCGGTCAACGAAGTTGGTCACGGTCGTACAGCGGCATCGGATGACGTCACTCGCCCCAAGCATCGGATCACCAGGGTAACGTCCCTTTGACCCACCGGGTAGCGAGAAGTAGCCGTCCGCGTCTTGTGTCTTGCCATCCATTGCGCGGTGCCGTTGCCGTGTCCGCTTGTCGAGTGTCGCGAGCCATGCCGTCTCAAATACCAGACCGTCCGCTTTCGCTTGTTCCCGCGAGTCGTGGGAAGCGGTCTCGTAGGCGCGGTGTGTCTCTGTCCATGCGACGAGTACCGAGCGCGCTTGGTCTTTGCCGAGCGTCTCCTTGATGCGTTTCGCCGCCTTGACGTAGCTCTCACCCTGTACGAGTGAATAGGACAACGCTTGCCGCATCTGATTGACCGCAAGTCGTTGATTCTCGCCCAGTCGTTCGTCGAGGACGAGTCCCGTCAGTGATTCCGCAATCATCGCTTGGACTGCCTTTTCATTGACGCCACCGGAGCCAAGGGCTTGTTGCGCTGCCATCTCGAGTTTGTATTGCTGCTCGAAATACCCATGCAAATAAGCGGCCTCTAATGTCTCGTAGAGATACCGCTTGTTGTTGATATAGAGTTGGCTTAACAGTTGTGCCAGTTCCCGCTCAACGTTGCTCAAGCGGTTGTACCGAGTCATGTCCGCTAAGGACAGTTCCCCGTCGCGGCTGTATTGCTCGTACATCGTGGCGATGGTGCGTTGTATGTCACGATAGGCGTCACGGTACAGGACTTTGATGCGTTGCTCGATTTGTTTCTCCGTCGGTGCGAAGGGTGCTTGTTTCGGCTGCAACATGGCATCACTCCGTCACGAATTGACTGGCGGCATCAACAGGTGCATCGGGTACCGCGTCATCCGTCGTGTCTTGATTTGTGTCAATCTCATTTGACCCCATGAATGCCTTGTCTTGTTGTTCCTGCTGCATCTGTTCGAGTTCCTCTTTCGGGTTGTCAATGGCAGAGAATAGACCGAGTCGCGTCTCTTCCGATACCAGTCCAGCGAGCGTCTGTTGCACTTGCGCCTCGTTGAGTAGGTCGAGCGGGAAGTTTTCCGTGAACTCGAGGTACACGTTCAGCGGATCGAACGCATTCCCACGTAATCCCCATACGTTAGCGAGCGCCGTGAACATCTGTAATGTCCCACTCTCGAATTTCCGCTGGAATGTCGTGACTTTGGCATTGAACGGGAATAGTTGAAACTTGAGCGCGACGCCACTGGAATTGCCTGTGAATGCCTCGTCCCGTAAGTTCGGTGTCTTCGTAAAGCGATAGAAGTCGCTGACAAGATGCGTGAGTAGATTCTGCCGCGCTGTGTCGTTGATGTCCTTCGTGATGAAGTAGACCTTGCCACCTGCCGGGACCATGAACGCCCCATTCGCCCGCGCTTCTGTCAAGTCTTCCGATGAAATTTGTCCACCTTCGAACGCCATGTATGCCAAGCGTTGTGCCGTGTCTTCTGACAGCGAGTTTGATAACACCTCGTCGATGCCGTCGATGATCGGCAACACCTTATCGCAATCGCCCTGCAACTCCGAATTGTTCGGGTAGCCGATGAGCGGGACGGCTTGAAATACGTTCAGCTCGTCCTCGACTGGCGTGTATTCGCCATCCGTCTCAAGAAACGTCACGATCCGCTGTGCCGTGTAGACGTCGACTTTCAAGTCCTCACCGTCTTGATACATGCGCAGACCAGCGGTTGGCTCTGTCAGTTCCCCGATGAAGATGCAGTCATATGACGGGACGTTCATGACCCGTTCGCGTAATTCCTCATCGATGTAGAGCAAGCGGACACCATAGCCTGTGATAGCCGACCACTTTGCCGTCTCGCTGTCGAGGTCTTGGATGCGATTCAAGCGATTAAACCGTTTGAGTACATCATTCGCCGCTTCTGCTTCCGGCATCTCGCTGTCATAGCTGTAGGCAATCGGGACACCTGCGAAATACCCAATCTTTAAATCGACCGCTTCACTGATGTAGTCCCCTGCGACGCGGCTGTCGAACGCCGTCTGAATCGGCAACTCTTTCGTCATCGCCGGGATAAACTTGCCATTTGCCTTGTACCGCTCATACATCGCTTTCATGTGCGTGCGGCGTGGTCCGAATACTTCGATGAGTTCTGCGACCAGTGCCCCGTCGAAATCATCTTCCTCGAATCGTTGCATATACTCTTGAAATGCCGTCTCCATGTCTTACCTCCTAGTACAGACGCACGGATGCCCCGAACGTCGTCAATGTCATATCGCCCTCTAGGGCGTATCGTGTGCTATCGATCGTATGGTTGTCCTTGTCCTCCAGTCGAGGCAGGACGTTGCCGTCACGATCCGTCTTGTAGTCGATGCTCTCGAACTCGCGGGCAATGTTCGGCGTGCGTTGCGGGTCAATGACGATGGCAGTCAGTTCGTCGAGCCACTTCTCGCCATGCTCCACGCTACCTGGACCTTTCTTCGCACCGATGATGCGTCTTATGCCGAGTTCCCGTAGTTCCGCGATGGATTTCGGCTCACTGCTATCCGCGATGATGGTCTCACTGTCCCATCCCTTCATGCGAATCATGTCCGCGAGTTGCCGGTTACTGATCTTGACGCCATAGATTTCCCCGACGGCATACAGGACGCGCTTGCGTTTATCAAAATGCCACGCCACGACCGATGCTGGGTCCGTCGCATATCCCCAGTCCAAGCCATACTTGATGTTGTCGAACACGCGGTATTCGTCGTCCGTGATCGTGCGGAACATGAGGTTCGTGAACGGCACGACACCCGAACCAATCGGTTCCCCGAGATATTCCCAGCGGTAGCGGAGCGGATTGCGTGCTTTCATCGCCTCCGCTTCCTCGATGAACTGCTTCGAGATGTGCGGGTTATCGAGGTATGTCGAAGCATGGACGAACGTGTTAGCGGGCTGTAGGACGCTCTCATACTTCTTATTGACCCATGACTGCTTTCGTTTCGGCGGGTTATAGGAGAAGAAGAATTTATAGAACAATCCGTTTCCTAATTCGCCACGCAGTAAAGAGTTGGTGATGGTCGTGATTTCGTCTTCTGTTTTGAATTCAGCGGCTTCTTCCACCCAACCAAACGCAAACGGGAAGTTCGCAGACTTTAAAGACTTGATTCGCTCTGGTTCCTGCGCCCCGCGAAACACCATGTAGTTCCCACGCGGGGTATAAGTAATCCGCATCGGTGACTTGTTGACCTTGAACAGATGGCTCACGTTCGATAGTTCAATGGCCCATTTCATCTGCTCAAAGATGGATAGCTCGATTGTGTTGTCAATCTTACGAATGCCGATTGCATTAACGGGATAGCGCATGAGCAATTGCGTCATGATGATGGCGATGTCCGAAGACTTACCGGACCCGCGACCTCCTTTTTCGATGATGTTGAGGATACTTGGATTGATTGCCGCTTTCCAGCTATCGTGAAATGCTTTCGGTAACAATTCCGATAAGCGAATCTGTTTCGTCATCCACCCTCGCCACCAATGTCATCAATGAACTGGACAGCGCCCGTCACCTGCACCTCTTGGCGATCCGTGAACAACTTGTAATACTTGCCGAGGATTTCGGCAGCGCGAATCTTTTCGGCGTTGGTCGGTGGCACTTGCGATACTCGTTGAGCACCTTGACCGATGCCCACGAGCGCTGTCCCTTCTTCTTCCCCTGCGATGATACCCGTCAGAAGCCGCAGGACGTCGTCTTGAGAGGCGATGAGTCCCGTGGTCTTCTTCGCTAATCGTTCATCCAAGTAAGTGCGAATGACAGGTTTTGATAGGTTTTCCACTCCTGTTTGTTTCGCTGTCTTTTCACTATACCCAGCCCGTATCGCCGCCTGTGTCGCGTTTAAGTCAACCAAATACTCATCACAAAACAATTGTTGCTTCGGTGTCATCCTTGCCACTTCCTCACCCCCTCTCTCTTATGCTCTCCAGCCAACCGACTAGGACGATCCCCATCGGCTCGTTGCAAGGCATAAAAAAAGACGCCGGTTAGGGCGTCATTTCATTATAATCAACGCAGAAAAACCTTTCTCGTTTGAAGAATATTCAATATCAACCACTTCGTAGACGTTTTTAATATCGTCTAAATTTTCATTTATGCTCAACGCGAATTTATGTTGGCACTCACTAAAAACAAATCGAGTATAAATACGTTTCCCCTTGCGGACGACTTGCCTTTTCATCGAACCTTCGCTTCCTATTGCAATTCCCAAAAATATACTCACAACCATCCCGATAGACAACATAATAACCTCAGACCAAAACATATAATCCCTCCTTAAAACAGCCACATAATCGCTTTAGCTGTTAACGCCATTAATAACGCCGCTCCACACCCTAAGATGATGACGGCTAAAAAACCACTGATTTTATCGTTATTCATGTTCAATTCCCCCTCTTATTCCTTCACTCCAGGAGGCTCGCCCCTGTCCAACGCCAAGCGGTACACCATATGACTCTCGTTTTTCCTACGTCCATCGCAATCCTCAAAGCAGATAATCGCTGTATCACTAAACAACGTGGTGATCACACCACTACGGTTCGGCAAATTATTGTACGTCGTCTTCACGCGGTCATGCAGTTTCAGTTTGGACATGTGCCTTGCTCCTTTCGTGTACTCCAAGCAATGGGCGGTACCCACTGGTTGCAAGACACGAAAAAACCGCCTGACACCACGGCAGACGGTTTCTATTTCCTTTACGCTAAGGCAGGTGCTCGGACAAATTCACGCAATCCATATAACTACGCCAATAGTGTTACTACATACATTGCTCTAGCTTATCCTGCAAACAACGCACGACCACTCCGCCCTATTACGACGACCCGGAAGTCTTTGCTATGTGTGTGGCTGCGTCATGCGCTGTTGGCAAGGGATAAACGTGGTGTCATGCAAGGGATGGATGACCCGGCGCTTATCCGGTGTGGATTTGTACAGTACAAGCATACCGCAGAAAAACGTGCTATTCCTCTCCAATTCCTTCATTTTTCCTTCACCTAAAAAGACGCCCCGAAGGACGCCCGAACAAAATCATCTTTACTTCTTCGATACAAGTTCTAGTTCCAATTCTAATGCTGTTGCGATTTTGATGAATGTATTTAACTTTGGCATGACGATATCACGCTCGATTCTTGCAATGGACGACTGCTTCAATCCTGTAAGTTCTGCCAAATCTCGTTGTGATAGCCTTTTTTCTTTACGACGTTTCACCACCTCGACGACTAAATCGATTTCAATCAAATCCTTTTCATCTAGTGATTCAAATTCGCGTTTTAACGATTTCCACTGTTTGTCTTTTGTCATATCTAACTCTCTCCCTTATCGCTTCTGACGATGAATCATAAACCCGCTCGAACCCGTATTTGCTTGGTGCACGACATTAGTGGGAATCATCGTTCTAAGCGGTGGATTATATTTAATTGCATGACGCTGTTTTTTTATTTCGTGATATTCGTCAAATACTGTGCGCACTTTTTTGACAACTGACTCGTATATGGCTTTAATCGTTTCAACCACTTTACGTGCAAAACTTTTAAACGCTTCAAAAATCCTAACGGGGTCAATTATCATTCGTTTTTTGTCCTCAAGGCGAATAAGATCCTTTGCCATCTTATTGATTTGACGCCGCGACACATAACCCACTTTCACGCTACGAATCTGTTTTTCTGCTAATTTGAGACGTTTTCGTTTTTTGGCTCTTTGTTTCATCCCGTTGCCTCCTTGTGCTTTTTTAGTTCCGCCTCATCCAACCACCGATAGACCACAGACTGGCTGACTCCGTACCGTGATCCAATCACCTTTGCCGTGAGGTCGTCAAGGATGTACAACGTATAGAGCGTGTCCTCGTCCGGTGGCTGTACCTTACGTCGCTCGTGCACGCGTTGCTCCCATGACTTCACGATCCCTGCCTTGCCGAGCCAACGTTTGACGGTCGTCGGGCTGACGCCATATCGTACCGCGATGTCCACTTGACGATAGGACTCCGTGATGTAGAGCCGCCACAGCATCTTGTAGCCGGGTGATGGGACGTGCTTGCCTCGTGTCGTGCCTCCGTTGCTCGCCCGGATGATGCGGTAGATCGTGATGGTGCTGACGTCGTACCGTGCCGCGATGTCCCGTTGGTGCATGCCTTGCCGCCACAGCTGTAGGATGCGTGGATGTTCCGTTTGTGCTATCTTCCCCATGTGCTCCCTCCTAAAATAACTTCTCCTGAAAATCCCCCTGTGCGATCTCCCGTTCCATGTTCCGCCGGATTGCCTCGAAACGCGCCTCCTGTGCGTCGTCCCATGCGCCGTGTACCTCGACATCCCCTTGCATCACCCAAACGCGTGAGCGACTAACGACGTGCCCCCGTTGCAGGTATTCGCTGTTCTTGCGGTGTTTGCCCCATGACGTGAAGTGAAGCGCATCGCCCTCGACGTCCAACTGTCCGAAAATCCGTTCCTGATCCCGCGTATAGGTCGCGGCGTACTGTCCGTCCTGCATCATATCCCTCCAGTGGGGAGTTGCCTCCCCGTTCATCCATCGAAATCAAGGTTTTATCGGTTGATCAATCGCCCATTTCTTTTTCCATAACATCGTCAAATGCTTGAAGTGCTTTACTCAAAGCACGTTGGAAATCATGCGTTGTCTTGGGTTTAGAATCATCATTACCGCTTGTTTTGATGTTCGTGAAGTTGAAATACATATCCGGTCTCACCCGCATTGTTATAATTTCACCTTTTACCGATTCGTCTGTCTTAATTTTTCTTTGTACCAGTGAAAACATGTTCATTTTTCCACCCCTTAAAATTTACTTTTTATCCCGACAAGCGCCGAGGAGCGCATGCCCCTCAGTACCCGTCTCCGAAATGGTCGTGAATGATGCCGAGCAACTTGTGCTTGATGCCGTAGTACGTGTTCGTGCTGTAAATCTTCATCATCTGCATGACCGCCTCGTCCGTGCGGTAAAACTTCGGATCGTACAACAAGTCCCACAACTCACGCTGTTGGTCATCAATCAACTCGACGTAAATCCGGTGCAGGATGTTCAACCGCATCGCAAGGACTTCAATTTCACTCTTTGCCATCGCGTACCGCTCGACCTTACTGCTCGGCGCCTGGTGCGTCTGGACCTCACTCGGCACGTACCCCGGCGTCATCTTCGTCGCGGCAAGCTCTGCCATCGCGGTCTTGCTGGCGATACGGCTTGGAAGCGTGAAATACTCTTTCAAGTGCTTGCCCGCTGCCTTGCGTTGCCCCTTATCCAGTCGTGTCTCGAATAGCCGCTCCTGCATCAATACCCCTCCATGATTCGAACGTAGTTACGTGCGTTTTTCTGCTCGTACATCCCGATGATGTCCGTCTCCGTGTAGCCCAGTCGCTCCAAGATCAGCGACCACGCCGCGAGCATGTGGTGTTTGCGTTGCCCCTGGAACATTTGCAGGTAGAGGGCGTCGAGCGTCTCGTCCTGCCGTTCGTAGGACTGCCGGTCGAAGATGGCTAAGTCGTACTGATGGGCGTGCTGGTTTTCCTTGTAGTCCGTCATGAGCAGGGAGCAATAAAAGTGCAGCCAGTCAATCGCTTCCTCGAGCACCTTCTCCGGATCCATGCGCTTGTTCGACCAATACTTGAACGTCTTCGTCTCGTTGATCATCTCGCCGGCTTCGACGAGGAGGGAGATTTCGCGTTTTGTATGCAACTCGTATTGGAACTCGTGCGGCGTGATGCCCTTGTCTTCGCAGATGTGGCGGTCAAGGACGACTTGCTTGGCACAGATGTCTTGGAGTGTCTGGAAGCTGATAATGAGCGGTTGCGGTTCTTGGTACGTCATATGTGTCGGCTCCTTCTATGTGTGGGATTTTCGTCGCGGTACTTCTTGATTTCGGCTACCTTCAGCCAGTGATGCACCGTCGCCGGGCTCACGTTGCATTCGTAGGCGATTTCCTCTTGCGTCAGGTCGTCAAGGATGTACTTCTCGTACAACTCGTCGTCCGTCAAGGTCCGAGAAACGTTCGTCTTGCGCGTCTTTTTACGATTCTTATACAGGTATTCTCCAATCGAGACCTTGCGCCATAAGTCACGCACGTCCAGCCCGATGGAATTCCCGTAGGCTTGATGAGATAGTTTCGTTCGCTTGTAGTCGAGATACAGGGCGATGAACTGCTCGTCCGTCTCGATCGGTAACGTGAGTTTGGTCGTTTCCATGATGATGCCTCCTAGTCATCTAGCTGATTGACGGGGTGATGAGTTCGTTTTCCTGGTTAATAATTTTCGTCGATCATGGTTTTTACAACATCCATTTGTTGGTGAGAAATCAACGTCTGCCGTTGGCTGTAATCCAAGTTGTGCCATCCAGTGTGCACTTCTCCATTTTTGTGGTTAAATGCAATTATGACGTTATCGAGTTCGCCGTTATCAGCCATCTTAAGCAGTTCATGCAGTAGGTTGTGAACGGAATCTACTTTTCTGAGTGGTATAATTTTAGCCATCGTTCGCACTCCCTTAATTTGTTTGCACCGCATCCAACCAATCCACCGCGCATCCATTCGTCGCCGCGATCTCCGTCCCGTGTGCCTCGAACGTCGCCAGTGGGATGCTCGCCCGGTTGCTGTATTTCGTCCAGCCATCCCACGCGCTCAGGAAGGCGTCCGGCGGTAGCAGGTACATCTTGCCTATGTCACTGAATCGAACGAGCAGGAAGGTGGTCGTTTGGAGCCTGTCGAGCGTGCGCATCGTCTCCACTTGGTGCGGCTTGATGTTCTTCAGCGGAAAGCTCTTGCCTTTCGTCTGCTTGGCTTCGAAGAAGATGCCTTTGCCCCCGTCAATCGTCCCGAAGTAGTCCAGTCCGTTCGCTTCGGCGTAGATGGTCTTGACGATCTTGCCTGCCTGCCCGCGGATTGTCTTCACACTCGGCTCACTCTTGAATACGAGCGCCTTGCCTTGCAGCTTGTACACGTGATTCGCCTGTTCGATCATCATTTCGAATTGCTTGCCTGCTTGTTGTGCTGCACGCGCCATTCACTCCACCCCGTTCCGATTCATCGTTACCAAAAATTTATCTCTTCCACATCTTTCAAAAGTTTCGTGATTTTTTCTTCGGTCATACCGCCGTTTTTAGCATGAAAAGATAGCGCTTCAAGCAACACGCAATTTTGGTTGTACCAAACAGAACTCTTTTTTCTCATCTCATCCAATTGCTTTTCAAAAGACCACGCTCTCTCCTTGTCGTTCATCTCGTTCACTCCCTCACAGTTCGTCATCTCGAATTGCTTGCCTGCTTGTTGCGATACCCGCGCCATTCTTGCCACCCAACCTTTCGTAATTCCTCGTATTCGTAGGCGATGAAATCACCGTATTGCCAGACGCGCTGTGTCTCTCCTGTGTCCTTCTCAATCCGGTACAGTGTCTTGCCTCTCAGCAGACACGGCGCTTCATGGTGCCCCCACGTAGCGCCGTGTCTGCGTCTCCCGGCATTCCAGTGTGCTGATGACCGGTGTCCATCCTTCGAGCCGGTAATAATTGAGTGCGTCGCGCCATGTCAGTTCCCGGTGCGTCCCTTTGCGTAGGTTGTAGACGTCGAGCTTGCTTGCGAGGGACAGCTGCAGGTCGCCCCGCTTGAGGACGATCCGCCCGCCGTACTGCTCCAGGTAATCCATCAACTGTTTAAATTGCTTGACCTTCGTCATTTTCATAGACCCGAACCTCCTTGGTATTCGAATATGAGTGCATAGATTGTCGCGTAGGGTAAGTCCTCTTCGTAGATGGCGAGTAACTTCCAGCCGGATCCATTGTACGAGGCGATGACCTTGTCCCGTCGCGTCTCACCCCTAGCCCGTTTGCTGACCCGTGTGCCGATCGGTGGCGTCAGTTTCGAGCGAGGACTGGGTTTGCGTCGCATGCGTGGAGACGACGTAGCCGCGAGTTCTCGTTGCGCAGTTGCATGTTCTCGATCAGCAGCTCCTCGTACGTCTTCAACTTTTTTGGCATCGTCGGCGCCTCCAGTAATGGGTCAGGCGTGCCGGCTCCTTCGTACTGGATATTCTTCGCGCCCGTTTGTTCAAGCAGTTCGTATACGCCCGCCTCCGTCATGTCGAGTGCGTTCGCGATGTAGTGAAGCGGTCGGTCGTCCATGTAGAGCGTCAGTGCCGTGCGCCGACGGCGTTTCAGTTCACGCGGCGATGGGTTCATAGGACTTCCTCGATGACAAAACGGACTTCCGTCTGTTTGACGAGTTTACCGCCACGATCGACCACATCGAACTTCGTCTTGACCCGTGCGTTCTCAATCTGATTGGCGACGAAATGGACCCACTTGTCGTTGCGGATGTCCCGTTCTTCCGTCTCCTGCTTCACTTCTGCGATGGCTTCTGTCATGTCTACTTCCTCCTTTGCGAGATGGGCGATCGTGTAGTTCTCTGCGAATCCGTCGCTTTCCGTCGTGACGGCGACTTCTTGGGCGGCGAGCGATGGTTGGTCAACGTCCGTCTCTTTCGCAGCTTCTTTATTTTCAACAACCTTCTTTTTACTTTTGTTCGCCGCTTTAGGCTTGCTTAGTTCCACCCCAAGTTCACGGGCTAGTTTCCCCACGTAACTAGCACTAATGCCTAATTCCGTTGCGATTTGCTGACGCGTCAGCCCCTCTTTCGCGTAAACCATAAGGCGTTCGCTTCGTTGTTCGATTTCCAAAGTTTTTTGGGAAGGTTCTTTTTCTACCGGTTCCGGTTGTGAGTTGTTCACGACTTCTTGGTAAAGTCCGTACGATTCAAGAACTTGTTTCACCATCCGGTAGTTCGTTTTCGCCAATTGCCGAATCTCGATCAACGTCTTCCCTTCGCGCGCCCAGTTAGCCATCGCTTGGTTTTTCCGCTCTTCTTCCGCTCGCAACTCACTTTCATCAATCTGCTTAGAAACGCGCTTGAACCTGCTGATTAATGTACCTGGCGTCATATTCAAGTCGCGTTCTATGGCATACCGTGTATCTCCGTCTTTTATACGAAGCAATAATTCTTCATCGGTGATGGTACCTACCTGCGCATCTTTCCCTTGCTTCCGCTTTACCGGCTGCACGCCACTGGAGAAAATGACTTCCTCCACGTGCGCCAGTGTTAAGTTGTCGACGGCGGCAATCTGTGCGGCGGTCATGCCGCGTTCGTAACGTTTGAGGATCAGCTCGCGTGTCATGACGGGTCCTCCTGTTCGAGAAGGTGCGGATGTTCGTAGATGTTGCCGACGACTTCGCACCATTCAGACCAATCACCCAATCTGATATGGAACTGATCGTAATCCCATTCAACTAACTCGTTGTAAGGTGAGCCCCATTCCGATTCATCCCACTTCAAAACATCGCCTTCGAAAATCTCAACGCCGTTCTTATCTTTGATTCCGGTGTATTGCGTCACGTCGTATTCCGGATTATCAATAAACTCACCCAGTACATACTCACGAATGAGGTCATCTTCGTGGAAATGTTCATATACCTTGTCCCATGCTCGAAACTTGATCTCGCGCATTGTTTCTCCCCCTTAAAAGTTGAATTTCGCCAGTCGGTAGTCGTCCCCGTACATCTTCACGATGTCGGCATCGTCGAGCATCCGGGACCAGTTCCGTTGTCCGATCCGCGCCCGCAGGTCCTTGCCGGTCAGGTTCGTCGTGTAGATGGTCGGTTTCCCCATCCGGGCGTCGAGGACTTGGAACAGGACGTCGTTGCTGAACGTGTCCGTGTCGATCGTCGTCTTGCTGCTGTCCGTGTATTTGACTTGCTCCGCCCCGATGTCGTCGAGGACCAGAAGCGTGACGTCGGCTAAACTTGTGATGATGTCGTCCTGCGACCCTTCGTTACCGAACGTCCCTTTGATTTTCGTCAAGAGGCGAGGAAGCGAGATGAAGACCGCACTCTCGCCCTTCTCTTTGACCGCGTTGACCGTCGCCATACTCAGATGACTCTTGCCTGTCCCGTAGCTTCCGGAGACGAGCAGGGTGCCTTTTAAGTCGCTTGCGAATTGTTGGAATCGTGCTTTTGCTTCCGTGAGTTCCGGTGACGTCGCGTCATATCCCTCGAACGTCGCGTGCAGCAGTTTGTCGTTGATCGTCGAGCCGGAAGAAAACGTGTCCTCAAGCTTGCGCCGGATCATGCGTTCCTCGTTCTCGACGGCTTGCCGGGCGATGGCCAGGTCCTCGCATTTGCATCCCTTGACGGCTTCGAAGTATTCGCCGGCTTTCGGTCCGAAGGCATATTGTTGCCGCACGACCTCGATGTCCTGCCCGCATCCTTGACAGGTGCGCTGGGCGAGGATCTCTTGCGTGAGGTTGTATATCGTGATTCCTGTAATTGTTTTCATGGTCTCGCCTCCTAGAAGGGAAGGTCTTTCCCGAATGTGGGGTCGTATTCGCTGTGGTCCGGTGTCGAGAACTTCCGCTCGACGTGTGTCTCGTTCAGGTAGCTTTCAAACTTCGTGCCGAACAGGGTCTCTGGGCGGATGAACTTGCTCATCTTCGGATCGTTCGACCAATCCCGGATCTTGTTGTCGATGACCTGCTTGAAGTCGTCGAGGGTGAACTTGTCGTTCAATCGTGCGTTGATGAGGGTTCGGGTCGATCTCGTCGATGCCTTATATTTTTTGCCTGTCTTCGAGTTGAGATAGTCAATGATGTCGAGGTGTGTCGTCGAGGCTTGCTCGACAATGGGTTTATCTGTCGTAGTCTCTGATGTAGTCTTTGTTGTAGTCTCTGTTAAGGTTTTTAACCTTTCGTCAAAATGGATTTCGACCTTTGGGTAAAATGGATTTTCACCTTTGGGTAAAATGGATTTTGACCTTTGGGGAAAAACGGAATCAATGACGTGTTCCGGGTGAAGATGGATGTGGACCGTCGGTGATCCGTCGAACTTGAACAGCTTCGTCTCGATGAAATCCTTGTCGACCAGTATCTTGATGGCCCGGTCGAATTGCTTCGGTGTGATGCGAATCTCGTCGTACCAGTCCGCCCGTCCTTTGGCGAGCCATAACTTGCCTTCCTTCTGGACACGGAGTTTGGAACGTCCGTCTTTCGATGGGAGATGCCAGTACACGATTTGACCGAGGAGGATGCCGGAGAGTAAATCCCCGGTCATGTCCACGTAGGTCTTTTTCACACGGAACGCGTCTTCTGCGAACCGTTCGATGGCGAGTAATGATTGTAGGTCTTCCATTTCGCTTCACTCCTTTAGAACGGTAAATCATCATCAGAGAGGTCAATCGAACTACCACCTGAGAACGGATCAGCACCGAAACCACTTGCCGGCTTATCCTGCTTCACTGGTGCTTCCTGACGTGGTGCCGATGGTTCACTGTCCTTCTTCGATTCGAGGAACCGGACGCTGTCTACGACCACTTCTGCTCGGTAGCGTTTCTGTCCGTCCTTGTCGTCGTAGCTGCTGATCTGTAAGCGACCCTCGACTCCTGCGAGTGAACCTTTCTTGAGGTACTGGGCGACGCTCTCTGCCTGTTTGCGCCATACCGTGCAATCGATGAAGTCTGCTTCGCGTTTGCCATCCTGCCCAGTGAAGGGACGGTCGCAAGCGAGAGTGAAGCGTGTGACGGCGATGCCTGACTGGGTGTATTTCATTTCCGGATCTCGTGTAAGGCGTCCTACTAATACAACTCGGTTAATCATGATGTTGCCTCCTAGTTTTTATTGTTCAATGTCTTTTCTGTGATAGTTCCGTACAACAAGAATGGCTTGTTCAGATGAAACCTTAATCTCTGAGTCGCAATCATCATTTGTAACCCAGAGATTAAGTTGAGGGTGTTTTTCGATGCTAACCACTTCGTAAAGACCCTTCTTTTCATTTAAGCGAACGACGTCATATGGCAAGAAAATCATTCCGTCCACCTCCCGAGCGCCCTTAGCGGACGCTCTTTTCGTAGTCTTGGTGTTGTAAAGCGTTCTCGCGTTCTTCTTCCAAGCAGACGTTGCAGACGAGCTGTCCGAACACGTCGCGGTCACCGCCGAAGGGAATCATCTGTTGGCAGCGGGAACACTCTTCAAGCTGTTCGTATTCGTCCATCATCTTCATGCCGATTCCTCCTTGTTCGCCTCAGCTGCTTTTTTAATCGCGTCTTTCAATTGTTCAAGCACTTGTTTCGCGTCTGATTCAAGCATGTCGCTCGTCATGTGATAGCTGTCGTACACCGCTTTAGGCTCAATCCCTTTGTGACCAGCGAGCGTTTTACCAAGTTTAGCGAGCGTGTTAAGCATGTCTGTCGTCGCTTTCTTCGGTTGTGGTTTGTTCGCTTCCACCTTCTGTTGGAATGAATCCGGGTCATCTTTGTCCGTTGCGATGTTGAAGGACTTCAAGATGAAGTATTTTTCCGCGTAGGTAGCGAGCTTTCCGATGCCCTTCTCCCCGTTGTCAACGCCTTGTCCTTGCCATAACGCTTCCTCGCGATCCGTTGGGTCGTCTGCATTGATCCAGGTGAACCGCATATCTGCATCGGTCATGAACTGGAGCGCTCCTTTTGCTGTGTGGAACTGCGTGACACGTTGCGAGATGATTTCCTGTTTGAGCAGGATGCCGAGGTCGTTCATTTTCTCCATGACGGATGAGAGTGTTTGGCTACTTCCGACATATTGATACTGTGGTCCGCTTGCTGCCTTTTGCAGATAAGGCACGGCTTTGCGTACTTCGATGAGCTTCTGCTGCAGGTTCATTGGCTTCTGTTCACTCATGTCCGTTCCTCCTCTTTTCGATAAAGTGGCATCACGATATAATTCGGGTCGCCTTCGTTGTTATGGCTCCAGTTCAATGCCGATGAGTATGCGCCGTCGTAGGTTTTCCATGCTTCAATCAGTTCCAGTTCTTCTTCCGTCTCTGCGTTCGGATCACCGTAACAAACGCCCCATGCATCCGCTTTTCGTTCACTCATGTCCGTTCCTCCTTATTTGATTTGTAGGTTCGTCTTCGTCACCAGTCGGGCGCCGTCGATGGCTTCCCCTGCTTTGAGTAGCTTGCCGATGGCCGTCTTGTCCGGCTCTTGCACCGTCTTCGTGCGCAGGAGTCCGATCGGGAGGGCTTCGGTGTCCGTGATCTCGACGCTGTCACTCTTGCGGTAGGACACCGTGTACAGTGGCGTTTCGAGCTTTTTGATCCCTGCGACCTGCAAGGACTCGTCGACGTACGTTTTCAGCCGTTCTGCTTTCGTCTCGTACACTTTGCGTCGTGCCGCGAGGCGTTGTTCCTCTGCCTTGAGTGCAGCCGCGTCGTTCAGGAACTTCTGCCGGAAGTGGAGCACGCTTTCCGTCTTGACTTCGAGCGCCTCGTCGAGTGCGTCGAGGGTGTCAGCAATGACGTCCGCGCCTTCCATGTCCTCAAGGTCGTAGCCAGTGAGCGCGTCGAGCAATGCCTGCTTCTGAGCGGATAGGTGGTATAGGGTTGTCATAAGGAAGCTCCTTTCGGTACATCTTCGATTGGAATGCAACGGTCAAGTTCATCCATTCTCGCTCGCATCGTGACCGTGTCTCCGCCCATCGTCATTTCCTCAGCAAGCATTTCCTCGGAATTGAATCGAACTTTGCACCAAATGCCTCGAGACAAGAATGCCCCGACCCATTCGTTCGGTCGTGCCAACATCTCAGCGCGAACGTCGAACGGCTTTTGGACGTACCAGGTTTGCTGTGTGATGTCATTGAAAAAAGCGGTTGATTCTGAACCGTTGCTTTCGCTACCGAAGTAGAAGAACAATACGTCACCTTTCATGTAGTAAGTGTGACCAGTTGAGTTGAATACATGCTTTCCATCCATCAATTTCGAGATTGCCTCTCGTCCGCTGATTGCTTCGAATACTTTTGAATCCATTTCCATCGTCGTTTCCTCCTTAGCGTCCGAGATCCCGGAGAATCTCCATCGCTTCATTTGTGAGTCCTTGCAAGGCCGCGTGTTGCTCATCCGTCAAGCTGAGGGCGGCGTGTTCCGCGGTGAGTGTTTCAATCAGGGTGACGAGCTTCGGTTGCGCCTCTGCGACTTCCGTTGCCCGTTCTGCGAGGGTTTGGAGTGTCATAACGCCACCACCTTTTTATCAATCGATTCCTCTGCGCCGAGGAACAGGTTGTTCTGCTCGTCGAGTGCTGTTTCGATCGTGTACAGTTCGTTGTGCACCTGCTTGAGGAAAGCGTGCACCGGGTGATTCGCGTCGAGTTGGTAGGCCGCGTTGGCGAGATGTTGATAAGACGCTGTGAGCGCCGAGTGGATCGCATCGATGCGTACCGGACCCTTGCTGACCAGTGCCATGATTTCAGGCGTCGTCTGGACGATGGCGGGTAATTGGCGGTTGATGGTGTGTGTCGTGACCATATCGTTTCCTCCTCGTGCGGAGCGTGGTATACTCATAGTGTTGAGTTATGAGAGCACCCTTACTCCGGTATGGGTGTTTTTTATTTGCCGTAAATCCTTTTGACCTCTTGCCAGTTGCCGATGAAGACGAGGACTGCGATGATGCTGCCGATTAGAACCACGGTTCGTCGTACCTTTTTTCGGAGTAGACCGTCGCCGCGAAGACCAGGAACAGAAACATTTCACCGAACGTTGTGAAAATCCAGAAGGAGATGGGCATCAGCTCACCTCGTCGAGCAACTTGCTCATGAAGTAGATTTGACCTTTGCCGGTGACTTTCGTCGTCCGTGTGATCCGTACCGTGCCATCGGGATTCTGTACCGTGCGCTCCGTAACCTCGAACCATCCACGATCGACCGAGTATTGCGTCGGTTCGTTGTAGTGTGCGTTCTTCTTACCGAGGTAGCCGTTTTCCCGCATCCAAGCGAACAAGCGACTCTGACCGATGCTGACACCGTTCTGACTGATGAGTTTTGCGAGTTGTCCGACTAAGATGCTCGTCTGACTCGTTGACACTGCATCCGCGAATAGGACTTTCGGGCGTTGGGCTTCGAGTTGTGTAGCAGCGACTTCCTTCTCGTGCTGGAGTCGTTCGATTGTCGTTTGGGCGATCAGTAAGCCACGTGCCATGATTTCTTCCGGTGACTCGTCGTGACGGGCGATCATGTAGCCGCCGTCTTTACGGATTGAAGGGAGAACTTCTTCATAAACCCAATCTTGGAAACGTTCAGCGACTGGACTCTGATCCGCTCTCATGATGACTTGATACAATCCGGCTTCATTGACGGTTACTGCGTTTCCTTGACGACCTAAGTTATTCTTAGACCGATACTTTTCACGCACTCGCTTCGCCACTTCACTTGGATTCGATAACTTCAATGCCTTACATACATCTGCTAAAACGAACAGTGGTTGCTCCGGCGTGCCGACGACACGGACTTCGTTACCTTCAAATACCTTCGTGAGTTGATTCATCATTTTGCCTCCTTGTTTTCTCGCTTACGCACTTCTGACAACTTCATGCTGATAAACGCTGTTGCCGATACACCGTGTTCAGCAGCTTCTTTCACAACCCATTCGTGAATACTTACTGGCATGCGAAGGTTAAGTCGCTTCGTATTCGTTTTTTCCATGTGTGTGCCTCCTTATTTTTGTTTGCTGATCAACCACGCATCGAGATCGTCGCGGTGATAGCGGACACTGCGGTTGTAACTGGACGCTTTGAGTTCGCCGTCCTTTCGGGCGTTGTAGAGTACGAACTGGGAAAAACCCGTGTACGTTTGTGCTTCCTTCCCGCTCATCCAGACTTTCGGTGATTGCGTTGCCAGTGCTTCGGCAATTCGCTCGTCGATGAGTGTCGTGAGCTGTTCCGGGGTAAAGGACAACATGACAACTTGTTGCATTGTGTTACTCCTTTCTATACGATTAAAATGAATTTATCCATTAATTTCGTACCTCTTCTTCAAAAAAAAGTTCCTCCACTGTCGTATGAAGAATTTTTGCGATTGTTAGTGCTTGTCCGACGTAGATGTTTTGAACGCCGGATTCCATCAAGCTGATTGTTGCTGATGTCTTATAGCCAAGTTTTCGCGCGATATGGACTTGGGTGATTCCCATTTCCTCACGGCGTTTCTTCATGCGATCACGCCCTGCTATCGTCATGCTGTCACCTCCTTGTTCGTTTCTGTACCCTAACTATATATCCATTATTTTCGTATGTCAACGAATTTATTCAATATTTTCGTATTTTCTTTTTCGATTCGTAAAATATCCAATTTTTATGTAGAATAAAGGTGCATGGAATCGTCCACGCCTTTAGGATAGTATTTATAGAGGGAGAGGGACTTAATATGGAGACAACGTATAGGAGTGAGATCGAGTTAATGGAGACAATGGGAGATCGGATTCGCATGTTGCGAACGGAAACAGGTATGACTCAAGTCGCTGTTGCGAAAAGATTGCAGGTTAAACCGACGACGTATAACTCGTGGGAGAGAAATGCTTCCATGCCGAAACACGAAAAAGTGTTAGAGTTGGCCGACTTGTTTGAGACTACATTGGATTATATGTATGGAAGAACGAAGGATAGACGCGTGACATTAGATGAATACAAAATGGAACAGATGGTCGACAATAAGATTTTACGCATATTAGGATTGTCGAAGGAAGAAGTGGCAGCATTGAGTAAAAAAGACTTTGATCGCATCATCGATTATACGAAGCTTGTGATCCAAGCGCATGAAAATGAATTAAAAAACAAGGACACCGATTAACGGCGTCCTTTTTTCTATGTCCATTTAGATGAATAGTGTTTTTCGCGCTGGGAGTTCATTGTTATCGAGTGCCTCAGCATCTAGCTGAAAGGCGATGACATTTCCTTTGCTGTCGGTAAAACAAATTGCGACGGGTTGATCACGAGCCAATACTTTATCCAGGACACTCTCTTCGTTTTGATTATTCTTTTGAACAGCTACAAGCCCCATTGACACAGTCCCCTTCATCGTTCTGAAATACGAACGCTTGTTTTTATGATACTTTTCTCATAATAATTAATTTTGGAAAATAATACAATAGACCTATCACAATTTTTACATAGCTTTGGTTAATTTCGTTCGACACGAAAGGCCGGACATTGTCGAATACTTTTCCATATTTGTTAAAAAAGATGAAACTTTTTCGTTTTTACTTTGGTAATATATGTATAGATACGAAAAGGAGGCAACATTATGAAACGCATGATCGTGGGGGCATCCCTATCGGCAGCACTTTTACTCGCTGGTTGCGGCGAAGAGAGCGCGACGGAGCCGAATACGGAAGCCAAAGCAGAAGATAAGACAGAAGCGGCAGCGCCGGAGAAAACGGAAGCCGTCAAGGAAGAGTCGAACGTCGAGAAGACGGAGGCAGGCGAAAAGACGACATACTTTACGAATAAAGCGGTCGGTGAGAAGACGACGCTCGGTCCTATCAACTTCTCGGTCAACAAGATTCAAACGTCACGCCTCAAGGTCGCGAACGCATACAAAGAGGCATTCGGTGACAAGGACGAGGTCACGCTCGTCGTCGTCGACGTGACAGCGGAAAACACGAGTGACGACACTATCAACTTCCATCCGAACCAGGCGACGATCACGACGAATACAGGTGAGCAAGTCGACGCGGAAATCTTCTTATCGGATGAAGTCGGTGGCGAGTTCATCGGTAAGGTGAAGAAAGAAGGAAACATCTTCTTCGTCGCCCAGTCGGACCCGAAAGAGATCACGAGCATCAAGTACATCGTCGATGGACCGTCAGATGCGAACTTCGAAAATCTAGCAGAACGCTATACAGTCGAGATTCCGACGAAATAACGTAGTACACTAAGGGCACTCAGGTGCCTTTTTCTTTCGGACGAGACTAGAACGTATGTACGACAAAGGAGGAACATCATGCACTACAGTATTAAACGACTGGACAACGGGAAGTATTGGACCCGCCTGTCCCTGACTGACAGGGACGGCAACCGGCATCAACCGTCTGCGACGCGGGACACGCAACGGGAACTCAAGCGTTGGGCGACGGACATGATCCGTAAAAACGAGGACGGATTGCTCGGCAAGAAGACTGGCAAGACGGTGCGCGAGGTCGCAGACGAGTACCTGCACGTCCAGGAGGGCATCTTGAAGGAACGGACGATTGACAACCGCCACTATGCGTTCGAACGATTCAGTGCCGTATTCGGCAAACGGGTTTTTGCTACGTTAACACGGCGAGAACTGACGGCATGGGCAGACCGCATCGCGCGGGAACGTGGACTGAAGACGAGTAGCCGCAATGCCCTGTCCCGTCATATCAATGCCCTGCTCACCTACGCCTACGAAAATGGCTACATCCTCGACAAAGAGGCCCGCATCCAAATCAGACGCGAGCACACGGAACGGGAAAAGACCTTATGGACCGTCGAACACATCCAGCAGTTCGAGGCCGCCTACAAGGACCACCCGATCGCGAAGTTGTATATCATTGTAGCGCATACCGGACTGCGGAGCAACGAGGCCCGATCGCTCGGATGGGAGCATATCGATTTTAAAAACGGATTGATCCGTGTCGAACGCCAAGCCCGGCAATCCATGAAGGCAGGACGCAAGACATGGACGACGCTCAAGTCCGGGCATTCCCGTATCATTCCGATGAGCAATCACCTGCGCAAGATTTTAGAGCGGTGGCGGTTTGAACAACGGACGTGGCTGCACGAGACGGGCGCCGATAACCTGCAAGACCTCGTCTTCACGCGCGAGGACGGGCAGTACATCTATGACCACTTCGCGATGCGACCGTTCCAAGACCTTTCGGAGCAAGCTGGACTCCCCGTCATCACCCTGCACACGTTACGGCACACGTATGCGACGTTGCTCATCCAACAAGGCTTGCCCCTTCCTGGCATCCAAGCGATGCTCGGACACTCGAGTCTTGCGACGACAGTCAAACATTATATCCATGTGACCGACGAGATGAAGGACCGGGCACGCATCATCCTCGACGACCTTTATTCGGACAAAAACGCCTGATTTTTCAATGGAATGTGCAGATAGAGTGCAGGTGCAGATTGAAACGAGCGCGAAACGTCTAGAAAACGTTGGTATGTAAGGAGTTTCGGACGGGCAGGAAATCAGAATTCTTTTCTTTCGCATAATAGAGGTTGACCTCGGAACGAATGACACGGATGTTCGCTTCACAACTAACACCTTTCGCTTGATCTTTTCCACTCGTCATCGTCGGAATTAATACGAGCAGCAGTAGCGAAATAATTAATAAGACAGCAGCCATTTCAAGTAAAGTGAATCCACGTTCGTTTTTCAAGAATCGTCTCATAATCAAAACTCCTTCTTTCTTCAAAATGGAAGTTGTTGAATCGCCAGTTGGATCGGGTAGTACAAAATAAAAAATAAGCTGCCTGTCATGATCGTCAAGCCTCCATACAAGACCGGTTCAATCAACAGCAGTTTTTTCTCCAACTCTTCTTCAATCGATTCATGCAACAGACTCGCTTGTGCTAGCAATAATGGACCTAGGTCACCACTTTCTCGAGCAAGATGAACGAGCCCAACGGTTTCAACATCAATGATTTGTTCTTGTAAGATGGCTTCAGATAACGAGGTGCCCGCTTGTTGATGTTGGTGAAGCATTGCGTACATCTGTTGTTTCTTTCCTGTCTGCCCCTGTTCAAGCGAGCGGAAAGCCTCTTCCAACGAGAAACCTGCGTCAATAAAAGAACCAATCTCAATCGTAAACAAGTAACTGTAATACAACTGAAGAAGTTTTTGGATGATTTTAAACTGTAATAGCCGTTTGACCGGAATCAGACGAAAAGTGAGAAGGAGGATCGAAAGTAACAGAATCGGAGTCGCTGCAAGGACGTACTTAGCTGAAGGGTGTAAAATCAAGACTAAGAAGCGCGGAAGACTTTCTGGACTCGACATCTCGAGTAAGGAAGGAAACACGTAGAGGGCATAAAACATGAACAGTAACATCAAGCTTGAGGCGAGGACGAGTGGATACCGCGCCATTTTCCAAAATTTCTTTTTCATTTGATTTTCTAACTCCAGCAAGCGAATGACCTGTTTTAAAATCATCAAGGGACGTTCCGTTTGATCACCCACCTGAAGCAGACGTTGAAGCGAAGGGGACAAGGCGAGTGGTTCTAATGCAACAGATAACGGATTCCCGCTCTCTAACCGTCGTTGCATCTCTTCGATGACCGGCAGAAGGATCGGCTCTTCGAATCGTTTTAAGATTTCTAACGTTTCCTTCGTCGAAATGCCTTTTGACAATAGTCGATGAAATCGGTTTAAAAAGCGACATTTGCTGTTCGTGTTAAGTTTTCTACTGTACAGTGGACATGCCCCTCCTCCCGGTAAAGATGAATGATCTTTTTACAGACCGCTAACTCCTCCCCTGAAATCCCTAGTGATTTTAAGCGTAACAACACTTCATTGACTGTTCCGGCATGTAAAGTAAATACGACGACGTGCCCACTAAGAGCAGCATTGATTGAGAGCCGTGCCGCTTCAGCAGTTCGAACTTCCCCAAAAGCAATCCAGTCCGGGTCTGCCCGAAGAATTTCCTCAAAACAACGTGTCGCGTCAAAACCGGCTTTTTCATTTAACTCAAGCTGTAAGATACCAGGCACCGTACATTCGACGGGATCCTCGACAGAGATGATCCGCTTGCCTTGCATCGATGCCATCAAGGAATAGAGCATCGTCGTCTTACCTGCCCCCGTCGTACCAGAAATGATGATACAACCGTGACTTTGTTGTTGGAGCCATTCTAAATCTTCAATCGGGTTGAGAAGCGTCGACGCAATCTCACTCGAGACAACCGCCCGATAGAAGCGCCATGACATCGCGTCCCCGTGACGACTTGGTAAAATCGAGACCCGCATCCCACTTTGGTCAACCGGATAGACACCACTTTGCGGAATCCGTTCATTTTGTTCTTTCAAGTTGGATTCATACCGAATATGACTAACGATTGAACTGTATTGATTAAAAGGGATTGCTTCTTGTTCCTTTAATCCGTCGGCCGTCCTACAAATGACACGCGCCATCTGTTCATCTGGAACAAAATGCACATCGGTGACACCACCTTGTGTAAATCGCTGAATCAATTGACTGACAAGTTCTCTCAACATGACACCTCCTTACTTAAAAAAGTACAAAAAAAAAGAAGCCCGAACAACTCGGCTTCTTTAAGATACTTGGGCGATTAAGCGTGCTTTTCGCTTCGCTAGTGTTTCAAGACCTGGTTTATCATACCCGATTACGAGTTGTTTGCCATCAGTAATAATTGGACGACGTAACAGTTTCGGATTATCGCTCATCAATCGGAGTAGTTCGCTTAATTTCATATCCTCTACATCAATCCCAAGATCTTTGAAAGCTTGGCTGCGTGTTGCAAGTAAACTTTCGATGCCGTCTGTCGATAATTTCAACAATTCCATCAATTCGTCCACTGTCGGAGCATTTCTGAACAGATGGCGTTCTTCTACATCAACATGTTCCTCTTTTAACCATGATTTCGTTTTACGACAAGATGTACAGCTCGGATACGTGAAAAATATCAACTCATTTGCCATTGTTGCTCCTCCTCTCAAAATATGCGCTTCTCATTACAGAAACTATAGCATGGTTTTTTTGCTTTGTACACCTTTTGTACAACTATTGTACAACTTTTTATTAAACTTCATCTTTTGTTCACAGTTATTCCTCAACAAACACTAGAACATGATGGACGGATGATTGTTTGCTTGGTAAAATAAGTACGTATATTGACTATCTGTCGGATTTAGGGGGTTATATGAATGGGGAGAATGTACCGCGTACTCGGATTTTGGACTGGGATCATTGCAGTCATGGCATTTATCGGCGCACTTGGCGGCGACGCGAGCTCAAGTGAGCATACGGATTCATTTTTAGTTATGGGCTTTGTCTTCTTGGCACAAACTGTCTTCTTTGCAGCATTAGGCTATCTTCGCCTAACTGAAAAAACGTATGTCTACATCTTTGCAGCTTACTTAACAGTATTCTTTATCGTCTTCACGTATTGGTCCAACTTCCAGATGTAAAATAAAAAACGCCTGCTCTTCAGTCGAAGAGCAGGCGTTTTTTTACACATAATCAAAAGAACGGATTGTTCTTAACTTCTTGACGCAATGTTGTCGTCGGACCATGTCCAGGGTAAAACGTCGTGTCGTGCGGCAACTCGGCGATGATTCGATCAATCGAGCGCATCAACGTGTCTTGATCGCCACCATGTAAGTCCGTCCGCCCAACACTCTGCTTAAACAACAAATCGCCGGCAAAGGCAACCCGCTCATTTTTGAAGTAGAACGTAACGCTACCAGGCGAATGCCCAGGCGTTTCAAGAACATGCATGTTAAAACTACCGATCGAGAGTGGTCCAGGCTCTAACAGATGCTCAGCCGGTTTGACTTTGACCGGCGGCACACCAAACTTCGACGATCCATTTAAATCGGGATTCGCCAGCCACTTTGCTTCATTTTGATGAAGATAGACTGGAGCCGATGTGAATCGTCTCAACATGTCAACGCCACCGATGTGATCAAAATGAGCGTGTGTTAAGAGGATTGCTTCGACTTGCGCGTTCCGCTGTTCGATTTCGTCAAAGAAACGCATATCTTCCGTTCCCGGATCAATGACGAGACATTTCCCATCTCGAAAAAGAAGGTATCCGTTTTCCGAGGCGATACCTGAAGTAATACTTACGATTTCCATATGATCAGACTCCTTTTAAACATCATTCTTTTCTACTATACACGAAATTGTCGAAAGTTCCCTCTTCCCCCTCTCGACTTTAGGCGGATAGTCAGCTAAACTAAAAAGTGAGATTTAAGTGAAATCTTCGTGAACTTCATAACGTGATTTTTAAGGGGGAGTACGTCATGCATTTGGATCAACCAATCGGTTGGCTTTTCTTCATCGTAGCACTCGTCGGTGTTTGGGCCGTCGTCCGTTCACTTAAGAAACGCCAAATGTTTCCACTCGTATTTGCTGGACTGACTGTTGTACTATTCGGCTGGTTCGGTATTGCGACGCTGATTTTCGGTGGAATCCCATCGTAATCGTTGGATAAACATTAAAAAGGTGAGCTTTCTCGTCGAGAAGGCTCACCTTTTTTTGTCGTCATAAGTCTTGCGAAACGAATCGTACGAACAAAAGAAAGCCGAAATCCCTTAAGACGTATAGGGATTTCGGCTTTTTTAGTGTTTGTCACGACTTATTTAGACTTTTGTAAGAAACGTAGCAAGTCACCGTAAATGACTTTGTCCGACAGACCGAGTTCTTTTTCTGACTGCTTGACTGCCTCTTTACAGATGGCTCCATTTTCTTCATCCGTCACTTCTTCACCTGTTTTCCGGTCATAACACGTTTCTTGTGTATAAACGGTTTTATCGGTGATGATAGACCCATCACGGAACAAGGCGTAATCTTTATGTTCTTTTGAGAACAAATCTGTTCCGAACAAGACTTCATCCTTAAAGTCTTTTCCTAATAGGTGGAGCAATGTTGGTTTCATGTCGATTTGACTTGCCACTTCTTCGTGCTTCACACCTTTAGTTTGTCCTGGTAAGTGAATGACGAACGGAACACGTTGCAACTGAGCGACGTCATATGCCGTCAACTCATCTTTTTCGAGGAGCTCCGCCATCGCCGCGTTATGGTTCGTCGAGATTCCGTAATGGTCACCATACAACATGAAGATTGTATCGTCCCATGTACCATCCTCTTTCAGACCATCGATGAACTTACCGAGTGCCATGTCTTGGTATGCGAGGGCTTGGACATAATGATTCAATGTCGTCGAACTCGTCTCAAGCGGTGGGACAAGTTCATCTTCCGGTTTCGGCATTTCGAACGGATAGTGGTTCGTCAATGTGATGAACTTCGAATAAAACGGACGTGGAAGATCTTTCAACATTGGTAACGACTGTTCAAAGAACTTGTCGTCGAGTAAACCCCACTCCGTTAAATCATCCGGGTTACCGAGATCATAATCGGTCTCCGAGAAGAAACGATCGACACCAAAACTATTGTAGACGATGTCACGATTCCAGAATGATTTATTGTTCGCATGGAACACGGCAGAATAATAGCCGTCTTCTTTTAACATCTCTGGTGTTGCCCGGAATTCATTTTCCCCATTCGTAAAGAACGCAGAACCACGACCAAGTGGATAGATTGAATTCTCTAAGATGAATTCAGCATCCGATGTCTTCCCTTGTCCCGTATTATGGTAGAAGTTATCCCATGAATGTGACTCTTTAATTAATTTGTTTAAGTTCGGTGTGATTTCTTGACCATTCGGCGCTTTCAGACCAACCGCAAATGATTGGGCCGATTCGAATGACATCACGATGACGTTTTTACCTTCGTACTTACCGAACATGACCGGGTTCGGCTCAGCATACTTCGACGCGACGAAGTTTTGAACTTCCGACAATTCAGAACTGTCCGCAAGAGCTTTTTGTGCTGATGTTTTTGATTGAATCAACGCGTCATACATATGGAAGTTAAACGTTCCAATATTTTTGACGAGTAACTCGCGGTCAAATGCCCGTGTCAATAGTTCCGGACGTTCTGTTTCCGCAAGTGCCAAGTTTCCAAGGAAAACAGCAGTTGCTGCGACGAAAGCTAAAATCGCGCGTCCTCGTGACGCGACATTTTTAGACATGTCCATTTTTCGTAAGAAGAACGGAAGAATCAATAGATCGCCGACAATCAATAAGTCTGCCCATGTCAACAATGATGTAAGCGATGCTGAGACCGTTTCCGCATTTGATGTTTGGAACAAGACCGGTAACGTCAAGTAGTCATTGAAGAAGCGGAAGAAAATGATGTCCGCATAAAGAACGAGCGTCGCAAGGACGAGTATTCCGTAGATGAACCATTTTTGAACGTTACCACGGAAGAAGAAACTAAATCCAAACATGAAGAGCGCCGAACTGATTGGATTAATCAGTAAGATGAATGCCTGTGCTGAATTCGTAATCGGAACATCGAAAAACAGCGTGTATGCCACATACGTTTTTAGCCAAATCAATAATGTCGCAATCCAAAAAAGTTTATGTTCTGTGTAGGTGCTTTTCACACCTTGGCCTACCTTTAGTCGCATACGCGACCAAATGCCAGAGTCTTGCTGCATAAAAACCTGCCTCCTAATATACGTGTGTTCTTGACCTGGAACTTTTACACGTCAATCCATATTCTATTTATACCCGTATCACGTGAAAATTTTACGCTTACTTTTACAAAAATGCAACCTGAACAAAGCAGATACTTAACAATCACATACTTTCCTTACGTTTGTAAACAAAAAAAAGATTCGCAGAAGCGAACCTTTTTCTGAAATTTAATGAAATCATTTTTTCAAGAACATTTGTTTTGCAAGCCATGCACAACCGATGACACCGGCGTCATTCTCAAGTTCAGCAATTTTAAAGGTCGTCGACTCAAACACACGCGGTAACGCGAAGCGTTCAAATTGTTTTTTGAGCGGTACCATCAAAGCATCTCCTGCCTTGGAAACGCCACCACCGATAACGATCATTTCCGGATTGATGCTGTTCGCGAGGTTGGAGATTGCTAATCCGAGATGGAACGTCACTTCCTCGACGACTTCCGTCGCAATCCGGTCACCCTTCGTATAGGCATCGAAGACATCCTTCGCCGTCACGGCTTGAATATCGTTCAGGACCGTTTGCTGCCCTTTTCGTTTTTCGAGCCCGAGACGTGCGACACCAGTTGCAGAGGCGATTGTTTCAAGACACCCTCTTCGTCCACAACCGCACAAGACGCCGCCTTCAGCAAGCATCGTGATATGCCCGATTTCTCCTGCCATCCCGACTGTCCCATGAACGATTTGACCGTTCGTAATCAATCCACCACCAACACCTGTCCCGAGTGTCACGGCAAGTAACTCCGTCGCTCCACTACCGGCACCTTTCCACATCTCACCGATTGCCGCTGCATTCGCATCATTTTCAATAACAGCCGGTAAACCGGTCAATCGTTCGAATTCACCAATCAACTCAAAGTTATTCCAACCGATGTTGACGGCACGTTCGACGACACCGGTATTAAAGTCGATGAAGCCCGGTGCACCGATTCCGGCACCAACGAAGTCTTCCGGACGTTTATTACTCTCTTTACATTTCTCAAAAAAAGATGTCGCGATGTCGCCTGGAATCTGTTCCCCATCATTCAGGATGACCGTCTCGATCTCCCATTTCTCAACGATGATGCCTTGTAAATCAAGAATTGCCATCTTGACTGTCGTTCCACCAATATCAATCCCGAGTAACCATTTCATCTGCATAGCTCCCTTATTCGTAAATGATTTCATCTCTATTAGTTTAGCTGAACGGCAATCTTGTGCAAAGGGTTGCACAAGACTTTTTCTTACGAATGTCGTGATTTTTTGAATTCATGTGCCAAAATCACTTTCGCTGAATCATATTGCTTTTTTTCTAACACACCGGCTTGCTCGAGTTCATCGAGTTCGAGCATCATCATTGCAATATCCGACTCGCGATCGCCTAAGTAGACAATCGTCCCGTACGTTTTCAATAACTGTTGCACATCATAAAGTGTTTTCATCATTCATTTTCTCCTTCACGAACACATTCAGTAAATCATACGTCGCTTGAAGTGACGCTTCATGCGTCCGTTCATACGAGTGACTCGATTCGATTCCTGGACCAAGCAGTCCATGACGGACGTCGTGACCCGCACTGACGGCTGCTGAAGCATCAGAACTGTAATAGGGATAGATATCGACTTTATACGGAATCGAATGGCTTTGAGCGAGACGTGTGAACTGATGTCGTAACGCAAGGTCATACGGTCCTGAGCTATCTTTCGCACAGATTGATACCGTATATTCATCCGAGTGTTGTCCTTCTCCTAATGCGCCCATATCGACAGCGATGTATTCTGCGACGTCTTCAGAAAAACCAGCATTCCCTCCAAATCCGACTTCTTCATAATTCGAAATCAGAATTTGCGTCGTATGCGGTAATGTCTCGTTTTTCCACTCCTTGATCAGTTCGAGTAACAGGGCGACGGATGCTTTATCGTCCAGATGACGTGATTTGACGAAACCTGTTTCGGTATGAACAAACCGCGGATCAAACGTCACGATGTCACCGACTTCAATCCCTGCTACCCGTGTCTCTTCTGCCGTCGTTGCCCGGATATCGAGTCTCACTTCGATGTTCGTCGCATTTCGCTCTTCCGTGTTCGTCACGCGTGACGTATGGACGCTTGAGTGATGGAACAAAATCGTTCCCGAGATCGTCTGTCCGTCCATTTTATGCACGAGACAGTTTTCACCCTCGATCGCCGTCCACGCATAACCGCCAAGTTGAGATAACGTCAGTCGACCTGTCGGCAAAATTTCTTTGACCATCGCCCCGAGCGTATCGACGTGTGCTGTCAACAAACGAATCCGTGAAGACTGTCCAGGCAACGTAGCAAGCAATGCTCCCTTTTCTAACTTTTTATACGTAATTCCTTCTGCTTTAAATCGATTTTCTACATATGTAAGAGCATGCGCGGTAAATCCAGTCGGACTTGGGATTTCTACTAATTCACGAATCGTCTCAATCACAGCTTTCATCTTGTTCGCTCCTCGTTTGACGTCCTTTTTAAGAAAGGACGGCTTATTTTAATGGAATCGTTTCCTTCTTAATGATACCAAATATCTCTCGCCAGTCGAAAAAGAATGCACACTCAAAAAAAGCGACCGCCTGCTATGGAAAAAAGCCATAGCATCAGGTGCGCTATGACTTTCATCCTTTAAATGACTTTTCATCTCTTTCATTTAGACGTATTTTTTCATCCAAATGTCATCTCGATACGTCCCATCCTCTAGTTTGACCGAATCAGGATCCTCTGCATATACTTCGAAACCAAGTGATTCATAGAGTTTTTGAGCAGCTTCATTTCCTGACAAGACGGCTAGAATGACTTGTTCGACATCCGGAATTTGTTTCGCCTCTTCAATCAAGGCCTCCATTAGGGCGCGACCCGTTCCCCCACGATAATCCGGTGAGATATAGACACCAGAAATCATCGCCTTATGTGATTCCCGTGACAGCTCGTACGGTTTGACCTGACCAAATCCAAACAATGTATCTTCATCGAATATCCCGATCCAAACTTCATCCGACTCCGGATCTCCTTCGAGCCCCTCTTGAACTTCTTCGAGCGGCGTTTGTTGCTCATCGTCAAAAGAATGACCAAATGCATCCGGATGATTTTTTAGACCTTCGAGGCGTAAGCGCCAATACTGTTCTGCATCTTCCTTTGTTAACGTTCGAAATGTATACATGACTATCGTTTCTCCCCTTTGTGAGTTTTCTAATGTTTCTTAAGACATGAAAAACTCTTCTATCCCTAACATAACCTTTTTCTAGTAAAATAAAACCTAGTTTTCAGATTTTTTATCGTGTCCTTTTTTCTAATCAAAAAATCGTACCCACTGAAACTCCGTTTGTCCGAGTTCAGTGCGTACGATTGACGCTTCCGATTTAACGTAAGACAGGTTCCATCGTTTGACGTAAAACTTCCGCCGAATGATGAAATTTTTTTAATTCCTCATCCGTCAGCGACACCTCGATGACTTCGCGCACACCTTGTCGGTTGATCACGGCAGGTACACCAATATGAATACCAGAAATCCCGTACTGTCCGTCAACGTGCGCTCCTACAGTCAACAAACAGTTCTCGTTCCCGAGAATCGCACGGACGATCCGAACGAGACCAAGTCCAATCGCATAGTATGTTGCACCTTTTCGTTCAATGATATGATAGGCTGCATCGCGTACATTAATATAGATTTGATCTAAATCTTTTTGAGAATAACGATCGTCTTCGGCAAGCAGTTCATCAATCGTTTTTCCATAGATTCTTGAGTTGCTCCAGGCAGCGAATTCCGTGTCGCCATGCTCACCTAAAATATAGGCGTGGGCGTTTCGTGAATCGATATTAAAGTATTCTCCTAACATTTGGCGCAAGCGTGCCGTATCGAGTACCGTTCCTGATCCGAAGACGCGTGACTTTGGTAAACCAGAATATTTCCATGCTAAATGTGCCATGATGTCAACGGGATTTGAAGCGACGACGATGATGCCGTCAAACCCTGATTCCATGATTTGACGCATCATTTCTTTCATGATTAAAGCATTTTTCGCAACGAGGTCAAGTCGTGTTTCACCCGGTTTTTGTGGTGCACCGGCCGTGATCACGATGACTTCGGCATCTTTACAATCCCCGTAATCCCCTGCCCATATCCGCATCGGCGAAGAACTGAATGGCGTCCCGTGATTTAAATCCATCGCTTCCCCTTCAGCTTTTGCTTTATTCACATCAATAATGACAAGTTCTTCACAAAGTCCAGCTGTCGTCATTTGATACGCAAAACTTGATCCTACGGCCCCCGCACCAATTAACGCAACACGTGTAACTTTAGCATGTAATTCCATCCGATATGTCCACCCTTCCAAACAAATTAAAAGTTTGTTAACTATCTCACAATTAGATTGTAACATCTTTCACAAAGTATTAAAGGCTGTGTAAACGGTCACATTTTGTCTAATTTGTGTCAACAATATCCTAACATAAGGAAGTACGTTACTTCACCTTCCATTACCACAATCGATACAACATGAAACCAATCAGCCCCGCTAGCGTACTGGACAAATAATTAACGGCGTCATTTCCGAGCCACTTCCATCCTCGGACATATTGTGTCGTAGTACCATGATGGATTTTTTTCTCGGTTTCTTTGCCACAAATCTGACAACGATACTTTCGTTGGACGGTAGCGCCTAACACCGTATCGAGAATACTGCCAAGGACACCTCCGGCCGCGACGATCAACCATTGCTTTATGGACAAATCGAATAGAATGTCCCCCGCCGTCGCGATAAATAATGCACCGATGATTGTCGCGAGTGTCCCGAGTAAGGACACCCCCCCGCTCGTTCCTCGTAAGACCGGTTTAAACGTCCGAATTGAAATCGGTTCTTTTTTAGAAAGCGGACCAATCTCAGATGCCCATGTATCTGCATTCGAAGCAGCAATGACGATCAAGAACACTAATAAAAATTCAAATTCATTTGTCAGTACAACACCTACCGAAGCAAGCATTGCTGTTCCGCCGTTAGCGAGCACTTGCCAGCCATCTCGTGCACCATCCTTTTCGACGATTTGATCGACGGACCGCTTGCGTACCTTACCGAGTTTTGACAATAGGCTAGAGCTACCGAAGAATAACAGTAACAGGACTAGTCCTTCGTAATCGAGCGCATAGACGACCGTGCTGCCGACAAGTATCGTCAACAATGCACCGCTTTTCGTTAATAATCCGAATTGATAGCCAGCATATCCGAGGGCTAAGCAGATGAATAAAAGAACAGTTAGTGACATTGAATGACCTCATCTTCAGTGACAATTGTATCCACTGGGCGATCAAACGATTCTACTTCGAATCGTTCCACGACTTGAACGGCAAATGCAATCGAAAGTGTCGGACCTGAAAAATCAATCAACGCACGATCGTAAAATCCACCGCCCCATCCTAAGCGATAGCCATTGCGCATATAGGCGCGCCCCGGTACGATACAAAGATCAATCGATGGCAACGGAATTTCAAAAGCAGTTGCATCCGGTTCAAAAATCCCCATCGAATTCTCGATCAGTCGACTGCTTGACGAGTGTTCAAAAAATCTCATTTCTTGATTGATCACCTTCGGAATGACGACACGTTTTCCATCCGCCCATGCTTGTTGAATGATTCGATCCGTTGAACATTCGTTTCGAAACGAGAGGGTCACCGCAATTGACGTCGCATTCATCCATTCTGGCAATAGAAATAACCGCTCTGCGATTCGTCGTTCCCGCTCCTGCCGGTTTTCCAACTGGTTCAGTTGCACCCCGATTCCCCGGCGTACCGCTTTTTTATTCATGTCGTATTCCCCCATTCACAAAAAAAGCCATCACACAAGGTGACGGCTTCCATCTCAATTATTTTACTTCACGGTGAAGTGTGTGCTTACGGAGACGTGGGTTGTATTTCTTCAACTCAAGACGCTCTGGGTTGTTACGCTTGTTCTTTTTAGTGATATAAGTACGGTCACCAGTTTCAGTGCAAGCCAAAGTAATTTTAACGCGCATGGGATTCCCTCCTATCTAGCTCTCAATGTATCAAGTGTTTTTGCTTTACATAAGGTTAAGCATACTCAAGTATCGTACCAAGAAAGGAACGGAATTGCAACTGTTCATCCGTTCTTTTTCTGAATCGCCAATTGTTCGTATGGTTTTTCAAGGTTCACTTGGAATTCAAGCGGTTTTTGAGCAACATGATAATCATTTTCGATTCCTTGTCGCGCTTCTTCACGTTCTAAATAAATCAATTGTGAATGACGAAGTGCTTCGCCCTCTAATCGTTTAATCGCAACAACTAAACCACCGCTACTCGCTGGAGAACGTTCACTCTCAAGATTGTACACATTGCTGACAAGCGGCAACTCGTTAATCTCAGCAAACGATTGAGCAGCCGACGCCGTCTCCATCGTAAAGTTATGGACAAGGCGGAATTCTACAATTTTATGCAGAGCTTGCGCTTGACGTAACACGGCAAGATTTAATCCGGCCAACTGATTGTAAGTCTGAACGAGCGGTAGACCCGTCATGTGGACGCCGTAAATATGAACGCCGTCTTCAAATCGATAAGCCGTCTCATTTTCTGTAATGACATAGACATTTTCTCCCGCTCTTGCCAATCGCTTCGCGAACTCAGCAATCGGTCGATTCGAATCTTGGTAATCTTTTGCGACGAGTAAAATCGCGTCATCGTTCCATGACGTTTCACGTTGCACCGCGACATAGTAGTCATGTGTCGTCAAATAGACGTCCGGTTCGATGTCTTCATCCGCTAAGAAGGGATATTCGGCATAACGCGTTTCAAGCCATTCGATCGTTAATTCTCCAGCGTCAAGTAACCGCTCCGTTTCTTCGAATCGCTTAATATGTTCACGGAATCGATTTGCCGCATATTGTGCCGTCGTCTGTCCATCGAGAATGAACGGCCAGTCGCTCGAAACCGCGAGCAAGTATTCACGAATCAATTGACGTTTTGCTTTGACCGTCAAACCATCTTGATGACGATTACGCGCCATGACACCAGCTAATCGTTTCTCAAGTTGATGCAAGTGACGAATCATCCAGTCGTTGCGTTCATTGATCCACACATCCGCATATCCTTTTCGGCCCCATGTCCCCATCGCGACGTGTACCGTCTCGATGTCGCCAAAATGACGCTCGAGGAACATTGTAGGCGAAATCGATTCGACGCCAACATCTTCAAGTCGTTCCATGGCTTTACCGAGGAAGTCTGGTCCTTCAAACCACCAATGACCAAATAATTCCGCGTCAAATGGTGCTGTGACAAGAAACGGCGGGAAGTCTTGTCCACTGTGCTGATCAAGATGCCCTGCCAATGCTTCCGCAAAGTCAGCTGCATGCTCATCGGTTTGTTTCCACGCCCAATCACGGACATAAAATGCCTTTTGATCGGACTCTCCTGTGACACGGTGGAGTTTCAATCCTGTATCGTAACGAAGCCCTTCCGGATGCATGAATTCTGCAATCTGGTCCCACTCGCGGTCGTAAGCAAGGTCACGGTAAAACTCACGGTAGTTCGGATGTCCGGGATACCCGATGACAGAACTCCAAATGCGTCCAGAAATGATTTGATCGCGCGGGAATAAAGCGACGCCATGCGGCGAATAGACCGGTGCGCCGATGCCGTGTTTCGGAGCAGGATCAGCGTTTAAGATAGAGTGTTCGTCAACGAATGTATAACGAATCCCCTCTTCGTACATGATTTTATCAAGACCTGGTGTATAGGCACATT
Organism: Exiguobacterium oxidotolerans JCM 12280; assembly: GCF_000702625.1. NCBI lineage: Bacteria > Bacillati > Bacillota > Bacilli > Caryophanales > Exiguobacterium > Exiguobacterium oxidotolerans. Next base: position 2,510,560 of record NZ_JNIS01000001.1, on the reverse strand, counting down.
CCGGCATCCATAGCCCCGTCGGACGGAATCCATAATGACGTTCGAAACAGTTTAATCCAGTTTGAATCTCTGACCGGGCAGCTTGCTCTGATAACATATGCGGACTGAAACCATGCGTTGCCGTACAGGTCATCAATTCAAGGTAACCCGCTTCTTTATAATGACGGAAAGCATGGTTTAAATCGCGACCCCAATGTTCGAATGTATTTTTTAAGTCACGGTACCGTTCTTTGTAGAAAAGCAGGGCATCCCGTTCTTCTGCCACTAAATCGCGGTCAAGTTCTTGATCAATTAAACGTAGTGTATCATCTAAATGCTCTACATAACGTTCTTGAATCAATGAATCCGCAAGCATTTCAATGACGGGTGGAGAAATACTAATCGTCCATCCGAGTGGGCGCTCCAGACGATCAATTTCCCATAATAACGGAATATACGTTTCTGAAATCGCTTCGTACATCCAACGCTCTTCTAGACGATGAGCTTCCTGATGACGAATATAAGGTAAATGGGCATGTAAAACGAGTGAAAAATAGCCTTTGCGCATGTTTTCTCTTCCTCTCCTTCTTTCTATCTTTTAGCTCAACGAATTCGGTCGAAGTAAGAATACGGTCGTAAAACTTCTACCCATTCCGGTTGCTCGACCTCTCCATTTTGCCAACGAGCGACGACTTCAGCGAATCGCCCTTCAACGACAGGTTCGTCACGCGGCGTCTCGACCGGCTTCGAACGTAGTACCGGAACGAAGTCACCATCAATCGTTTGAATTCCCCATTCGATGATGTATGTAGTGTTTGGGGATAACGGGCGAACGAACCAAGAGTTCGTCATTTCCGGCAGTTCAAATTGATACGTTCGGTTCGCTTCACCTTTTTCATACTCGACTAACGTCACATCAATGATTCGAAGTTCTTTACGGAATGAATCGAACGCTGCGTGGTAATGCGTCTCTAACATCTTACGAGATAACTCCGAGAGCTCCCAGTACACGTACAATGCAGTCGGCGATTGAACGATGGCATGCATGATGTCATCTTCATAGTGCGTCGCCATCCCGAATGCATCCCGTTCAAGCGATGGTATGGCGATGACAGCAGGAACGATCTCATTCGCAGCCACTTTCATCGATGTAGGGGCTTTCTGTTGTTTTTTAGGAGCTGCTGTTTTTTTGTCCGTCGGTTCTGAAAGTGACTTACGGTATTTACTCCAGGCATATTTCACTTTCCCTTCCGTCGACTCTAATTTTTCAGCGATTTGTTTTGTCGTCAATCCTTGTTCTTTTAATTTTATAATTTTATCAAGCATTACCTATCACCTCTTTATCTTTATTCACTTCTTTCCTATTCTACAAACTTGTTTCAAATCCCTTTATGAAAAAAAGTAGGTCGAGGAATCTCCCCGTACCTACTTGGATTAGTTATTTAAATCGTAGTGTTTTCCTTTTTCGAGATAGATGAGATGTTCCCCGACATTCGTCAAGTGGTCACCCATCCGTTCGATGTAGCGGCAGATGTTCGTGAACTGCATGATTTCATCGACGACGATCGGTTGCAATGACATATGGCGCATGTATTGGCGAAGCGCTTTATATGTCGTCTCATCAATAATGTTGTCGAGATCGGATAACGCTTTCGCTTTTTCGATGTCGCCATCACGATAGGCGACGATCGCGGTTTCTGTCATATCGAGCAACGTTTCGAACGCTTCTTTCAAGAGCGAGATATCAATCACGTACGGGAATGTCTCGACGCGTAAGACCGCTTTTGAGATATTACCTGCGTAATCAGCAATCCGCTCTAAGTCTGTCGCGATTTTCATCGCTGCCACGAGTCGACGTAAATCCGTTGCAACTGGTTGTTGTTTCGCAATCAACAGAATCGCATCATCGTTGATTTCAAGTTCAAGCGCATCAAGTTCATTGTCATTTTCGATGACGTTACGTGCGATATCATGATCATATTTTTCAAGTGCTTCTGCTGTCGTCGCAATCTGTTGCATCGTCTTGCGGGCAAGAAGAAAGACTTTTTGATCGAGTACTGCCAAGTTTTCTCCAAAAATCGTACGGTGAGTGGCCATTGAAAGTTCCTCCTAATTATCCGAATCGTCCTGAAATGTAATCTTCTGTCCGCTTATCACTTGGATTCGAGAAGATACGATCCGTTTGATCAAACTCGACGACTTCTCCGTTCAAGAAGAATGCTGTTTTATCCGACACACGTGCTGCCTGTTGCATGTTATGCGTCACGATGATGATTGAATAATCTTTTTTCAAATCTTGAACGAGTTCTTCGACTTTGAGTGTCGAAATCGGGTCGAGTGCTGAAGTTGGCTCATCCATTAAGATGACATCCGGTTCGATTGCAAGGCATCGCGCGATACAAAGACGTTGTTGCTGCCCACCTGATAATCCGTAGGCATTTTCATTCAGACGATCTTTGACCTCGTCCCAAATCGCGGCGCCACGTAAGCTACGTTCCACGATTTCATCCAAAATCTTTTTGTTTTTGACGCCATGGACACGTGGTCCATATGCGATGTTGTCATAAATCGATTTCGGGAACGGGTTCGGTTGCTGGAAAACCATACCGACTGATGTCCGTAATTCTTCTACTTCATATTCTTTATCGAAAATGTTACGGCCATTATACTCGATGACACCGTTCGTCCGAACGATTGGCACGAGCTCGACCATCCGGTTCAAGGTTTTGATGAATGTCGATTTCCCGCACCCAGACGGTCCGATGATTGCCGTGACTTCGTTTTGTTTAATATCTAAGTTGACATCTTTTAAGGCGTGGTCATCGCCATACCATAAGTTTAAATTGTCGACACGGTATACACTGTCTTGCGCAGCTACTGGTTGATTCATAGTTGTTGCCCCTTCTTTCTCGGCTGTTTTTGTCGTCAGCTTCGTATCCATCATCTGTGTTCCTCCTTAAAAACGATTCAGCACATTCTTACTATTAATAACGTTTAGAAAAACGGTTTCGAATCCAGATTGCAAGTGAGTTCATTGTCAATAAGATCACCATCAAGACGATGATTCCTGCTGCAGCAAGTCCCTGGAAATCAGCTTGTGGACGGCTTGTCCAGTTATAAATTTGAATCGGCAACGCCGTAAACTCTGAGAAGATACCTTCCGGCGCACGGGCGATGAAGATGGCTGCTCCGACCATGATAAGCGGTGCTGTTTCACCAATCGCACGTGAGACAGCTAAAATGATTCCGGTAATGACACCTGGAAGTGACGCCGGTAACACGACTTTGAACGTCGTCTGCCATTTCGAGGCACCGAGTGCAAGTGAAGCATGTCGCATCGCTTGCGGCACCGAACGAATCGCTTCTTGCGACGATACGATGACGACCGGCAAGCTCATTAATGCAAGCGTCAACGCTCCAGCAATCAATGTTGAACCGAAGCCCATGTTCCGGACGAAGAACGTCAAACCGAGCAAACCAAAAACGATTGAAGGTACTCCTGCCAAGTTCGAGATATTGACTTCGATGAACGACGTCATCCGTCCTTTTTTCGCATATTCCTCTAAATAAATCGCAGCTCCGACACCCATGATGAAAATCATTGGAATGATTAAAAGCATCAAGAAGATCGTGCCCATCAGTGCCGGATAGACGCCCGCGCGTTCAGGACGTCGAGATGGTCCATTCTGAAGGAAATCAAGCGATAACCATGCAACACCATCACGGAGTACGCCGACAAGAAGAATACCAAGGACGACGAGAGCAAATAGGAGGCCCATCAAGAAAATTACTTTCGTCACATTGTTGACGACAAGACGCTGACTGATTGATTTTTTCACTGCGACTGGATCAATGAACTTTTTTTGTACAGGTTGTTTTTCTGGTAAGGCCATCTTAGTACTCCTCTCTGAAACGACGCGTAATCCAGTTCGCGAGGAGGTTCATCACAAGTGTAAAGACGAACAACAGCGTACCGACAGCGTAGATACTATAATATTCAACAGTTCCATATCCAGCATCACCAAGTGCGACTTGAACGATATAGGCTGTCATCGTTTGGACAGGTTCAAGCGGATTGACGGTTGCTGTAGGATTTGATCCCCCGGCAATCGTTACAATCATCGTCTCACCAATCGCACGAGACATCCCTAGGACGATCGACGCGATGATACCTGAAAGTGCTGCCGGAACCACCACTTTTAAAGCCACTTCAAGGCGTGTCGAACCAAGTGCGAGCGCACCGTCACGAATTTTTTTCGGAACAGAACTCATCGCATCTTCAGAAATCGAAGCAATCATCGGGATGATCATGATTCCGACGACAATCCCTGGGCTAAGTGCGTTGTAAATTGCAAGACCCGGAATTAATTTATCAAGTAATGGTGTGACGAACGTCAAGGCGAAGAAACCGAAGACGATTGTTGGCACCCCTGCCAATACTTCAAGAATTGGTTTTAACACACGACGTGCGCGCTCTGATGCATACTCACTTAAATAGATAGCAGCAGTGAGTCCGATCGGCACGGCAACTAGCATCGCAATCACGGTAATCTCAAGTGTTCCAACGACGAGCGGCCAGATCCCATACTCAGGAACTGAGTTCAACGGGTACCAGCTCGTACTACCGAAAAATTCTTTGATTGAGACGACTTCAAAGAAATGTTCCGTTTCAATGACTAACGTGAGAATGATGCCAATGGTCGTAACGACTGAAGCAAACGCACATAAAAATAAGACGATTGGCATAATTCGTTCCATGATGTTTTTCATACTAAACTTTTGTTTACGGTTCTGTTGAATCAGCTCTCGAACCGAACCCTTTGATGATGAATTCATCCTTCTTCGCTCCCTACTCCATCATCCCTACATAAGAACGGGACCTAAAAAGGAGGGGATTCCCCCCTTTTTAGGCCATCCTTACATCTGGATGTTTATTTCATTGCGTCTTCGATTGCTTTTGCATTTTCGTCATAACGGTCTTGCTTCATTTTGACGTAACCGACTTCTTCTGCTAAATCGCCGGCATTTTCATTCGTAAATTTCACAAAGTCTGCGACTTGTTTTTTATCGTTGAGTGATTTGTTGTTTACATACGTGTAGATTTCACGTGATAGTGGATATGAAAGATCGTTGATTGTTTCTGGTGTTGGATCAACAGCATCTTTTCCTTCAGCCGATAATGGTACTTCTTTTAACTTATCTTTGTTTTCAGCATAGTACGCGTAACCGAAGTAGCCGATTGCACCTTTCGTTCCTTCGACACCTTTAACGAGGACGTTATCATCTTCAGAAAGTTGGACGTCTTTACGCATATCTTTTTCATCCATTACTTCTTCATTGAAGTAATCAAATGTACCTGAGTCTTTACCAGGGCTGAAGAATTTGATTGGTTCTGCTGGGTAAGATGAATCGACATCTTTCCATGTTTTGACGTTCGGATCCTGCCACATTTTATTGAGCTGGTCAATCGTCAATTCTTTGACCCACGTGTTTTCTTTACTTACTGCAACTGTTAATCCGTCAAGCGCTAGTGCCATTCGTGTATATTCAATTCCATTTTTTTCTGCTTCTGCTGCTTCTTCTTCTTTGATTTCACGTGAAGCGTTCGAAAGATCTGTTTCACCGACGACGAAACGTTTGAATCCGCCACCTGTCCCCGACACACCGACCGTTACGTTTACATCTGGCTGTTCAATCGAATATTCTTCTCCGACTGCTTCCATGATTGGGAAAACTGTTGACGATCCATCAATTGCAATCTTTCCTGAAAGATCCGACGAACTCGAAGAGCTTCCTTCGTCATTTCCGCATGCTGCACCGACTACTGCGATTGAAGCTACTGTTGTGATAAGTGCTGTTTTTTTCATCCAAGACATGATTAAATTTCCTCCTCGAAGTATGTCGCTTATACCGATACGACTTTTTATCCGTTTCCCTTACAAGACTTATAATACGGATGAACTATTAAAACGAAATGAATCCAACGTAAAAGAATTGTAAAGGCTTGTTTTTTGCAGTTTACAATTCAAAATACATTATAAAAAAAGGTCAATCCAAATAAAAAAACGAAGATGAGTTTCCTCAGCTTCGTCTCTCTAGTTAATTTGGCTTAGTCTGCCACGGAATATCTTTTACGTTGAAGTACGCCTTCACTAAATCATGACCAATTTTTGAGTTGACCGTTTCCTGCTCCATATATGGAAGGAATACAGCCCACGCGATCTCCGGATTATCATACGGCGCCCAACCGACAAGGTTCGAGTTTAATGAACGAACCGGCTGACCACTGCTGTCACGTAACGCAATCCCGTCTTCACCATATACACTTACCTGTGCTGTACCCGTCTTAGCTGCCGCGTCGATTCCTGTCAACGCAATTACTTTAGAAGTCCCACTCTCTCCTTTGACGACTCGATGCAATCCTTCGCGGACGTGATCGATGTTGTCTTGGCTGACTTCGATTCGGTTCAAGTAATTCGTTTCGAAGCTATACTCGACTTGTTTTGTATCTTCTTCAATTGAATTCGATGCGAGCACTTCTTTTAAGAAATGCGGCTGAACACGATAGCCGCCGTTCGCGAGTGTTGAGATATACTGCGCGACTTGTAACGGAGTGAACGCGTCATATTGCCCGATGACACGGTCCATCAAGAGCGTGACGCGGTCCGGTGTCCCTTGCACACCTTTCGCTTCGTACGGTAAATCAATCCCAGTCGTCACGCCGAGCCCGAACTGGCTGTAGTAGTTTTGCATAATGGCTGCAGCAGCATCGACGCTCGCCCCTGCAATCCCGTTACTCGGATAATTTGCCATCCGCATTGCGATGTTGAACATATATACGTTTGACGAGCGTTCGAGCGCCGTCAAATCCGTAATCGGCCCCATGTTGACGTAAGAAGCCTTCTTCGTCCCTCCGATTGTAATCGGCGCATCATTGATGACTTCATTTTGACGAATGACGCCTTCTTCGAGTCCCATTGCAACCGTCGCCCCTTTAATCGTCGATCCGATTTGGAGTGAGGTCAGAACATTATTGATTGCGACGTCACTAAATTTATTCGTCGCCGTATCAAGTTTTTGTCCCGACATCGCTAACACTTCACCCGTTTGTGGGTTCATCACGACCGCATAACCTTCTTTAAGATAGCCGCTTCCCATACCACGACCCATCTTGATCGCTTGTTGGAGGATTTGATCGACCTGTTTGTTGTATTCCGCGTCAACCGTCAGAACGAGATCTTTTCCAGACTCCCCTTCTTCACGGTTCGGCTCACCGACCGGTTCGCCGTTAAACGTCTCATACACATCATATGCCGGTTTCCCGCGCAATAAATCTTCATATTGTTGTTCTAAAAACGATGTTCCGACCCGATCGTTCAAACTGTACCCTTTTGCCTTGTATTCCGCTTGTTGCTCTGCAGGAATCTTCGAGTACTTTCCAAAGATATTTCGGAGTGTTCCTTCATATGGATAGGACCGTTCATAGAATGGTTCCACAGAAACGCCTTTCAAATCTTCGAGATTTTCATCAATGATCGCCATCTCTTTTGCTGTCGCACCAAGCTTGACGAGTTGGGGATCGAGCGCATATCCAACTTCCATATTGTGTTTGATTGCGACGATTTCCATTGTCTTATCATCGTAATCGATATCTTTTTCTGTAATCGTATCGAGCATGATTTGGTTTTCTTCAGCAATCGATAACTTTTTCCGATCTTCTAATGTCGGATATTTTTCTTTCATGACAGCATCAAAACGACGTTTCGATTCTTCTGCATTGGTTGCAATCCAGTAATCTTTTAAGTCACGTTCCGTTACCTTCCAATCATCTTTCGGTAAATGGATGATGGCCGCGAGACGTGAAGCCGTTTCAATCCGCTCATCGACCTTTGTATTTTGCGAGCGTCGGTAGACAATCGAATATTTTGAAATCGTATCGACGAGCAATCGTCCATCGCGGTCATAAATTTTCCCGCGTGGTACTTCATACTTCGAAGCAATCATCTCTGTTTTTTGAACTTCGCGTGAGATTTTTTCACCATTGACAATTTGGACGACACCAAGTCGAAAAATCAAAATCGCAAATAATAAAAAAACAACAAAGAACATTAAATTTAATCGAAGCGGCAAGTGGTTACGCCGTCTTCCTCTTACCGTGATTCGTTTCGCCATGGCGTACTCCCCTATCGTTCAAAAAGTCATCTTTGTTCATTATATAGAAGGAAACCATCCATAACAACCTATCCCATCATTTTCCGTATTAAAAAAAAGCCGCTTCCTCATGTGAGGAAACGACCCTTTTTTAGTAATAACGATTATTTTGCGTCAGCGTAAAGTTTGGCAACGTGATCCCAATCAATGATATTGAAGAATGCATTGATGTAATCCGGACGACGGTTTTGGTAGTTCAAGTAATACGCATGCTCCCAGACATCAAGTCCGAGGATTGGCGTTTTACCTTCCATGACCGGTGTATCTTGGTTCGGTGTCGAAACGACAGCCAACTTGCCACCTTCGACGATGAGCCATGCCCAACCAGATCCAAAGCGTGTTGTCGCTGCTTTTGCAAATTCATCTTTGAATGCATCGAATGAACCGAATGCTTCATCGATTGCTGAAGCGAGTTCGCCTGTCGGTGCAGCACCATCATTCTTTTTAAGCAATTTCCAGAAGAATGAGTGGTTCCAATGACCGCCACCGTTGTTGCGAACTGCTGTTTGAATGTTAGCAGGAAGCGCATCAAGGTTTTGAAGCAACTCTTCTAATGATTTCCCTTCGTGTTCCGAGCCTTCGAGCGCCGCGTTGACGTTCGTGACGTAAGCATTATGGTGTTTCGAGTGGTGAATCTCCATCGTACGAGCATCGATATGTGGCTCAAGCGCATCATAAGCGTAGCCGAGTTCTGGTAATTCAAATTTTGACATTTTCATGTCCCCCTTTATCCTATTTTCGGAACTTCAATACCTCTTTAGACTAGCAAAAACAAATGGTCTAGTGCAAGCAATGACCCTTACGAATTATTGTTCATCACGTGGTGCGAATACCGATACGCCGCCACCTGGAACCGGGAAGACACCAAATCCTTCTTCATCAATCACGACAGGCTCTTCTTGATGGTTCGTATAGTCGAACCATTCTTCTCCAGCACGGTCTTCTCCGACGAACATCCGTTTTTCACACATGTCAGCATTTGAGAGCAATACGGCACAGCCTGAATTCGGGAACTCTTCGACTCCGTGACGGACCCAACCGACACAGTGCGGATCATCGAGATAATCTTCTTGTTTCCCGTAGGCTTTATAGTAACGGGCGTACAGCAATGCATCAATCATCTCTTTTTTCCCTTCGACGGGATGCGGTCCCTGGATACCATAATAATCACCGTAAAAGACGCAAGGATAACCGTCTTTGCGCAGGAGAACGGATGCATAAGCATGTTGTTTAAACCAATCATCGACCCATGACTCAAGCGATTCACCTGGTTGCGAATCATGGTTGTCGACGAACGTAACAGCATTCGTCGGATGCGACTCAACGAGTGTATCTGCGAAAAGTGTCGTTAAATCAAATTCTTCGCCCTGTTCTGAAGCTTCATGAAATTTATAATGAAGTGGAACATCGAACAAATCGATTGTATAGTCGACGCTATCTAAGAAGTGACGACAATCATCTAAGTCTGACTTCCAAAATTCACCGACCATATAAAAATCTTCTGGATTTTCACCCATCATTGATTTCGCGAATTCATTGACGAATTCGTAATTGATATGCTTGATTGCATCAAGTCGGAATCCTTGGCAATTAAGTGTATCTTTAAACCAATGTCCCCAATCGATCATCTCTTGACGGACTTCAGGATGATTGTAATCGATGTTCGCAAACATCAAGTAATCATAGTTCCCGAATTCGCTATCGACTTGGTCGTTCCAGTCTTTATTTTTTCCGGAGATTTTGAAGACGCCGGTTCTTTCTTCTCGCGCATCAAAATCCGTCCCGTTAAAGAACTCATGATTCCATACAAAATCAGAATACTTCCCGTCACGTCCCGGGAAAGTGAATTTTGTCCAGGCATCGATTTCGAATTCTTCTGAAATTTCTTTCGACCGATCTTCCGGATGTACCTCAACGACATTGATCGTCTCCAGTTCATCTGCTGCCGCCTTATGGTTCATGACGACATCGGCATAAACGGCGATTTCATTTTCATGTGCCACTTGAATGGCTTCAAGTAGTTCGTCTTTCGTCCCGTATTTCGTCCGAACCGTTCCTTTTTGATCAAACTCACCTAAATCATAAACATCGTATATCCCATACCCTGTGTCTTCATCTGATTGTCCCTTAGAAGCTGGTGGAATCCAAACAGATGTGATGCCTGCAGCACGAAGCTCCGGCGCTCTCTCTTTTAAACGTTGCCAATGCTTCCCATCATTTTCTACATGCCACTCGAAAAACTGCATCATTGTATGGTTACGTTCCATCTCTCTTCGCTCTCCCTCAATTACTATAGTATGAATATTATTACAATATCTTTAATATTCCCCAAGAGAACAAAAATAAACGCACACCCCTAAACAGGAGTGTGCGTTTCTTAAATGGACCCTGCAGGACTCGAACCTGCGACCGGACGGTTATGAGCCGTCAGCTCTAACCAGCTGAGCTAAGGGTCCTTAAGTAAATAGTAGCGGCGGAGGGAGTCGAACCCACGACCTCACGGGTATGAACCGTACGCTCTAGCCAGCTGAGCTACACCGCCATAATGAATTAAAACAACTACAATTAGATTAATGGAAAGCATCTAAAATGTCAATAAATTATTTCGCGAAAATAAAGAGGGACTTCTTTACAGAAATCCCTCCCGTTTATTTTTATTTTACTCAAGCCGTTCCCGAACGTTGTTCAAGTACTAAATCTGTAATATTGACGGCATGATCACCAATCCGTTCGAGGTTCGATAACAGATCAACGAAAATCATACCCGCTTGACCAGTACACTCCCCAGCATTGACCCGTAAGACATGGTGTTTACGGAATGACCGTTCAAGTGAATCGAGTTTTCCTTCTAATTCAAGGACTTGGCGTGCTAATGAAACATCATCACGCTCAACAGCTTTGATTGCCGTATCGACGATTTTTTGTGTTAGAACGTACATTTCATCCAACTCTTTTTTCGCTTTCGGGGTAAACTCAATCCGATTGACGATTTGGAAGTCAACGAGTTCAATTACGTTTTCGACGTGGTCACCAATTCGTTCGAAGTCATTGACGGCATGCATTAAAAGCGAGTGGTCGTTCGATTCACGTTCAGAGAGATCGTTCGCCGCCACTTTAACAAGGTAGTTCGTGACTTCCGTGTTCAAGTGGTTGATTGCATATTCAATCTGACCAGCGTCAGAAACATCTTTTTTATCATGTGATTGCGTGTAGCGATGTGCTTTACCGAGTGCTTCTTTTGAGAACTCACCCATCCGCAAGACTTCCATTTTCGCTTGGTTCAACGCAAGTGAAGACGATTGGTTCAAGATGTTTTGATCCAAGTGACGTGGTTTTGAATCGACTGTCGTATCCGTTCCTGGAACGACCTTTTTAACGAGCCATGCAATTTGTGCGATGAACCAACATTGAATCAACGTGTTGACAACGTTGAACGTACCGTGCGCAAAGGCAATTTGCATTTTCGGTTCAAGATCGAGTACACCTGTGATCCAAGCAATGAATGTCGAGAACAAAGGTAAGGCGACTAAGAAAATAATCGTACCGACGATATTGAAGATGACGTGTGCTGCTGCTGTCCGTTTTGCGGCAATCGATGCACCGAGTGCTGCGAGTACTGCCGTGATCGTTGTTCCGATATTATCCCCGAATAAAATCGGGAGGGCTGCTTTGATATCGATCATGCCACCAGAGTATAGCTCCTGCAAAATACCAATCGTCGCAGAGGACGACTGGACAAGGAACGTAAAGACCGTCCCGACGAACACACCGAGTAACGGATTGTCTGACATCGAAATTGTCAGTTCACGGAACCATTCACTTGATTGAAGTGGCTTCATGCCATCTCCCATTAAAGTCAAACCATAGAACAAGGCACCGAAACCGAAGAAAATTTGTCCGATGTATTGAATCCGTTCTTTATTGAAGAAGAAGATGAGAAACGCACCAAGCGCGATTGCAGGAAGGGCTGCTTCCTTGACGTTAAAGCCGATGATGAAGGCCGTGATCGTTGTTCCGATGTTCGCTCCCATGACGACACCGATCGCTTGACGTAAATTCATCAGACCCGCGCTGACGAGTCCAACGACGATGACGGTCGTACCTGACGATGATTGAATCAAGACTGTGACGACAATACCAGCAAGAATTCCGAGTAACGGGTTCGATGTGTATTTGTCTAAAATGTAACGAAGTCGGTCCCCTGCTGTTTTTTGGAGCCCATCTCCCATATACTTAATACCGAATAGGAAAATACCGAGTCCACCAATAAAAGTGAAAATCATTTCCTGCAAATCATAATTCATCGTTTCATCTCCTCATATCTAAAAAAGTGGGATTGATTTTTTGTTAAGATTTTATTGTTTCAACCTCTCCTATTATGTAAAGGTCCGTTGAACTTGTAAATAGTTTTATCAACATTTGAATGTTAAGGTTTTATTAACCTGTACCAAAACAGTTAAAACCCTTTATTTAAAGCATTTTACTCCCCACTACACCACTGTTATGAAACAGAGAAAAGAGTGTTATCATGGTTTTTTTAAGACAATTTATTAATTATTTACAAACCACCTTAGTTCCAAACCGTTCTTTTTTAAAGACTCGCCTAGCTGATGTCTCCCTTTATTTTTGTGGATTAGCGTGGATTTCATTTTGGACGACAGTCATCGACAGTATATTTATCGTCAAAACGGTTCCATTCATCGTCTGGTTTATGCTCCATTTCATTTTCGTCGCCATCGCGCTGTTACTGTTTCTTCTATTGATGTCGTATTTGAATCGTTGGTTGATCGCCTGGATCCTCCCAAGACCATGGGCGTACCGGCAAGTTTTTCCGTATACGGTTGCTGCTAACTTATGGAGCTTTCCAGTCGGCGTCCTCTGTTATCAGCTCGGATTCTCAGCACTTGGGGTGACGCTCCTATTAGTCGGTCACTTCATTTATTCTTTACTGCCCGTTTTCTCAGCACGGAACCGAAAAAAAAATACGCATCCGAAATCGTAATTCCGCGTTACTTCTTCGTCTCAGCTCCGTCTACCGGCGGATTGACAGTTACTTATTTCTATTAAAGAATTGTAAATGTTCGAAATTCGTTCTTGTTTCTCGATTTTTAGGGAATAGTTCGATATGATAGAGAAGGTAAACTTACACAATATGGCGCTATGCCACAAAAGGAGATTTTCGATATGCCGAAAATGGTCCATCGCTCTAAGACTCGTCCCGTTCGTGTTGGGGACCTTGTCATTGGTGGAAATAATGAAGTCATCATTCAAAGTATGACGACAACTAAAACACACGACGTCGAAGCGACTGTCGCTGAAATCTTACGACTTGAAGAAGCCGGATGCCAAATCGTCCGCGTTGCTTGTCCAGAAGAACGTGACGCACTTGCGCTCGCTGAAATCAAAAGCCGAATCAACATTCCGCTTGTCGTCGACATTCATTTCAACTATAAACTTGCGCTCATGGCAATCGAAGCTGGCGTCGACAAAATCCGGATCAACCCGGGTAACATCGGACGTCGCGAAAAAGTTGAAGCGGTCGTCACAGCTGCAAAAGCTAAAAACATTCCAATCCGGATTGGTGTCAACGCTGGTTCACTCGAGAAACATATTCTTGAGAAATACGGATACCCAACAGCACGTGGTATGGTCGAAAGTGCCTTACACCACATTAAGATTCTTGAAGACCTTGACTTCCATGACATCATTGTTTCGCTTAAAGCATCTGACGTTCAGCTTGCGCTTGAAGCTTATCAGTTAGCATCTGAATCATTTGACTACCCACTTCATGTCGGTATCACGGAGTCAGGTCCTTTACGCACTGGTTCACTGAAATCCGCTGCCGGTCTCGGTGCGATTCTTTCACGTGGTATCGGGAACACGGTCCGTGTCTCACTATCAGCTGACCCGGTCGAAGAAGTAAAAGTCGCAAAAGAAGTCTTGAAATCATTTGGTCTCGCAGCAAACGCAGCGACATTGATTTCTTGCCCAACATGCGGTCGGATTGAAATCGACTTGATGGCGATTGCGGCAGAAATCGAGGATTATATCGATAAGATTCAAGTCAACATCAAAGTTGCTGTACTCGGCTGTGCCGTCAACGGTCCTGGTGAAGCACGTGAAGCGGATATCGGAATTGCCGGAGCACGTAACGAAGGGCTTCTGTTCCGCCACGGAGAAATTATCCGTAAAGTACCTGAAGCGACGATGGTCGAAGAATTGAAAAAAGAAATTGATGCAATCGTTCTTGAAAAAGAAGCAGAAAAAGAAGCGGCGAAAGCCAACCAAGTTTAATTGTTGAAGAGCCCTCTTTTTAATTGAAGAGGGTTCTTTTCATATCCGTTTTTCGACTATGTTATACTAATGACAGAAATTTAAGGAACGCAGGTGATCCAATTGAAAATCGGCATCGATATCGATGGGACGATTACGCACCCGTCTTCATGTTTTAACTATATGAACAAGTATTTAGGAACTTCGATTGACTTCGAAATGGCATCCGAATATGAATTGCATACGTATACGGATATGGGACAAATCGAGTTTTGGGAATTCATGGTCAAGTCTGGTCATGAGCTCGGTATTTATCGAGAATCTACGCCTCAGGCATTTGTCCAAAAACATTTATGGGAATTACGTCAACATTTTGATTTGCACTACGTAACGGCACGCTCAGAAATCGTTCGACCGGTTACGGAAGAATGGATTGCGCGCCATGAGTTACCACTCGACTCGCTCATCATGACCGGGTCGCATGACAAGGTTCAAGTTGTACGTGATCTATCACTCGATTTATTCATGGAGGATCGATTAGAGAATGCGTTACAAATTGCGGAAGATACGTCAATTCCAGTTATTTTGTTCGATGCTCCTTACAATCGAAAAGCACTTCCAGAGAACATCATTCGTGTTTCTTCTTGGGATGAAGCCGTTCAAACGATTTATAAATTCGCTCCAATCCGTTAAAAAACAGCCTTATCCGGCTGTTTTTTTTCCATTTTTTATACATAATCCGTCTACGTTATCGTACAATTATCATGAATTCGTTACGTTTTGTCTCGAGTCATCTTCTATTAGCTGAAAGGATTTTTTTATGTTATCGACGTTGAATATTTTTTTCACGAACATATGCATTATATTTTTAATACTATCTGTCACATTTTATTTGATGCGAAATCGACTCCCGATCCAGTATGACTCCAAGCGTTCAACGCGCTTGTATTTTGGTTTAGCAAATGGTTTAACCGGCATTTTACTGATGCATAACTCCATCTCAATCAATGGATCATTGATTGATTTACGACTGCTGCCGCTCGCTCTATCCGCTCTATACGGGGGGCCAGTCAGCATTGTGACGACAGGAATTATTTTACTGCTGTATCGTGTCCTCATCAGTGGGGGTGAATCCGTTAGTGCCTTACAAAATTCTCTAGTGATGCTGACCGGATTTACCGTGCTTATCATCCTCTGTGCTCAACTCATCAAACATAAAGGGCGACTCTTCACTGTAATTGTAACGATAGGCTCTACCTTGGTTCTCTTACGCATGTTGCTCGGTCCTTCACATCCTCATGCATGGCAGACGATTTTTTTGCCTTATTTCTCAATCACAATTGGCGCCTCGATTCTTTTTTATCATCTTTCACATATGTTACAAGGACACTTCGTTCTCTACGCGTACCAGTCCTATCTGGCTTCGACCGATGAACTGACGCGCCTCGCGAACCGTCACGTTATCATGGAAAAAGTACAGGCTCTTGTAGAAGCGAAGGCACCTTGGGGTGTGATCATCTTCGACCTTGACCACTTTAAGGCAGTCAATGATCAATATGGTCATGCTGTCGGAGATGCTGTATTACGCCATTTCTCCGTTTTACTCACACAGGAGTGCCCGGATAGTATCACGGTCGGCCGCTACGGTGGCGAAGAGTTTATCGTCGTCATTCCGAATACATTTACGGTTTCACCGACGCGACTCGCAAGACAACTCGTTCAATCCGTCACCGATACACCGTTCGTCATGCAAGACCACGCCTTGACGATTACTGTTTCCGCCGGTGTCGCCTACGCGAAAAACCAGGCAGCCGGAATCGTTTTTAAACAAGCGGACACCGCACTCTACGCTGCAAAAGAAAACGGCCGTAACCAGTTCATGTTATACGATAAATAAGGAAGCGTGGATTTATTCCATCGCTTCCTTATTTTTGCTTTCTAATAAAAGAATGATATCTGTTAGCGAGACTGGTTTTGCAAAAAAGTAACCTTGAAAAAGATGAATGCCAATATCTTTTGCAATTCGAACTTCTTCTCCTGTCTCTACCCCTTCGACGATACACTCGACATTCATCGAACGTGTCAATTGGAAAATCGATTCAAGGATGGACTGGCGTTTTGCTGATTCTTCAATTTGCTCAATGAACTGTTTCGGTATTTTTAATTGGCGTAAAGGTAACAACCGTTCCAAGACATGGTAAGAAGCATGACCTGTTCCAAAGTCATCTAACGACACTGGAAAATCAAGTGTTTTTATCCGCCGTAATGCCCGAAGAATCGGCTGGCTCTCAAAATCGAGCGACCGACTTTCCGTAATCTCGATTTTGATTTGTTGCGGTTTAAGCGAATACTTAAGTAACATCCGTTCAATAAAGGGCATGAACGATTCGTTCGTCAATTGGCGTGGTGACACATTCACTGACACCGTAAAATTCTCTGGCACAAGACCAATCAATCGTTTTCTTGTCTTACAGCCTTCTTCAAAAATCCATTCGCCTAGACGAATGATTAAGTCACTTTTTTCAGCAATCGGGATGAAGACGGATGGTTGATTCGCTTTAGACAACTCCGTTTTCCAACGAACGAGTGCTTCAAGTCCAACAAAGGTCTGTTGATTCGAATCGTACTGTAGCTGATAGACTAAATAAAAATCTCGATTGACTTCAGCAAGTGATAAGGCACGCGCAGCTTCGACACGTAATGTTTGTTCACAGCGCCATGTTTGATCGATGCACATGACTTTTTTATCATTTTGAACGGATTCTTGTAGCGCAGAATTAACTTGTTGGACTCGTTTCATCCAACTTTTTTGCAACGTATCGCCGTCATCAATCACGATATACAGATTGACGTAAATTTGATGGAGGTCTATCTGATAGGGCGCAGACATTTTTTGACTAAGGAGCTCCATCTCATCATGACAGGAAACACCTTCAGGTTTTTCCATGACGACACCAATCGTCCCACCTTCAATCCGCACAAGTGCTAAGTACGGTGGAAGTAAAGACTGGAGTCGTTCGATGCATTCAAACAAGACACGAGCTTGTATGTCTTCTCCAAAATAGCGTGCCAATTCATAATAATTCTCAAGGTGAATACCGACGAGCAGTAAATCTTGGCGGTTAGCATCATCAAAAAAATCTTCTAATCCACGCAAATTCAGTAATTCTGTTTGCGGATCACGTTTTGCGGCCTCATCAAGTTGATTAGCAAGCGAGTGCAATTGACTTAAATTTCGTATGTGTAAATGATTGATGATCAGCGCAATACAAATTCCAATCGTAACCATCCCGAGACGTGCGACATGATCTGAAGAGTCGATTTCCACCATAGTCGTCGTTGTATTGAACATGATAAACAGATTCGTCGCTAGTACGACGACAATCGTATACCACATCACAATCCGATTGTACGAGATCAAGGCAATCATTAAAAATAAAAAACAACTTGCCCAAGCTGTGACGGCAGCATATGGTAGCAAATTAATCGAGATGATTGGCACAATCAGTAACATGATGGAGAGGAGATGCGATTGATATTTTGACGCGATATGACTTCGACTAATGATGAACGTCGTTATCCCGATCACTAAAAGCAATGTGACGATCATTGAGCGATTAAGATACGCATTTTGTAATACGTCATCCGTCGTCCCTAAAAAAATCAATGCCCCTGCTATCATCATGAACAACGCAAAGTTTCCCATCCAGTGTTGTTGTGCGACAGTGGTATCATTTGTCGTGCTAAGCGGCATACGACTCCTCCTTTCATTTCCGATCGTCATTAAGGTAGTCATTTTTTTATTCGACACCGCTTGATGATACTCCTGTCTTACGTTATGTGTCAATTTTTTACTGAAAAAGACATGTTCTCCTGTTTTTACACAGCTGAACATGTCTAATTTGATTTAATATCCAAAAAAGCTGGTGATGATGGAGCTTGACTTCACTTGATTTTTATCGCGAATCTGTCCGACATAGATGACGTCCCCTGACAAGATATCGACGACACGGACTTGATAATCATAGTCGTTCATCTTGGAAACGAAATAAAACTGGTTGTCTGCAAATGATTCGTTAATCGATCCCTCCTTTTTCTCCGCCGCTTCAAGCTTGATTAAGTCCTTTGTCACTTGCTTCGTCACCGTATCATAGACGGTCCATTGCAGTTCGTTTGTTCCTTCATTTTCATTATAAGCGATCAATCGTTTCCCGTTGCCCATCGCAATGAAGGATTGACTCGTTTTATTTAACTTCTCAATCGGTCGGACTTGTTTCCCGTCATCTTCAAAATACGTTCCCTGTATTTCCTGCTCGTGATTTTCATCAATGAATTGTTGCAGATAGATGACGCGATCCGGCCCGGCCGTTAAGTAGTTTCTAAATTCGTTCTTTTTGATTGCCGGTGAAGCGAGTCGGACTGGCTTGATTTTTTTCTGTTGATAGTCGACTTGCATCAGTTGATTGGTCTCGTGATTTTTTCTGTACGCATCAACTTGGATATAAAGTGTCTTATCCATCCGGCTGATGACGCGTACGCTGCCTGTCCCGTATCCGGTTTTAACGTTTGAAGGAAACGGGAGTGTCATTTCCGTCAGCCGTTTCGTCTGTTTATCCCACATCTTTAATTCCAGTTCTTGTTCAGCCGTACGGATCCCGTACAGATAGTCGTCATCTTCACTGAGCGTTTCATCCGCCCGTAAAAAATCCTTGGCGTCTGTTTTTAGAATCGGGTTAAACTCTCTGTTCCCAAGTATTCCTTCAAGATAATTGTCGCCCTTTTTTTTGACTGTCCCATCTAACGATACATCGGAATAGACGTTTTTACCTTTCGCTGTCGACTGCAGAACCAGATGTAGTTTCGCAAGCTTCGTTCCCTTTACATCTCCTGTTATGTGCTTGACGGTATAATCCGCCGTTTGAATCGTTGCCGTATAACCATAATAACTCGTCAAACTCACTAGACAAATAACGAGTAACATTACTAAGTATTGAAAGCGTCGCATCATGTTCCCCCCTTAAACGGATAGTTTGTTTTGGACTAAGCGAATGCTTCTAAAGCCGATATAGAAGAAGCCGATCGATAATAAGACAAGATACAACGTCACGTATTCTACTCTTAACAATAAACCGGACAGTGGACCTTCTGTGATATACATCACGAGTCCGAATGGCAGGATTAAAATCATTGCTTCGGCTATCAGCTGGATCATCGCCCGTGATTTTCGGAACGACCGCTCAATCAGGACGATGAAAAACAACAGATTGATGACGACGCAAGACATCACCAATAAGATGAAGACATCCTCGATATTCATCGAATAAAATATTTGGAGCAATCCTCCATCCGAAATCAAACCGGTCGGGAATTTATGGTCTTTTGGTAACAACCAGTCAAATAGACCATAACTTGCGATAACCGTCAGCCACTGCAAGCCGATCAAACTCACCGTCACGAGCAGGACGGTCGTCAGTTTCGCAAAATAAATCGAGACACGGCTACCGGGTAAAAGTAAGAGTCGATAGATATGCTTCGACTCCCCAATCCATTCGCGGTACCAGATTTGTAAGGCAAGTACGACGATATACGCGACACCAATCATCATGATGTAATCAAAAATCGAGGTCGCTGCCGCAAAAGAAAATGTTCCGTATGAATTGACCGCCTCGAGTTCGGAGGCTTGGTTCATCCGCATGAACGTCTCGATGCTTCGTTCGTATAACATCGTCTTGACGACGACTGACAGTAGTTCGAGCACGATTAATGCACCGACCACGATTAAATACAATTTACTGCTCCGTTTGATTTCTTCATTCGTTAACATCAAATACTTTTTCATCGCTGATACACCTCCCGCATCCGGTCTTGGACGGATTTTCGGTGAATTTCCCGCATTTCTTCCGTATCGTGTTCGTCAATGATTTGTCCGTCCTGCAAAAAAATCACACGGTCAATCAAATGCTCGACTTCGACGATTTCATGCGTCGTCATCAAGATGCCGCGCCCTTCCATATAATGACTCGAAAAAATCCAGGCAATCTGTTCTTTCGTAAACAAATCAATCCCGGCAAACGGTTCGTCCAGTAACAGATACGGTCGATCTAAGGCGAAACCGAGTAGTAAATTGACTTTTGCCTGATTTCCTTTTGAGAGCTCATTAATTTTATCCGTCGATAACAGTTTGAATGTCGCCATCAATTCGTCTGCCGTCTGCTCGTTCCAGTCCGAATAATAATCGTTCATGTATGTAAGCGCATCGCCGATCGTCATATAACTCGGCATCGTCTGGACATCCGGCACAAAAGCGATTTTTTCGCGCGACGTTGTCCCGTCGACGATGATACTGCCCGCGTCCATCGGAATCAGACCGACGATGCCTTTAAGAATCGTCGATTTCCCTTCCCCGTTTAAACCGATTAAACACGTTAACGTATCCGGTTTGACAGAAAACGATACACCGTTCAAGACGGGACGTTTTCGTCCAAAGCGTTTTTTTAGACCATGTACCTCAAGCATCGATTTTCCCCCGTTCTTTCGTTTCGTATAGATGTTCGATTTTCATGACGACTTCATCAAGCGGGACTTGAATCGCTTGGATTGAATGCACAAACTGTTCGACAGCTTCATTTAACAATTCCGTCCGGACCTTCGAGACGATTTCCGGATCCGTCGTAATTTTACTCGGGACATTTCGTTCAGTCGTAATCAAGTGTTGTTCCTCCATTTCCTTGTATGCTTTTTGGGCGGTGTTCGGATTGATTCCTAGTTGAGCAGCGATTTCGCGTCGTGAAGGAATTTCCTGGCCACGTTCCAATTCTTCCGTCGCGATTCGTTCTTTGAACCATCGGATGACCTGTAGGTAGACAGGACTCCGTTGATCAAATTGCATCGGCATGTTGCCACCTCCATCGTTATACTGTATTAAAACACTAATACACCCTATGACTGTATGATACTTATAATACAGTCATAGGTCAACAAAAAAAATCACTTCTTTTTCGAAGTGATTTCAGTCTGCAGACAACGGGCAATCGGGAGATTAAGCGTCTTTAGTCGTTGCTTTCCTCGGGTGAGGCGCAAAATCTTGACTGCCTCTGAAAGTCGGGTATGCAGACGATTTAGATTCGTCGTGCCAATTCATCAATCAAATCCGTCGCAATGATACTGCTTGGATGAATACGTTGTTCAATCCGTTTAGAAGCCCGTGCATACCAAGCGACTCCCATCGCGATTAAATGTTCAACCGTTCCTTGATCGTGGTAGTCACGTTGGGCGAGCAGACTGGTGATCAAACCAAATAGTGTATCGCCACTACCACCTTTTGCAAGTCCACTTGATGCTCCGGAAATGACGTATCCTCCCCCGTCCGGTTTAGCGACCAAGATGACATGCGACTTCAACACAACCGTCACTTGATGAAGCACCGCATAATCCGATGCCGCTTCAAATAAATCATCTTGAATGTCTGCGACTGCCTTGTTCGTCATTCGTGAGAACTCACCGATATGTGGCGTTACAACAATCGGGGCTCGTCGTTCTGGATAATCTTCGCGAATCAGTGCCGCCGCATCGAGGACAACGGGAATATCTTTAGTAAAAGCCAGTTCAATCCAGTCCGCTATTTTATCCGAAGTCAGTCCCGGTCCGATTCCGACAGCGGTCACTTGATCAAGCATCGCTTGAATCGTTTCCGTCGTCTGATTTAGTACCATCGCTTCCGGCGCGTTGATTAATAATCCGATTTTAGCTGAATCGACTGTTGCGACCTGTAACTTTCCGACACCGGTTCGTAAAGCCGCCCGTGTCGCGAGTTGAATCGATCCCGGCATCGTCTCGCTTCCGCCAATCAACAGTGCCGTGCCATAGGTCCCTTTATGTCCATCGTGTTGCCGTTCAAACAAACGATCGATCGGTTCCTCGAACAGTTCCCATTCCGCTACGTTCGGTAATCCGATATCGACGAGCTCGAGTTTTCCATAAAACGGAGACGTCTTCAGTAAGAAGGCGGACCGTTTATAGGCGTGGAGGCAAAACGTCCGCGTCGCTTGAACCGCCTCAAAAGAAAAATCGGACGCAGCATCTGACGGTACTCCGCTCGGCACATCAATCGCATAAACGATTGCTCCTTGCCTGCGTTGGTCTTTCACCATATCAAAAGTTTTTTCCGTCACCTCATTGATTCGTTTCGGATCAAACCCTGTCCCGAAGAGCGCATCGATAATCACATCATATT
Source organism: Exiguobacterium oxidotolerans JCM 12280 (assembly GCF_000702625.1). Taxonomy (NCBI): domain Bacteria; kingdom Bacillati; phylum Bacillota; class Bacilli; order Caryophanales; genus Exiguobacterium; species Exiguobacterium oxidotolerans. The sequence goes on along the minus strand of NZ_JNIS01000001.1, from coordinate 2,487,864 downwards.
GTCCACAAGGTGGCTCTGCGACGACACCAAATTTTTCAGCATACGTTTCATGGAGCCGTGCCGTCTCCGTCTTGGTTGGACCAAGCGGAGCTTGGACCGTCACGTCATAGCTGTCTCGTATCAACTCACGGGCGATGACGTATCCATCCCCTCCATTATTACCTGTTCCACAAATGATTAAAATTCGGTCCGTCTTGGTATGCCGTTGCTTCATCTCGGCCGCGACATGTTGCCCGGCCCGTTCCATCAGCACTTCGACCGGCAACCCCGATGTCCGTGCCCATTCATCAATTTGCCTTGCTTCATTTGCATCATAAATCATTCCAATCACCTCTGTTCGTCCTATTCCCGTTTTCCATGGAACTATGCAACAAAGGTGGTCGATGCTGAAACCAAAAAAGGGATTGCCCACTTAAGTATGGCAATCCTTTTTTCTTGACTGTTTTGTTTAAAATTAACTTGTTCCTCTTCATTCTCATATGATCCTCTAGAAGAAATTTTTCTGAGTCAGACAGATTGGCAATCGGCACACCGACCATAGATTTCAAACTTATGATCTTCGACCTCAAAACCAGACGCTTTGATTGGTGACATTAATTCCATCGGGCACACGTTCAGCGTTTGCGTCTTTCCACAAGCACGACAGATTAAATGATGATGATGTTGGCCTGACTGACAAGCAGCACGATATTTCATTTCACCATCGAGTTCCGTCGTCTCTAAAATATTGATTTCCGCAAAGTCGTTTAAGTTACGGTAAATCGTATCGTAACTTAACGATGGATGAGAGGTCCGTAATTCTTCCGCGATTTCTCGAGCACTGACATACCGGTTCGCTTCAAAGAGATACGCCAGTAAATCAAGCCGCTTCGGCGTTGCTTTAAATCCGGAAGCTTTCATTTGTTCACGCGCTTGTTCGATCTGTTTCTGCATGCGTTTTTCCTCCAATCCAAAACCGTTCCACTAACATCACGATGATGAGTTCAGCAACAGCAAGCATGACAATCATTCCGCCAGGTGCTAAATCGAATTGATAGGCAAGAATCAACCCGGCGACCGTCGCGACTTCACCAAAGATGATTGCAAACAAAATGGTCGTCTTGAAACTTTTTGCAAAACGAAGCGCCGCTGCGACGGGTAATGTGATTAAACTAGAGACGAGTAAAATGCCGACGACGCGCATACTGATTGCAATGACGAGCGCTACGACAATCATAAATAAAATATGCACAAGACGTAAACGAATACCCGAGACACGTGCCTGTTCTTCATCAAAGGATAAAAAAAGTAATTCCTTATAAAAAGCGATGACGAACAAGATAACGATTCCCGTCACGATTAAAATGGTGTAGACATCCGTCAATGTGACAGCCGAGACCGTTCCGAACAAAAAGGACACTAAGTCCATTGAAAACCCATTCGCCAAGCTGATAAAAATTGCCCCAAGTCCCATCCCGGTCGCCATAATGATCGGAATCGCAAGTTCTTGAAAATGTTTATATTTCGCGCGCAACCAGTCAATCGTCAACGCCGCGATGACGGCGGTCACAATCCCTAAGTAAAGAGGATTCAAACCGGATAAACTTGCGACCATCCCTGAAATCAACAGACTGAGTGCAATTCCAGCAAGTGTGACGTGAGACAAGGCATCGGCGATGAGACTCATCCGGCGTACGACGACGAACGACCCAATCAATGGGGCCGTAAACCCAATCAACACTGCTGCGACGAGTGCGTACTGTAAAAATTTTAATGTCATAAAGGCTTCAATCACTGGACGCCCTCCCCTTCATGGATAAGCACACGTCCCGGTACCGGATAAAGCGAACGAATCGTCTGCTCATCAAGTTCCCAGTATTCCTTAATACCACAGTTGCAACCAAGACGTCCGTCCACGAGATGAATGACGTCCGTGACGAGCTTACTGACAAAATGAATATCATGCGTGACGAGGACAAACGTCCGCTTCTTATCACGTCGTAGTTCTTCTAAAATTTCATAAAATTCTTTGACATACCGCTGGTCGACACCGACTGTCGGTTCATCGAGAATCATCAAGTCCGGATCATTGACGAGTGCACGCGCGATAAAGACGCGTTGTTGTTGCCCCCCCGATAAATCACCGACCTTCGAGTCGCGCCGTTCCCACATCCCGACTGTCTCAAGCGCCGTTTTCACTTTTTCACGATCTTGTTTCGTTACACGGCGAAATAACCCTTTTTTCGCGTACAGCCCCATTTCGACGACTTCAGCGACCGTTACAGGAAAACCGGAGTTGAACGAGGCTGCTTTTTGTGAGACATAGCTGATCCGCCACCAGTCGTTAAAGTCTGATTGATTTTGTCCGAACAGGCGAATCGATCCTTTTGGGTTCAACAACCCAAGCATACATTTAATTAACGTCGACTTCCCGGATCCATTTTCGCCAACGATGGCGAGAAATTGTCCTTGCTCGACTGTGAATGACACATTGTTCAATACACGGCGATCCGGGTAATCATACGTTACTTGATTAATCTCAATAATCGGTTCATTCATTTGGCTTCACTCCTTCCGTTTTTTAAAACGGAATAATTACGTCTTATCAACTTTTCCATTATAGCCCTGCCCTCTGACGGTTGCAACTGATGTAACTTTTTCACGAGTTGACGTTTTTTCAGTCGAGGACAAGGTACAATAAAGAAAGATACACTCCCGTTTCTCACCGTATCGTTTCGGGAACAGTTTACTATATGTGAAAGGAGTCGGGATATCTTTGAAAAACGAATTAGCAGTCATCGACATCGGATCGAACTCGATCCGTTACGTCATCTTCCATCCAATCGATTCAGGTCGCTACATCGAAAAAATTAACGTGAAGGTGGTCGCTCGACTATCCGCTCATATCGATCAAGACGGAGCACTCGATCAAGCGGGCATCGACATCTTATCTGACACACTCCAACGGTTTCATGAAATCGGTTTGACGCATAACGTCGAAGAAACGTTCTGCGTCGCGACAGCTGCCATTCGAAATGCCACGAATCGCCAGGAAATCGTTGAGACCGTTGACCAGACGACTCCATTTTCGATGCGTATCCTATCCGACGAGCAAGAAGCCTACTATGGCTATTTCGCCATCATTAACTCGACCTTCTTGACAGATGGTTATTCCGTCGACATCGGCGGCGGTTCGATGGAAGTGACGTTAATCGAAAATCGCGAGATGGTCGCCTATCACAGTTTTCCGTTCGGAGCCGTCACGTTGACACGCCAGTTTATCTCCGGTGAGACGATGACGTCCGGTGAAAAAAAGAAACTGATCAAATTTTTACGCGAACAGTTCGCTGAAATACCATGGCTCAAGGACAAAAAATTACCTTTGATCGGCGTCGGCGGTTCTGCCCGAAACTTCGTCCGCATCCATCAGTCGACTCTCGATTATCCACTTCACGGGATCCATCAATATCAAGTCCGGACAAAAGAACTTGGTAAACTTGTAGATGAACTCGAAGACAAGTCACCCAAACACCTTGGGAAAATTGAAGGGTTATCAAAAGATCGCGTCGATATCTTCCTACCTGCCTTGATTGCGATTCACGAACTTGCGTTACATATCGAGGCTGACCAGTTCGTGATGAGTAACTACGGTTTGCGTGAAGGACTCGTCTATGAGTACGACTTACATGAAGGTAACCAACGCCGTGTTGAGAACGTTCGCGAAGAAAGCCTGTTTCAACTCGAGAGCGATTATAAAGTCAATCGCGACCGGATGAATTATCTTGGCACCCTTGCTAAATCACTTTACCGTCAACTCGTCTCACTCGACATCATTCCGGAACGCGCCGCCGATTTGCGACTACTTGATTCGGCGAGTCGTCTGCTTTACTGCGGACAGTATATCAATCCTGATACGCGTTCGAACCAGACCTTTTATTTATTGACGAATACGGACTTGAAAGGCATGACGCATAAAGATCGCCTTGCGCTCGCCCTCGTCAGTTCTTACTCATCGTCAAAACGGATGCAACAACTCTTGAAACCATTTAAAGATTGGTTTTCCGATAAATCAATCGAGCGGTTTGATTTGCTTGGATCACTTCTTAAGCTTGCCGATGCCCTCGACGTGACGGAGCGTCGCGCCGTCGACAGTGTCGAACTGCACATTGAAAATGAGGCACTTCTCCTGACGCTCGATACGGGTGATCATGATTATGGATTCGAAGTCGAAAAAGCCGAAAAACAAAAAAAACATCTCGAACGTGTCATCGACCAGTCGATTGAACTGCAAACGAAAGGAAGTCTTTCTTCATGAAATTCGATTCTCCAGACTACTTTAATAATCGCGAAATCAGTTGGCTCCAGTTTAATGAACGTGTGCTCGGAGAAGTCTTAGATACACGAAATCCGTTGATGGAACGACTGAAGTTTTTAGGAATTTTCAGCTCCAACCTGGACGAATTTTATATGGTACGTGTCGGTGGATTAAAGGATGAGGTCCTCGCCGGGTTCAACAAGCCGGAAAACAAACAGCAGTTGACGCCGAAGCAGCAACTGCGCGCAATTGCCGCGAAAACAAAAGAGCTCGTCGAACAGCAATATGAGGCATTCAAGGAAATTAGTACTGCTTTAAAGAAAGAGTCGATTTTCTTTTTAAAGCACGAGGAATTAAACGAAGTTCAGGCCGAATATGTGAAGGCGTTTTTCCGTGATCAAGTTTTCCCTGTCCTGACGCCGGTCGCAGTCGATGCCTATCGCCCCTTTCCGATGTTATCATCGAAGTCGCTCAATATCGCGACTGCACTCGAAGCAGAGGATGGTTCAAAGCGGAACTTAGCGCTCGTCCAAGTCCCTGCCGTCTTACCGCGGTTCGTCGATTTACCGGTCGACGATGAAGAGACGACGGCCGTCATCTTACTCGAAGATGTCATTATCTCCTTCATCGATTCGCTCTTTAAAGGTTATCGTGTTCTGTCTGCGATGCCATTTCGCATCACACGAAATGCCGATCTCCCGTTTCATGAAGAAGGGACACACGACATTTTGAAACTGATTGAAAAGGAATTAAAAAAACGCCGATGGGGGGTCGGGATTCGTCTCGAGATTCAAAAGAATGCCATCAATACAGAACTCCTCAACATGTTACGCGACGTGCTCGACTTACAAGATCGCGATATTTTCGCCGTCGACGGTCCAATCGATTTAACGTTCGCTTTCGCCTTTTATAGTCAAATTGGTGTCGAGTACGACCACCTGATCTATCAAACGATCATGCCAGTCGAACCACCTGCGCTCGAACAATCGAAAAATTTATTCGATCAGATTTTACAACGCGATTATTTGTTACATCACCCGTACCATACGTTCGATCCAATCGTCCGTCTGATTGGTCAGGCGGCTAATGATCCGAACGTACTCGCAATTAAACAAACGCTTTACCGTGTCTCAGGGGACTCCCCTATCATTAAAGCTTTAAAGACGGCCGTCGAAAACGGGAAACAGGTTACCGTTCTCGTCGAGCTGAAAGCCCGGTTTGATGAAGCGAAGAACATCGAGTGGGCAAAACAACTTGAAAAAGTCGGTGCCCACGTCATCTATGGGTATAGTGACTTAAAGACGCACTCAAAAATCACCTTGATCGTCCGTCTCCAAGAAGGACGAATTCAACGCTTCGTCCATCTCGGGACGGGAAATTATAACGATTCAACGGCGAAACTTTATACCGACATCGGTCTACTGACCGTCCGCGAACAATTAGCGGAAGATGCGACAAACTTCTTCAACTGGTTATCCGGATACGGGGAACAACCGAAATGGAATGCAATCCACACGTCCCCTAATTCGATGCTTGAAAAATTCTTGTCATTGATTGAAGACGAGATCAAATTTCATAAAAAACATGGCAACGGTCGAATCGTCGCGAAGATGAACAGTTTGACGGAAAAAGAAATCATCACGAAGCTCTATCAAGCATCACGTGCCGGTGTCCGCATCGAACTGATTGTCCGTGGCGTCTGTTGTCTCCGTCCACAAATCAAAGGTGTTTCAGAAAACATCAGAGTCACGTCTGTCGTCGATCGATACTTGGAGCACTCACGAATCTTTTATTTCCACCATAACGGAGAAGAACTGATTTACTGTTCGAGTGCCGACTGGATGACACGAAATATGCGCAAACGCATTGAAATCTTATTCCCGATCATCGATGAAGATCATAAAGAGTACTTGAAGGATTGCCTCGCGATGACACTGGCGGACAATGTCAAAGCACGGGAACAAGGGGCGGATGGAGAATACGCTTACGTCACGCGTGGTAAACAAGCATGTGAATCGCAAATCTTGATTCAACATTATACGAACGACAAATTAAAATCAAAACCATCATTCGAAAACCCACTCGAACATAAATGGATTGCCATTGAACGAAAGGAAGATAAAATCTCGTTCGAGCCACAATCACCTCAAAAATAAATGTTGTTTAACGTCAGACATCTTCATATAATGAAAGTGTAAGCGTTTTTATATGAAGAAAGGACTGGAACTCATGCTACAACAAATTTTATTATCGCTACTTGCCGGCATCATTTGTGGTGTCGTCTTTACCGCTCTTAAATTACCAATCCCGGCACCACCTGTCTTCCCCGCAATCGTCGGAATTTTTGGTGTCTTCCTCGGAATGAAAGTATTTCTATTCGTTGCCGATCGTTGGCCGTTTTAATGAAACCAAAAAAACGTTCGCCTCATCCCTTTTTTAGGACGAGACGAACGTTTTTTTATTTCTTCAATGCTTCGGCGATGACATGATCCCAGTTCACATCATCACAAGCTGTTTTACACGTTGGTTCTACTTCACACGTCGCACATTTTCCCTTTTTCGCCTTTTTCGTAAAACGAACTAAAGAATAACCTGCGTATCCAAAAATGATCAATCCAATCATGATATCGACAAGATGCATGTAATTCCCTCCAAGCTTATGAAAAACCGAGTAGTAGACCTGTTTGATAAATGATGAAGGAGACACCATAGGCGACGAACAGTCCATAGAGACTTGCAACCCACGTCAGCTTCGCGCTTCCGACTTCACGTCGAATGACGGCGACGGTCGCAAGACACGGGACATACAGTAATACGAATGCCATGAAACTATAGGCACTGAGTGGCGTGAACTGCCCTGACAACTGACGACCGAGTTCTGACTCATTCACCGCATAGATGATGGCCATCGTCGAGACAACGACTTCCTTCGCCAAAAATCCAGTGATTAAGGCAGCACCTGCCTGCCATGTCCCGAAGCCGATTGGAACGAGGAGCATTGCAATCACTCCACCGATCATCGCGAGAAAACTATCATTCATATTGACATCGAATCCAGCTGGTCCCGTATAAGCGAGTAACCAAATGACGACCGATCCCCCAAAGATGAACGTACCGGCTTTTCGAACAAACCCTTTTCCTTTTTGCCATGTACTCCGCCATAACGTCAACCATTGTGGTACTCGGTATGGTGGTTGTTCGACCATGAAGAGACTTGTCGCATCTTCGGCCGCTAGGATTTTTGAAAATACTTTTGCCGCAATCAGCGCAAGTACGATCCCTAAAATATAAAGTGATAAGACAATCAATGCTTGATTACTCGCAAAAAAGCTACCCGCGAATACGGCATAAATCGGCAGTCGTGCTGAACAAGACATGAACGGTGAGATGAAAATCGTCACAAGTCGTTCCCGCTCTTCTTCGACCGAACGTGCTGCCATGATACCAGGAACGTTACAGCCGAAACCGATGATCATCGGAATAAAACTTTTTCCGTTCAAGCCAACCATTTGCATGAAACGGTCCATGACGATTGCGACGCGAGCCATGTACCCTGAATCTTCGAGAAATGAGATGAAGAAAAACAAGACGAAGATTTGCGGGACAAACACTAATACACCACCGACCCCTGCAATGACGCCATCAATTAATAAATCTTGGATGAATCCAGATGCCCCGATTACACTTAGTATCCATACAACACCTGCTGAGAGCGGTCCTTCGATGAAGGCCGATAAGAGGTCCGATAATGGAGAGCCGACCCAATTAAATGTGATATGAAATAATCCGTACAATACGGCGAAAAAGATTGGTAACCCGAAAATCGGATGCGTAACGACTGTATCAATCCGGTCGGTCCACGTTTTTTGATCCGTCTTCTCTTCGACGACAGCACTCGCTCGCATCGCGATTGCCCAGTTTCGGCGACACTCTGTAATGTGAGCATGAATGAAACGACCGAGTTGAGCTTCGAGTTGTTTTCGAATTTCGATAATTGGAGGTGAACGTCGCTCCAGGTGTTCAACGAAAACACGATTCCCAGCCAAGTATTGGACAGCCATCCAGCGTTCGTTCAATTGCAGCGTTGCTTGTTCCATAATTGCTGTAATCGCCTGTTCCGTTGCCTCTCCGTAGTCAATATGCAGTGGAGTAACGTCTTCTGTGTGGAGTGATGTTAATAATACATCACAACCGTCTCCAGTCCGGGCGACAATCGGAAATACTTCTACCCCAAGTGCCGCGGCAAGTGCCTTCGCATCAATCTGTGTTCCCCGATTGATCGCGACGTCAATCATATTCAATCCAATTTGGAGTGGTTTTCCAATCTCAAGCAGCTGTGCCGTCAATTGCAAGTTCCGCTCTAACTGCGATGCATCGATGATATTAATCATAGCATCGAATTGTTCTTCCATTAAAAAACGGGCGACGACCGCTTCATCGGCCGATAACGGGTCCAAATCGTAGACGCCGGGCAAATCGACTAGGTGTCCCCGCCCACCGTGTAATTTTCCGATTTTTTTATCCACCGTTACTCCTGACCAGTTGCCGACATGGGCATATGATCCGGTCAAGCGGTTGAATAATGACGTCTTCCCTGTGTTCGGGTTACCGAGTAAAGCAATCCGTTGCGTCATGGTGAATACACCTCAATCTTTTTTGCATCGCTGCGACGAATCGCAATCATTTGATGATGATCTCTTTGTTCTATTGTCAGAGGACCTTGAAAGCTCGCCCGTCTCTTGACAACGACTGGACAGCCTTCATAAAAACCAAGCGCGAGTAAACGTCTTCGCAATCGATCCTCGATTTTATTTAAGTTGGTCATAACAACGGGTTTGTTGATTGGAATCGTTGCTAAATCAATCATTATGGTTCCCCCATCTAATACATTTTTCATTGATAACAATTATCATTATTGATTATAGCACGTTCCTTTAAAATAAAAAAAGCTGATAGTGATTCGATGTGTGAACATCTTGTCACTATCAACTTTCTTACGGTTCATCTGAGGTTGCGGCAACATCGGTTAAAGAATCAGACCTTTGATGGGCTAACCGATGGCATGAAGGACAGAGCGTCAGGAACTGATTGTTTTCCTGATGCCACTCTAAAATCGACTGATTTGTTTGCCCACAATGTTCGCAAGCTTCCGCTAACTGACCGATATGATTCCGCTCATGAAATTTCTCCTGCCTGCGTTGCTTCGCTTCCTCAATCGTCGTAACGTCGGTTTCTAAATACCCGTACTGCCACGCCTCGACCAAGCGTTGACGAACGCTCACCTGAACCATCCCCGATTCAACCTTCAAATCGGTCAGTGGTGTGCCAAGTAACGGATGATGTAAATCGACGCTAATTAAATCAAGACACGCATATGTCCGCTCGACTCCGTCTGCCTCTACTCGCCAGTGAGGATCAGATGGGCGTGTCGTATACTCACTGAACAACGTTTCCGCATAAGCGATTATCCCCATTTTTGTCGCTAAAAAAACTTCTTCACCCGCTTCTAAATCTGCTGGTAAATAAAAGGGTTCCTTCGTTTCATAATAATGAACGACCGCCTGCCGTAAAGCAAAATCTGATTCATCAACGACTAGTAGATGGCACACGAACTAACACCTCTCTCGTTTAGATGGATGTACCGATGAGCGGTAAACGCCACTCTGCATCAAAGTTCCCTGAACGTAACATCGCGATTTCTTCTTTGTAAGGCGCTACCTTCTTTTTTGGATCCAAACCGATATACGGTGTTTCTAAAATCTTCGGTAGGTGTGCAAGCGCGTCATGATGGACAATCCGATGTAATGTATCAAATCCAATCTCACCAAAGCCAATGTTTTCATGACGGTCTTTTTTCGCACCACGGACGTTTTTCGAATCATTGACATGAATGACACCAAGACGATCAATCCCGACGATTCGGTCAAACCGTTCGAGGACACCGTCTAAATCATGGACGATATCGTATCCTGCATCATGGACGTGACACGTATCGAGGCAGATCGACAAACGGTCGTTGTGTGTGACCCCATCAATGATTTGTGCCAATTCTTCAAATGTCTTCCCGATTTCAGACCCTTTTCCGGCCATCGTCTCGAGCGCGATTTTTACTTTTTCATTTCCAGATAAGACTTCGTTCAATCCTTCGATGATTCGTTTAATTCCGATATCCTCACCGGCACCGACATGGGCACCCGGGTGTAAGACGATATGTTGCGCCTTTTCAAGTGCTTCCGCTCGCCGGATTTCTTCACCGAGGAACGATACCGCTAGTTCAAAAGTTTCCGGTTTCGTCGTATTGCCGAGATTGATGATATATGGGGCATGGACGACGATTTCTTCAATCCCATTCGCCTCCATATGCTGTAATCCTTCTGCAATCCGTAGCTCTTCAATCGGTTTTCTTCTTGTGTTTTGCGGTGCGCCTGTATACACCATCATTGTTGTCGCGCCATATGAAGCCGCTTCCTCACTTGCACCAAGTAACATCTTTTTCCCCGATAAGGAGACGTGTGAACCAATTTTCATCCTGTATTCCACCTTTCGCTCTTTCTACAGTGTACCAAATGTCGGAAAAAAAACAAAAAAACCTACGGATAAGAAGGTTCTTCTCACCCATAGGGAAACATGACTTATTTTGATTTACTCGCATTTGCCTTACGTTCTGCACGTCCGACGCCACGCTGTTCTTTAATCCGTTCACGTTTTGCTGTTTCTTTTAACTTATACTGGTGTTTCTTTTTATAGCCAGGTTTGACGCGTTTTTTCGCTTTAGCCGCTTCACCTGATAAACGGCTATGTGCCGTTTTCGAGACAGCCGTCTTCATGTGTGGTTTCGCACGACGACGTTCTTTGACTTCGCTGACTTGACCACTCTTGACATCGACGTTGATGAATTCGATGCCACGGTCTTCAAGGCGGTTGATTGAACCATTCTCATGATCTTCAAACAACGTGTACGCAAGTCCTTCTTGGTCGACTCGACCCGTCCGGCCGACACGGTGCACATAAAAATCAAGATCTTTCGGAATCCCGTGGTTGATGACATGCGAGACACCCGAGATATCAATGCCGCGTGCTGCTAAGTCCGTTACGATAACGTATTGGAATTTCGCTTCATTGATTTCTTTGATTGCTTGTTTCCGGCGTCGTGCGGGTAGGTCACCGTGGAGTGAACCGACATTCAAGCCTGCTTCAAGGAATGATGCTTCAAGTTCAATCGCTTCTGTTTTCGTGTTCGTAAAGACGAGACAGATATACGGATTGAGTGCTTTTGCTAATTTCAACGCTAAGTCTGAACGATCACGGTGCTTGACGGGAACCGTATGGTGGACGATTTTTTTCGCCGTCTGTTGTTTTGGATCAACATGTGCATAACGTGGGTTGTTCATATACTTCTTGAGAAACGGTTGAAGTTTCTCAGGAATCGTCGCTGAGAAGACCATCATCTGAAGTTTCTCAGGAAGCGCTTGGGCAATCCGGTCCACTTCAGGCAAGAAGCCCATATCGAGCATTTGATCGGCTTCATCGATGACATAGTTTTTGACGAAGTGCGGTTTTAACGCTTGCTCTTTAAAGAGGTCTAAAATCCGTCCCGGTGTTCCGATGACGATTTGTGGTGAAACTTTGACGCGCCCGATTTGACGTTCACGATCCATCCCACCTGTGATGAGGCTCGTTTTGATATAGTCTGGGTTCTTCACGAGAATTGATTTTAATTCTTCGTGGATTTGCCATGCTAATTCACGTGTCGGTGCAACGATGATCGCTTGCATTTCTTGTAATTCTGGATTGATGTTTTGAACCATCGGTAAGAGGAATGACAATGTCTTCCCTGTTCCAGTTTGTGATTGACCAATGATATCGCGACCCTTAAGGGCAGCCGGAATAATCCGTGATTGAATATCCGTTGGTTTTTTAATACGTGCGTCTTCGAGTGCTTCGACGACGAACGGGTGCAAATCAAAATGGGTAAATCCATTCATCTTCGTCACCTTCCTTTCTCCTGCTTAAACAACTAAAAGTGATTGTGTCACTTTTATCATCTATTTACTTAGTTCAACATGGGTATGGGTCTACTACCGTCATACAGATAAGAATACGTATAGAAACGATCTGGAATTTTTTTATTTTTCGTATGAAGCTTCAACGCGCTGAAGGCGACTTGCATCATCTCTTCAGCGGACTGGACAACCGTCGCATCCATCGATTTCATGTCAACAGCTTCTAATATAGCACGATTCCCGTCGATTCCGACAACTATTTTTCCGGAAATGTCTGCTTTTTTCAAGGCTTCGAGCACACCTAACGCAATATCGTCATTGTGACAGTAGACCGCATCGAATTCCGTGCCGGACTCGATGATCCGGCGCATGACGCGTTCTGATGTCACCGGATCATAGTCACCACTTGCTGAATTGACAATCGATATCCCGGGTTCTGTCACGATTCCTTTAACAAATCCAGTATGCCGTTCATTCGTCGTGTATACGTTCGTCGTTCCCGTAATTTCAACGACTTTTCCTGTTGCAGTTCCATTTCGTCTAATCAGTTCGTTTTTGACATATGAAGCAAGTTGTTCACCAATCATCTGATTGTTCGACGTCACCGAGCTGACGACTGCATCAGATCGAATCAACCGGTCAATCGCAAAAACGGGAATTCCATTTTGTTCTGCTTCTTCTAATGCGCTCGTAATATAAACATCGTCAAACGTCGTGATAAATATTGCGTCGACCTTCAATTTGATGAATTCACGAATTTGCTCGCGTTCACTGATGCGGGAGTTATGTGACGTCGCAACGACGGCTTCATACTTATTTGCTTTCGCCTCAGCTTTAAACGCTGTAATCAACCGTTGGGCGAATTCATGTTTATCGTTGACAATCGTAAAGGCGACAACGTCACGGTCAGGATTTTCCTCCTGACCTACGAACAGATTTGAAATCAGCAGGATTGAGGCCGTCCAAACAAAGAGGACGAGCAACCATGACTTATTAAACTTCATCCTGGTCTCCTCCTCGCGGTAAGTGAATTTGGACTGTCGTACCGACACCAACCTTGCTATCGAACTCTATTTTCCCATTATGCTCACGAACGATGCGACTTGACATATAGAGACCTAAACCATTTCCATCCGCTTTCGATGTCTTAAAGGCTTGCCCAATCGTTTCGAGTTGGGGTTCCGTCATGCCGACACCATTATCTTGAACGATGAAGACGAATTGATTCGTGTAGACGTGTAGATGCAAATGACAAATCCCATCTGCACCACGCGACTGGACTGCTTGTAAGGCATTACGAACACAGTTCGACAAGATTTGTGACAATCCATTTTCAGAGGCATAGAGATTCGGCATATGCGCTGGCGTATAAATTTTACAATCTGCGGCTTCTGCGTATGTCTCGGCGTGTAAACGCGCTTCTGCTTCCATGATGAATTTAAATTTTTTCATGAATTCATTCATGTCAATCATCGACATCTTTAATACTTCCCCTCCACCTTTAGAGAGGTCGAGCATCGTCTCAATCATTGCATTGGCACGATCTAGTTCTGACAAGGCTAACGCCAACATTTCTGGACTATTGTTCTCTTGCTCCGTCAAAAGTTGGAGCGTCATTTTGACTGGCGTCAATGGATTGCGGATTTCATGCGCGATTCCTGCCGCGAGCTGACCGAGCGAGGCTAATTTTTTTTGGTGCAACATCGCTTGTTGTTGACTCAATTGTTCGACTCGCGCGTTTTCCATCCGCTGGGCATACTCATTGTAAGCAGACACTAATGTTTTTACTTCGTTCGACCCCGAGCGTTCTAGTTCAATCGGTTGTGGCGTCGTGCTTTTTTCGATTTTTTGTACGAGCTCGAGTAAGGGGGCCGTCAGTTGACGTGACATGAGGTACCCTACGATTAGACTGGGACGAGCGTCAACGCTGCGATGACAAGGTATTGTTGTCGTGTCGTATACACCGGTTCGTAAAAGACACTCCGGGGTGTCCGAACAAGAATTTTCCAATCCGTCACTTTTAAATCACGTGCAAAATAATACATGTCTTTGTTCGTACTGAAGATATCGTATGGTTCTACCGTTTGAAATGCCCGGTCGACGACACTTTGAGTCAAGACACGTTCTTTGTCGGTCACGAGGTTTCGTGACGTCGCGAGTGGCTCTCCTTTACTGTTAAAAAGATAGGCCATCGTTTCGTCGTCGAACGATTCGAGTGAATTTCGAAAGACAAGTGAATTCATCAGACTTAATCCACCACCAAAAATCCCAACCCGTTCACTGCCGTTACGAACCGGAACATACATATACGTAAGATAATCCGACTGCAACGGATACCGTTTACTCATATGAAAGTCTGTACTCGTTAAGGCTTGAAGAAAATCATCATCTTCTAGAATCTTTGAATCTTTGATGCGTCGATCTTCACTCGAAAACCATGTGAATTTTTTAGTCTTTAAATCATAGTAGAAAAAACTCTTAAACCCCGTATCGATATCGAGTAAGTTCGTTTCGCGAACGACTCGTTCTAATTCATTCATATTGTTGACATTCACTTGCAGACCCATGATTTCTTCATGTAAATTCCCGATACTATCACGGAGCGCGTTACTCGAGACCTCAACACTGTTTTCACTTTGTTTTTCCGTTTGCTGTTCAACCCGTGAAATCGTCACACGGTCAGCCGTGAAAGCAAGTGCCGCGATGACCAGACAAATTAGAATGAACAAAACAGCGGTGATTTGAAAAAAGTAAGACCGCATCATCTTTTTTGTCTCCAACGTATAGCCTCCTTCTCCATGATTTTTACAACTCAATTAGTATATCATGTTATCGCTCCTGAATAGACTCCTCTATTTTCAATCATCTGCAATCAATGGTACACTCTAACTAATCATTCTTTCTACGCTAAAGGAGAATCAACACTTATGTTAGTAAAAAAAATCAGCCCTCGTGGTTATTGTTATGGTGTCGTTGACGCGATGAAGTTAGCGCAACAAGCCGCAATGAATGAAAATTTGCCACGACCTATCCATATTCTCGGTATGATCGTCCATAATGCGCACGTTACACATGAATTTGAACGAATGGGTGTTTTGACAGTAGATGGTCCTGATCGTCTTGAAGCACTCGAAACCATTAAAGAAGGAACGGTCATCTTTACAGCACACGGAATTTCACCTGCCGTCTATGCACGCGCTGCTGAAAAAAAATTAACAGTCGTCGATGCGACATGTCCTGATGTCACGCGCACACATGATTTAATCCGGACCGTCGTCGCTGATGACTATGAAGTCATCTACGTCGGAAAACACGGACACCCGGAACCAGAAGGTGCAGTTGGCGTCGCTCCGGAACATGTCCATTTGATTGAAAAAGTCGAAGACATCGAAGCATTACCTGCCCACTTATCAACAAAAAAAATCATCGTCACGAATCAAACGACGATGAGTCAGTGGGATGTCCAGGCCTTAATGGAACATGTCCGTAAAAAGTACCCGCACGTCGAAGTCCATAATGAAATTTGTAACGCGACGCAAGTCCGTCAAGAAGCTGTCGCCGATCAAGCGGGCGATTGTGATCTTGTGATCGTCGTCGGCGATCCACGTTCGAACAACTCGAACCGTTTGGCACAAGTTTCATTTGATATCGCAGGTACGCCAGCTCACCGCATCGGTGATTTGACTGAACTTGATTTAACATGGCTCGAAGGCGTGAATCAAGTCGGTGTCACGTCAGGGGCTTCTACACCAACACCAATCACGAAAAAAGTCATCGATTTCTTACAGCAGTATGACCCAGCTGATATCAGCACACATGATAAAACACCATTTCTTGAATTGCGTCGGATTTTACCAAAAGTAAAAATCTTGTAATAGACACCTAAAAAGCGTCATGTTTCGTTGACTCCTACGGGAAAAGTACGTTTTCAACGCACGTTCATAGGCAGGCAAGACCCTGCTCGTTGGCCGTGAGGACCAAGGAGCAATGGCTTGCGCCTCGCCCGAGGAAAACAACGAAAAAAGACGCTTTTATCTTCCGATATCACTTTGTCTACACGCTAAAAACCGTACTGCACTTTAAAGTGCAGTACGGTTTTTTTGCGTTCATAAAAATTTGAATGGATTCGTGTTTGCCGTCGAGACGACCAATTCGACGTCGCGGATTTTTCGTTCCTCAAAACGTTTCTTCAGCTCATTGACGACGCCTTGTTTCATGACTGACTCGACGTGATGTCCAGGATCGACGACTGCTAAGCCGAGCGCCATTGCATCATGGGCGACGTGGAAGTACAGATCGCCCGTCACGAGGACATCCGCCCCAGCAAACGCCGCTGTTGAAACATGTTTATTGCCGTCTCCACCGAGTACGGCGACTTTTTTTATCAGACGGTCCGCTTCTCCAACAAAACGCAGGTTTTCAACACCGAACACATCACGAACATGCTCTGCGAACTGACGTAACGACACCGGTTGTTCGAGGTAACCGATTCTCCCAAGCCCTAACGGCTCAGCTGTTTGCTCCTGGCGCATGATATCATAAGCGACTTCTTCATAGGGATGCGCTTTTTTCATCGCACGAATCACTTGTTTTTGATTCAGTTCCGTAACGATCGTCTCAATTCGGACTTCAGAAACTCGTTCGACTTGTCCGATATTGCCAATGTAAGGTACTGTCCCAGTCTCAGGTTTAAATTGCCCAGTCCCTACACTATGGAACTGACAAGCGCTGTAAGCACCGTTTTGTCCTGCTCCTGCCTTCGTAAGCGCTTCTGATACCTGTTGTACGGCTTCTTGCGGAACGAAGACAACAAGCTTATAGACCGCGTTTTCAAATGTAGGTGCCAAAACCGTTGTGTCGGTCAGTCCGATGGCTTCTGCCATCAAATCATTAACGCCGCCTTGCGTTACGTCAAGATTCGTATGCGCCGCGTAAACGGCAATCTTATGTTCGATACACTTCATGACGATTCTACCGGTCGCCGATTGATCGTTGACTTGCGCTAATTTACTAAAAATCGGTGGGTGATGGGCAATGATTAAATCGATGCCTTTTTCAATTGCTTCATCGACGACCGACTCCAAGACGTCAAGCGTCACCATGACACGCTTCACGTCTTTATTCAGCGTACCGATTTGTAGACCGATCGGATCCCCTGGCATCGCAAATTTTTTCGGTGAAAATGCTTCAAACTGTTCGATAATCAATTGACCGTTCGCCATCAGCTCGTCACCTCTTTCATTTTTTCGATTAAGCGGCGGATCGTCGTGATTTTTTCTTGGAGGAGCTCCGAGTCATTCCCACGCTGCATTTGTTCTAAAATAAATTGACGCTTTTGTTGTTCCGCTTGCCATTTTTCAATGAAAGCAGGTGCTTTTTCCCGCATGAGTTGTGGTCCAAATAACAATTCCCACTTCCGGATGTCCACGTCCTCTGCGTAAATCATTTCTTCTCCTTTTTCTGCAACGAGAATCTCGTAAATCTTTCCATTCTCTTTAACGATGGCTTCCGATAGTAACGCATATCCATGTTCAAGTAACCATTTTCGAACATCGACAGCATCGACGTTCGGTTGAAGAATCAAGCGTTCTTCGCCCGATAAATGCGCCTTCCCTTCCTCTAAAATCGTTGCGATGAGTGTTCCACCCATGCCAGCAATCGTCACAGCCGTTACTTCTCCTGGAGCGAGAACCGTCAAACCGCTCCCGAGACGTACTTCAATCTGTTCATCTAATTGAACAAGCGCGACCTGCCCTTGTGCCGCTTCCATCGGCCCCACATTGACTTCGCCTGCGATGGCACGTTCGACTAAGCCTTGTTGGATACAATAACACGGGACGAATGCGTGATCGGAACCAATATCCGCGAGGACTGCTCCTTGGGGAATATATGAGACTACTTTTTTTAATCGTTGATCTAATGTAACGTGTGTTTGCAATGTATGTCATCCTTCCTCTTTCAAATCCATCTCTTTTTAAAATAGCTGACTTAGCCAAAAAAAGAAATACCGTGCTGTATGGCTTTTCCCAAATTCGCACAAGAAAAAAACACCTATCTCGGAGAAGAGACAGATGTTTTTGACTTATTTCTTTTCTGCAAGCCATTTCGCTAAAACAGTGGCTTCTTCGTCGTTAGCAAGACCCCCAGGCATTTGCCCTTTACCATTCATAGCGATGTCTTTGATTTCTTCTTCTTTAAGCTTCGCACCGACTTTAGTTAAGTTCGGACCTGCTCCGCCTTCGAGATTGCCGCCGTGACATCCTGTACATCCTTTTGATGCAAATAGATCTTCTGGCTTCATTTCAGCTGTTGATGGACCCTTTTCAGCTTCTTTCGCCTGATCTACGCCAAAGTATGACAATGAAATCATGGCAATGATTGCGATGATCGCAATCGCTGCGAACGGTACTAATGGATTACGCATTTGGATTTCCCCCCATATTCTATACCCAACCAAGTTGGTGACTGAATGGTATTCCCCGTTACTATTCTACTGTAAATAAAACAGAGAAGGAAGAAAAAAACAAAACTTTTTCTTCCTTCTCACCAAATTTTCATATTTTCTTCACACTTTTAAAATCAATCCAAGAAGTCTTTCAGACGTTTTGAACGACTCGGGTGGCGAAGTTTACGTAAAGCTTTCGCTTCAATTTGACGAATCCGCTCACGCGTAACACCAAATACTTTACCGACTTCTTCAAGCGTCCGTGTCCGACCATCATCAAGACCAAAACGAAGACGTAATACATTTTCTTCCCGGTCCGTCAATGTATCGAGGACATCTTCAAGTTGTTCTTTCAATAATTCATACGCAGCTGCGTCTTGCGGCGCCGTTGCGTCTTGATCTTCAATGAAATCACCGAGATGCGAATCGTCCTCTTCCCCGATTGGTGTTTCGAGTGACACCGGTTCTTGAGCGATTTTTAAAATCTCACGCACTTTCTCAGGTGTGATTTCCATCTCTTTTGAAATTTCTTCAGGCGTCGGTTCACGTCCTAAGTCTTGTAGGAGCTGACGTTGAACACGAATCAATTTATTGATCGTCTCGACCATATGAACCGGAATCCGGATCGTACGCGCTTGGTCAGCAATCGCGCGGGTGATTGCCTGACGAATCCACCATGTTGCGTAGGTCGAGAATTTATATCCTTTTGTATAATCGAATTTCTCGACCGCCTTAATCAATCCCATGTTTCCTTCTTGAATTAAGTCGAGGAACAACATACCACGTCCGACGTAACGTTTTGCAATCGAGACGACAAGACGTAAGTTCGCTTCAGCAAGACGCTTTTTCGCTTCTTCATCGTTTTGTTCAATTCGTTTTGCCAGTTCGACTTCGTCCTCTGCATTCAAGAGATCGACACGACCGATTTCTTTCAGGTACATCCGGACAGGGTCATTGATTTTAACACCTGGTGGGACAGAGAGATCGTTTAAATCCGCCTCTTCTTTATCGTCACCCGTACCATCGTTGTTTACTTTGATACCTTCAGTCTCCAACAATTGAAGAAACTCTTCAAATTGTTGCGCATCCATCGATTCAAATGAGCTGAGCTTATCTTCGATTTTTTGATGCGATAGTTCCCCATTTTTATGTCCGAGCGCGATTAGTTCATCCTTCGCGAGACGGAGTATTTCTGCTTCTGATCTTGCTTTTTCTGCCATCGAACCATACACTCCTTCCACATCATGCAACAGGTCATCGATCTTTTAAGCGTCGTTTCCGTTCGATGATTGCCTGCATTAGTTCCGCTTGAGCACGGATATCTGTTTGTTGATTCAAACGTGACTTCTCTTCATCGAGTGTCCGTCGTTGTCGTTCATTTTGAACGGCGCGTATATAATGACTCAACAAATCCGGATCGTACTCCGGCATGAGCATAAACTCTAAATCGGCGACGATTCGTTGAAGCGATGCATCTTGTAACATCGTCAAGAAGCGGTCCGGATTTGCCGGAGCACCTGCTCCATAAAACTCATATAATTTACCGGCGATCAGCTGATGCGCCGGATCATTAAAATCGACTCCGAGTTGATCTCGGACTTCCATTCCAACCTCCTCTGACCGAATCATGTAAGCAAGTAAAAAACGTTCTGCCCGCTTCCAGTTCGTAAATGTTCGGTCTTGAGGTGCTGCGACGTTCGTTTGTCGTTCGACGCGACGTTCCTGCTTTACTGTAGGTGCTTGTAACGGTTTCACTTGTGACAATAACGATTCTTTCGATAACTGGAATTCTTCCGCTAGCTTACCAAGATAAATATCTCGAAGCAGAGGATTCGTTGTCCGATTAATCTCCTCAAGCATAGTTTCAATATATCGAACGCGTTCTCCTTCTAATCGCAAGTTTTTTCCTTGACGAAAATAAAAAGATTTGAATTCAAGACTTGAAACCCGTTCTTGTTCCACTAGACGAATAAATGTTTCTTCGGAGTGAGTTCCGATGTACGAATCCGGATCTTCTTCATCCGGTAGCCGAATGACGGAACAATCTACCGCAACATCTTCAAGAAGACGTAATGCTTTAATCGTCGCTGCCCGACCGGCTTTGTCTCCGTCATAGCAAATAATGACTTCATCGACGATCCGTCCAAGATTTTGTGCATGGACAGGAGTTAAAGCCGTCCCTAAAGAGGCTACGGTATAGGATATACCCGCTTGAGCGACTCGTACAACATCTAAATTGCCTTCTACGAGCACAACTTGTTTATTTTTACGCATCGCGCCCCGTGCTTGTGCAAAACCGAACAGTAATTCACTTTTATTGAAGAGCGGTGTCTCTGCCGTATTGACGTACTTCGGGTCTCTTCCATCAATGGAACGTCCACTGAATCCAACAACCGTGCCATCACGATCTGAAATCGGAAAGACGACCCTGCCGTTAAATCGATCGCGATAATCGCCATCTCTACCTACAGAAATCAATCCAGCTTCCACCATTTCATCCAAGTCAAAATTACGCCGGGTCAAGGAGTCGACTGTAAAACGTTCTTGGTCTGGAGCATATCCCAGTTTAAATTCACGCATCGCCGATTCGCCAATCCCCCGTTTTTCGAGATATTCACGACCGGCGTCACCAGCGGCTGTCTGTAACATGACTTCATGGTACAAATCAGCAACGATTCGATGCGCTTCACGCATCCGGTATTTCTTTTCTTGATCTGGTGTCGATTCAGTCTGATCAGATCGTTCGAACTCCGGTAATGTCACGTCCGTTCGATCAGCGAGTTTCGAGACGGCTTCCGGAAAACTCATTCCTTCCGTTTCCATGACGAAGGTGATGGCGTTTCCACCCGCTCCACAACCAAAACAATAATACATTCCCTTATCAGGCGAGACCGAAAAAGAGGGAGATTTTTCTGAATGAAATGGACATAACCCTGAATACCGATTCCCTTGTTTTTTTAATTCTACACGTTCAGAGATTAATTCAACGATATCCGTCGCTTGGCGAACTTGATCGACCAGTTCATCCGGAATTCTTTTCAATCGTCCCACCTCCTCTTTTTGAACTCTTTTGTATATACCCGCAATGAAACGGAACGAATACTCGTTCCGTTTCATTGGAAAAATTGCATCATCTCATTTATCAGCTAGACTAGTATACTACGCAAGTACTTTCTTGACTAGTCATGCGCCTTTCCTGAAATTCCCGTCAAAATCAAGTTCGCTGTTTCTTCAACTGCCTTATTCGTCACATCGATGATTTGACACCCAATCCGCTCATACAATTTTTTCGCATAATCAAGTTCACGATTGATGCGATCGATTTGTGCGTAGGCGGCTTCCGGTTTCAAACCAAGCGAACGTAACCGTTCCATCCGGATATCAATCAACTTCTCAGGAGAAATCAATAATCCGAAACACTTTTCTTTCGGAATATCGAAAAGTTCTTCTGGTGGTACGGATTCCGGGACGAGAGGAACATTCGCAACTTTGTACCGTTTCAAAGCAAGGTATTGTGAGAGAGGAGTCTTCGACGTTCGTGAGACACCAATCAAGACGATATCAGCCCGTTTGATGCCACGTGGATCCCGACCGTCATCATACTTCACGGCGAATTCGACGGCTTCGATTTTCCGGAAGTATTCCTCATCCAAACGATAAATTAACCCTGGCTCTTCTTTCGGTTGCATCCCGAGTCGGTCTTCCATCGTATCAAGCAGCGGTCCAAGTAAGTCGATCGCTTCGACTTCGTGGGCCTTCGCCGTCTCCGCAAGCAAACGACGGTGCTTCGCATGGACGATCGTATAAACGATCGTCGCTCGCTCTTCTTTCGCATGCAAGACGAGATCATAAATCACTTGATCGTCATCGACGAATGGGATCCGGACCGTTTCAATCGCCCGCTCCGGAAATTGAATCGCTGCTGCACGAACAACAAGTTCACACGTTTCACCCACTGAATCACTGACTACATAAATACGTTGTCTCATCTGTGAGCCTCCTCTTAAATTTCTTCATCTCTTGCTAACGCGACCAGTACTTTCGTCATGTTCGTCTTCGTCATCCGTCCGACGACTTTCAGGATGCCATCACTGTTTTCAACGACAGGCATCGAGTCGATTTGTTTTTCGATCAACTTCATCCCGGCTCCGATCAATGTTTCCGTTTTCTCACATACTGTCAAGTTCGGCATCCGCGTCATAATGATATTAACGGGCAATGAATCGAGTTCTTGGTTCCCGATCGCAGCTCGTAAAAAGTCTTTTCGCGATAAGACACCGACGAGTGCATGGTCATTGCCAACGACGAAGAGCGAACCGACATCTTCTAAGAATAAGTGAACGATTGCGTCGTAAACGGTCATACTCTCATGAATCACCTTAGCAGACGACATGAACTCACCGACTGTCAACGTGTCGAGTTTCTCATGAAGCATCGAGGCGTTCTTTTTACCAACATACATATACCCGACGCGCGGACGCGCTTCGAGCATTCCTGTCATCGTCAAAATCGAAAGGTCTGGTCGTAATGTCGCCCGCGTCAAGGAGAGCTCGGACGCAATTTGCTCTCCTGTGATCGGACCATTTTCCTTGACGATTTGGAGTATCTTTTTCTGCCGTTCATTTAACTTCATCGGCTCATCCGTCCTTTGTTTACACTAAAGTGAGTGCATTGAATCGTGCGACCGCTTGAATCGCGTCCGCGAAACGTTTCATTTCGCTTAAACGGTTCGCTCGAATCGCATCGTCTTCTGCCATGATCATCGTCCCATCAAAATAGGCTGTAATGGCTGGAACCGTTGATTCAAGTGCGCCCATCGCTGTTTCAAAATCAGATTGCTCTACTGCCGCTGCGACTTGAGGAATGACCTGTTCGATTTGTTCATGTAAAGTACGTTCCGCTTCATTTTCAAAGAGCTCCGGATTGATAGTGACGACCGTTTCCGCCTTTTTCGAGATGTTGAGTACACGACTCAACTGTTCGACTGTTTTCTTGAATGTGTCCCGTTGCGTCGCCGCTTCAAGCATTGCTGCTCGTTTTTCATTCGCTCCAACCGTCATGTCAAGTTGAAGTGCTGCTTCAACGACGTCATGACGATAGCCTTTTTCCGACAAACGGAACTTGAGGCGTTGACTGAAGAATTCTTGCATCGCCACTTTTACTGATTCTGCATCTGCCTGATAAAGACCTGCTTTAATTTGAGCTGTCACGACGAAATCAATCAGTTCAACGAGTGTCATTTGAATAGTACGGTCCGCGAGGATTTGAACGATTCCTTGAGCCTGGCGGCGTAACGCATACGGATCGGCAGAACCGCTTGGAATCATACCAACACCGAAGAAGCCAGCGACGCTGTCCAACTTATCGACGACGGCAAGTAGCGTCCCGGTTGGTGTCGCCGGACTTTCATCTCCAGCGAAGCGTGGCATATAGTGCTCGCGAATCGCTGCTGCGACTTCCTTATCTTCTTGTTTCATGTTGGCATACCGCTCGCCCATCAAACCTTGGAGCTCCGTGAACTCATAGACCATCTGACTGACGAGATCGAATTTATAGATATGACCGGCACGATCGACTTTCGTTCTGTCGGCTGAGAAGCGGTCGGCAAGCGCAAGCGCCATCTCACGGACGCGGCGAACTTTTTCACCTGTCGTTCCAAGTTTTTCATGGAAGACGATTTTGTCGAGACGGGCTGCCTGTGCGTCGATATCCGCTTTCTTATCTTCTTCGTAGAAGAATTGCGCATCGGCAAGACGGGCACGAATGACTTTTTCATTTCCGCGGGCGACGTTCTCGATGTGTTGCGCGTTCCCGTTACGCACCGTCACGAAATAATGCAGTAACGTGCCGTCACGTTTGACAGGGAAGTAGCGTTGGTGCTCTTTCATCGTCGTGATTAAGACTTCTTCCGGCAATTCAAGGTACGCTTCGTCAAACGCACCGAATAAGGCAGTTGGATATTCGACGAGGTTCGTTACTTCTTCAAGCAGTGACGCATCGATTGGCACTTCGAATTGTTCTGATTGTGCTAGTGCTTCGATTTGTTCTTCAATCATCTGGCGGCGTGCTGCATAACTGACGATGACATGCTCACCAGCCAATGCTTCAACATACGCATTCGGTCGTAAAATCGTGATGTCTTGACCGAGGAAACGATGCCCACGTGACGTCCGTCCTGTTTCGACTGATGCGACTTCAAACGGAATGACTTGATCGTCAAGTAAGGCAATCAACCAACGGATTGGACGCATGTAACGGAGCGGTTGTGTACTCCAGCGCATGTTTTTCGGGAAGTTCATCGCTTCGATGACTTGTTTTAGCCCCGTCAATAACGTCGCTGTTTCTTGTCCTGCTTCCTTACGCGTCGCATAGATGTATTCGACTCCTTTTTCTTCACCAAGGAATAGATCATCTGTCGTCAATCCTTTTCCACGAGCAAATCCTTCCGCCGCTTTCGTCCAGTTCCCGTCCGCATCTTGCGCGATTCGTTTAGCTGGTCCTTTTAACGTTTCTTCCAAATCCGTTTGGCGTTCCGAGATTCCTTTAACGAGAACAGCGAGACGGCGCGGTGTTGAAAAGGCTTCGACTGTATCAAATGTAATCCGTACTTCTGTCAAAAATGTCGTTACACGTTCCTTCAGTTGTGTTTCAGACTGCAAGACGAAGCGTGCCGGCATTTCTTCGAGACCGATTTCAAGTAATAATTCATGCATGTGATTCACCAGCTTTCGATTTAATCAATGGGAAACCTAAACGTTCCCGCTCTTCGATGAAACTTTGAGCACAACGGCGCGACATGTTCCGGACACGGTGGATGAATCCTGTCCGTTCCGTCACGGAAATCGCTCCTTTTGCATCGAGCAAATTAAAGGTATGTGAGCATTTTAAGATGTAGTCATATGCCGGGAACACGAGGTTTTCATCGAGCGCCCGGTTCGCTTCTTTTTCATACTGATCAAACAATGTGAACAGCAAATCAACATCTGATGTCTCGAACGTATATTTGGAATGTTC
Source organism: Exiguobacterium oxidotolerans JCM 12280 (assembly GCF_000702625.1). Taxonomy (NCBI): domain Bacteria; kingdom Bacillati; phylum Bacillota; class Bacilli; order Caryophanales; genus Exiguobacterium; species Exiguobacterium oxidotolerans. Next base: position 2,462,108 of record NZ_JNIS01000001.1, on the reverse strand, counting down.
GAATTCTGGTTGATAGAAGATATCGCCATAGCGGAACCCGTCTGTCCAGACTAAATCAAAGACACTTTCGACATCTTGAATGTACGACGCGAGACGCTCGATACCATACGTGATTTCCACTGCAATCGGATTACACTCAATTCCACCGACTTGCTGGAAATATGTGAATTGCGTGATTTCCATCCCGTTCAACCAGACTTCCCAGCCAAGACCTGCTGCACCAAACGTCGGGTTTTCCCAGTTGTCTTCGACAAAACGAATGTCGTGTTCAAGCGGATTGATCCCGAGGAGTTCTAGACTTTGTAAGTAGAGTTCCTGAATGTTGTCAGGAGACGGTTTCATGATGACTTGGAATTGATGATGTTGATACAACCGGTTCGGGTTTTCCCCGTATCGTCCGTCAGCCGGGCGACGTGACGGCTCTGTATAACAAACGTTCCACGGTTCTGGTCCTAAGCTCCGTAAGAATGTCATCGGGTTCATCGTCCCGGCACCTTTTTCTACATCATATGCTTGCATCGTCAAACAACCTTGTTCCGCCCAAAATTTCTGTAACGTCAAAATCATGTCTTGTACTGTCATTTTCAAGAGATCCACCTCCAAAATTTATAAGGAAACACAAAAACGTCCCTATGTACAACATGGTTGTACATAGGGACGAGACAAGCCCGCGGTTCCACCCTACTTGCATGCGTAGCATGCCACTCTTTTACGGGAACACTCAAAAATGCCGTTCACACCCGTTTCATATCCAGCTCACACTATCCTGGAATCGCTTGAATGAAGAGGAGGTGCTACTCCTTTTTCTCATCGTGTTCGTTTAGTTAGTTCTTCCGCACTTATTCTACCGAACGTACGCGTAGTCTGTCAATCATTCTCAAGGTTGAGCAATTGATCGAGAACACGCTTCGATCGTAACCGAAGTCCACTATATCGTTCCATGTAGGCATCCATGATTTGACGCAGTAATCGTTTCGTTTCCGGCTTGACCGTGACCGTCCCGATCCGTGAAAAATCATAGACGGAAAAGACATAGAGCATCTTTGCAACTGACTCCTGCAAGAATACGGCATACTCATCTTCATGACGATGGCGCTTACAGAGCAGTCCGCCATGGTTCAGCGAAAAGGCGAAAGGTGCTTCCGTACTCCCGCAAATCGTACAGCCGTTTAAGTGCGGAGCGATACCAAGATGACGCAACAAGCGTAATTCAACAATGAACGATACGACATCCGGATCAAGTCCTTCGTCCATCGCCTCCAGTCCGTCGACGAATAAATCATAGAGCGTCGGATAGGCGACGCGTTCGTCAAGTGCCTTATCCGCAAGTTCGAGCAGGTACATCGCATATGACATCAAGAGGACATCTTGCCGGATATGTGAATACCCGGTGATGACATCCGCTGATTTTAATTGACCGAGTCCACGTGACCTCGGGTAGACATAGACCGCTCGAATAAACGGCTGACTTGCTGCATTAAATCGGCTACCCGGTTTCTTCGCACCACGAGCCATGACGGCGAGCTTTCCGTATTCACGCGTCAGCAACGTGATGATTTTATTCGATTCACCATACACGACCGTTCGTAATACGAGCCCTTCCGCCTTATCAATCATCGCTTAATACTCATCGTCGCGGAAGCCGAGTTCACGCAATTGTCCGGCTTTGTTACGCCAGTCTTTTTGCACTTTGACCCATAGGTTCAAGTAGACTTTCGTTCCGAGAAGCATTTCGATGTCCGTCCGTGCTTCAGACCCGATTTCTTTCAGAAGTGCTCCGCGCTTCCCGATGATGATCCCTTTTTGCGAATCACGTTCGATTAAAATCGTCGCGTGGACGTCGACCATGTTGCCGTCCTCACGTGTTTTGATTTGATCAATCGCAACTGCGATCGAATGTGGTACTTCGTCTCGTGTTTTTTGTAAGACTTTTTCGCGAATCATTTCCGAGATAATAAAGCGTTCCGGATGATCCGTTACTTGATCAGCCGGATAATACATCGGTCCTTCTGGTAAGAGTTTTGCAACCTCACCGAGGAGTGGTTCAACATTATTACCTTGAAGAGCAGAAATCGGCACGACCGCTGCAAACTCTAATTCATCTTTATACGACTCAATGATTGGCGGAATGTCATTCGGATGAATCAAGTCGACCTTGTTCATGACGAGAATGATCGGCGTATCAAGCCCTTTCAACTTCTCGATGATGAAATCGTCACCTTTTCCTTTTGGCTCCGTCACGTTAATCATGAAGAGAATTGCATCGACTTCACGCAAAGCGTTTGTCGCAACTTTCATCATGAAGTCACCGAGCTTATGCTTTGGTTTATGAATTCCTGGCGTATCGATGAAGACCGTCTGCACATCATCCGTTGTGTAGACACCTTGAATCTTGTTTCGTGTCGTCTGTGGCTTATCTGACATGATTGCAATTTTTTGACCGATGACACGGTTCAAAAACGTCGATTTCCCGACATTCGGACGACCGATGATCGAGACGAATCCCGATTTAAATCCTTCTTTAAACATTGAGATCTCCCTTCGTGAACGCACCTGGTAACAATGCGCCAACGGTTGTTTCTGTGACGTCACCTGTTAAGTTCGTCAAGTAGATTGGCATATCTGCATCACACATTTCAAATAGGACTTGGCGGCATTGTCCGCATGGTGCTACTGGACCTTCCGTGTCTGCTACGACAGCCATCGCTGCGTATTCACGTGCATCTTGTGCCCATGCTGAGAAGACTGCCGTCCGCTCTGCACAGTTGCAGAGACCGTAAGCAGCGTTTTCGATGTTACACCCGTGGAAGACTTGTCCGTCTTTTGTTAAGAGAGCAGCTCCGACTTGGAACTTCGAATATGGAACGTACGCTTTTTCGCGTGCAATTTTAGCTTGTTCGAGTAATTGTTCTGTTTTCATGTCATTTTTCCCCTTTTAGCAACTTTGTTGGCCAAAAAAGGCCGGATTCTTATTGTACCAAATATGGGACGAAGATGCATAGTGCAATCACAATTGATGTAAGCGCCAACACTAAAACTGCACCGCTCGCGATGTCTTTTGCCGCCTTGGCTAACGGATGCCACTCTTTCGTCACTAAATCGACCGTTCTTTCAAAAGCTGTATTCAGCATTTCCGCACCTAGAACGGTACCGATCGTTAAAAATAAGATGGCACGTTCAACGGACGAAAGTGGGAAGTAAAATGCTGCAATCGTGACGATTAGTCCGAGAACAAAATGAACTTTCATATGTCGTTCTTCTCGAACGGCTTGCCGGATGCCCGCTAGCGCATGGACAAACGGAACCCACCAGGACTTCACAACTCGCCTCGATACAACTCGAAGTGATGTAGAATTTCCTCCTGACGTTTTGTCATGACTTCTTCATCTGCCTTTTCGATGTGATCATACCCTAACAGATGTAAAAAACCATGGACGGCTAGAAAACCAAGTTCCCGTTCAAACCGATTTCCATATTCAGCCGCTTGTTCCCGACACCGTTCGACGGAAATGATTAAATCCCCGAGCACAACGGGTTCGTCTTCTAGTAATTGAAAGTCAATTTCATCTTCTCCGAGCTCATCCATCGCAAACGAAATGACGTCCGTCGCTTGATCCTTCCCGCGCCAATCGCGATTGATTTCTCGAATCTCTTCATTCGTCACGAATGTGACGGACAGCTCACTATTGACTTCGACTTCTTCTTGTTTCGCAGTATAAATAAGAATCGATTCGACTAAGCGTTGCTGTTCCTCGCTCAATAAGTTTCCCTCGTCAGTCATATAAGTATTCATTTCGTTTCCTCTTTCTTTAATTCAGGATATTCAATCCGTTCGTGAAACAATCCCGAAAGCGTGTGACACGCACTTTCCCCGACACGATAAATGTCACGCGTCGTAATGTCACATTCCGCGAATTGATCGTCGAGCATCTTCTCTCGAATGATTTTCGAGACAAGATCACGAATCCCCTCTTCAGTCGGAGACTTCATCGAGCGGACAGCTGCTTCAATCGAATCCACAATCATGATGACTGCCGCTTCTCGTGTCTGTGGTTTCGGTCCACTGTAGCGGAATTCCGCTTCGTTGACTTCACCTTGCTCCGTTGCTTTCACATAAAAGTAGCGGAGTAACGACGTACCATGGTGCTCTTGGCAAATCGCGACGATTGCCCCTGGCATTTTTGCTTCTTGCAATAGTTCTACTCCATCATCCGTATGCGCTAAAATAACACGCGCCGATTCGGTCGGGGTCAACCGATCGTGCGGATTACGGCCATGTTGATTTTCGATGAAATAAAGCGGACGGCGGGTTTTCCCAAGGTCATGATAATAAGCACCAACTCGTGCAAGTAATCCATCGGCCCCGATTGCTTCACATGCCGTTTCAGCTAAATTTGCGACCATCATACTATGATGATACGTTCCTGGTGCCTCGACCAATAATTTCTTTAATAATGGATGCGTGGGATTTAACAGTTCTAATAACCGTGTCGGAGCCAAAATTCCGAAAGTCATTTCTAAAAACGGTAACAAACCAATCGCGAAGATGGCACTCAATAATCCGCTCGCAATTGCAAATGCCGCTAAAGTTAACGTTTCCTGAAGTTCGAGTTGCCCACTGCGCATCAATAAGAAGGTAAAGAAGATAACGATATTGGCAGCAGAAATCACTAAACTACTCAAGAAAATCCGTCGGCGTGATAAGCTCGATTGTAAAAAGAAAGTCGCAACGAGCCCGCCGATCACTAAGTAAATCGCAATGTTAAAGCTGAAGTTTTGATTCGTGCTATAGAAAAATGTTCCAGCAAGCGCCATAAAGAGTGTGCTGGCCAAGGCGATTCGTTCATTCAGCAAATTTCGTAAAACGAGTGCCGCGAATGCCGTCGGTGTCAACAAGTACAGTACAGGATTGATATCCTCTGCTAAAAACGCCATTCCGTATGTCACGATAAGTTGCAAAATCACGACAAGATAGACAAGACCAAACAAACGGACTTTCCCCATCTTCGCGTACCGAAGATTTGAACGAGCGATGAATCCATATAACAGCAACGTCATTAAACCACTCAAAAGTAACGTTCCTAACAATGGTTTGAACGACTTCCGGTCTGAGATCAATCCAACAAGCTTAAGCTGACGGTATTCATCTTGTGAAATCACTTCACCACGCTTAACGATAACCTCGCCTTCAGAAATGATGACAGGTTCGACTTTATCGCTCGTTTGATTTCGCAATTGCTCGGTCTTCTCAGGGTCATACACGTAGTTCGTGACAATCAATTGATCCGTTAATGCCTTGCTGACCGCTTTTAATGAAAAAGATAATGGTGTTCGGTCAATGTCGAGCCGTGCATTCTCACGCGCTTCTGCTAACTCTCCGTCTTCAGAAGAAATTCGCTGTTTCATTGCTTCTTCAATCGCCGTAATCACCGCGTCACGCGTGGTGCTCCGAACGGACGTAGAAGACGTCGCAAGCAAACGTAACTCATCATCTTTCAATAAATCAGCCGCTTCCGTATTTCGAAGCCGCTGCTTAATCCGTCCGATGTCTTCCGCCTTCGTTATACCTTTTAAGCTCGCAAAGAGTTGTTCCACCTTATCAATTTGTTGCGATGCATATTCTTTTTTGACCGTATACTGACTGTCAATCGCAGCTACCGTATTTTCTTTAATCTGTCTGGTCGCTTCACGGTCTTCGATGGTCAAAGGAGATCGGATATCTTCTTCCGCGATAGAGAAGGCTTCTGCCGCCAAAGCTTCCGGACGAACGGACACATACATCATCGTTGACACGATGATGTAAAATCCAATCGTCAGCAAGCTGACCCACAGTCCTATTTTCCGCATGCCTTAGTCCCCCTTCCCCTTACTTTCATGGTTGAGTTTCAGCCGATTTCTTGGCTGTACGCATCAATGATTTTTCGGACAAGTGGATGACGAACGACATCAGCAGAACTGAAGTGTTCAAAATGAATGCCTCGAACATCACCTAGCAAATTCAAAGCTTCTTGCAATCCAGAGGTTTTTCCCCGCGGCAAGTCGACTTGCGTCAAATCTCCTGTAACAATCATTTTCGAATGAAATCCGAGTCGCGTCAAAAACATTTTCATTTGTTCTTTTGTCGTATTTTGAGCTTCATCCAAAATGACGAAGGCATGTTCAAGCGTTCGTCCACGCATGTAGGCAAGTGGAGCAATTTCAATCACACCGCGCTCTAATAGGCGCGCTGTATGTTCGACGCCTAACACATCATGGAGCGCATCGTATAACGGACGAAGGTAAGGATCGACTTTTTCTTTTAAGTCCCCCGGTAAGAAACCTAGACTTTCACCAGCTTCAACAGCAGGACGTGTAAGGACGAGCCGTTTCACGTGCCCCTCTTTCAGGGCTTTTGCCGCCATGACGACAGCTAAATACGTTTTACCTGTCCCGGCAGGTCCGATTCCGAACGTTAAATCGTATTTCTCGATTCCGCGTACATAACGTGCTTGACCAAGCGTTTTTGCACGGAGCGGTTTTCCTTTATGATTCGTATGAACGACGGTGTCATATAATTCAAGTAATTCATCGACTCGATTTTGTCGCGCCAATTGAATTGCACTTGTTGCGTCACGCTCCGTTAAAACTGCCCCACGATTCACGAGCTGTGTGAGAACGCCGATGACTTGCGTCGCCAGTCTAATCGCGTCCTCCATTTCTGTTTGAACAATCAATTCATCACCTCGATGAACGAGCTGAACATCAAGTTCTGCCTCCATTGTTTTAAGCACCGCATCATTTGGTCCAACGAATGCTTGCGTCTGATCTGAATTCGAGAATGCGAATGGAATTCTTTCATTAAATATCACGTTATGATTGGCCTCCTAATGATGGACAACAGTATGTCATCGCCACAAATCTATTCTCTTCTACTTTAGCATTTCCTAATAATAGATGGAAAGAAAAACCCATCTTGTTGAAACGACTAAAAAGGTCAGCCCCCCTTAAAATTAGGAAGCTGACCTGTTCTTATGAATGGGGTGTTTTCGTTTTACGTTTTGAAACGGGTGGACCGAGGACTTCACTCCAAATGATGGCACGACGCGCTTCTTCTTGCGTCGTTTGCATCCCTGTTTTCTTGACCGCTTTCGTCCCGATTGCTCCTTCGGCGATTGACCCCTTGATTTCTCCGATATTCGTACTCGTTTTAGAAACCAGTTGACGATCGGTATGCCGTTGCATGTCCGTTCGACGATCTTCTAGAAGCAGACGTTGCTGTTTCTTTTTTACAGCCGGCGGTGCATCATCCTTCGTCATCGTTTCTGCCTGTCCCACCATGTTCTTCACATAATCCCCAAACTCTTTTGATGGCGTTCTTGTCGGTTGGTTAGCTTTACTTTTATCTGCCGCTTTAGAAATGACAGAGATGACGCCAAATGCCACCATTAAACCGACCCAGATTAAACTTCCCATCCTACATCATCCTTTATTGTGAGTCATTCGGCGAAGACTGACCACCGATTGCCTGGCGCATCTTCGTATCTGCTGTCACGTTGAGGTAATTCGCATAATCCATCACGCTGAAGTTTCCGTCACGAAGCGCTTCCGAAATCGCAAGTGGAACTTCCGCTTCTGCCGCAACAACTTTCGCACGCATTTCTTCGACACGCGATTTCATTTCTTGTTCGCTCGCAATCGCCATCGCACGACGCTCTTCCGCTTTCGCTTGGGCGATGTTCTTATCCGCTTCCGCTTGATCCGTTTGAAGAACGGCACCGATGTTTTTCCCGATATCGATGTCCGCGATATCGATTGAGAGAATTTCGAACGCCGTACCGGAATCAAGGCCTTTCGCAAGAACCGTCCGTGAAATCATTTCTGGATTTTCAAGCACTTCTTTTTGATCATGACACGAACCGATTGTCGAAATGACACCTTCGCCGACACGGGCGATGACTGTTTCTTCACCCGCACCACCGACAAGACGGTCAATGTTTGCCCGGACTGTGATTCTTGCTTTTGCTTTTACTTCAATCCCGTTCATCGCAACACCTGCGATGAATGGTGTTTCGATGACTTTTGGGTTAACTGACATCTGTACTGCTTCAAGTACGTTACGTCCTGCCAAATCAATCGCGGCTGCACGCTCGAAACTAAGTTCGATGTTTGCACGATGCGCGGCAATCAACGCATTGACGACACGGTCGACGTTACCACCGGCAAGAAAATGACTTTCAAGTTGGTTCGTATTCAAGTTTAAGCCAGCTTTGACGGCTTTGATTAACGGATTAACGATTTTAGATGGTGTGACGCGACGTAAACGCATTCCGACGAGTGTAAAAATCGAGACGCGGACGCCGGCCGCTAAAGAACTAATCCACAGTGGGATTGGAACGAGCGTAAAGAAAATTGCGAGGAAGATTAAGACTCCTCCGGATATGAGTAGGACCGTTAACAGTTCAGGTGTCATGTGATTGACTCCTCCTTCGTAGTTTGGACTCGAACGACGACGCGTCCGTGTGTCACTTCTTTGACGATAATTCGCTCACCAGAGCCGATAAAATTCCCTTCAGTCACTGCATCGATTCGATTCCCATCGATTTCAATCGTTCCAGCAGGTCGTAAAGGTGTCAAACTGATACCTTCCTTGCCATTGAGTTGAACTTTCTCTTCATGTGACAAATACCCTTTTTCCGACGATGTCGAATCCGTCAAAATCAAACCTCTCCATAATAATGATTGGTTGGATTTGATTCTCCGGTATGCCCAGTACCCTGCCGCCAGCGACAAAAATACGGATAGACCTATCGCAAGGCCGACTTGACCGACCGTCGCCCCAGCCATGATCAGGCTCGCGAGGACAGCACCGATACCCACAACTCCAAAGATACCGAATCCTGTGACGAATATTTCGATCAGCAACATGACGACACCGACCAAGAAGACCGCTAAAATCATCCCTAAGCTAAAAGACATTACTCCGTTCACCCCTTTTTATCAGAATCAGACGCTTCTCCCCTTCTGAAACACACTTCTTTGTTACTCTTATTATATACGCTTTCACCCATTAAAAGGTTTCACAACTCTTTTATTTTCTAATTATTCCGATAATATGTGTCGAAAAAACAAATAAAAAAAGGCATCCCGAGGGACACCTTCAAAATTGATCAATTTAATTGTTGTTTAACAAGTCGATTAATCAAAGCACCGTCCGCCTTGCCTTTCAGCTGCGGCATGACGACGCCCATTACTTTACCCATGTCAGAAGGAGCAGAGGCACCCGTCTGTGCAATAGCTGCATCAACGATTTCCTGTACTTCTTCTTGAGAAAGTTGTTTTGGCATATAAGCTTCGAGCACGATAATCTCTGCTTGAATCTTCTCGACGAGGTCGTGACGATCAGCGCTTTCGAATTCTCGGAGGGAGTCGTTGCGCTGTTTCATCTCACGTGAGAGTATAGTTAGCTCTTCCTCATCAGTTAATTCTTGCTTACCGAGTTTAATCGCTTCATTTTGCAGGGACGACTTCACCATCCGAATCGTCGTCAGACGATCTTTCTCACGCGAACGCATGGCTTCCTTCATATCCGCTGTCAAACGCTCTTGAAGACTCATGAGGATACACCCTCTCTAACGTTAGAACTTCTTACGCTTACGCGCAGCCTCCGATTTAAGCTTACGTTTTACACTTGGCTTTTCGTAGTGTTTACGTTTACGAACTTCAGCAAGCGTACCATCTTTTGAAACACCACGTTTGAAGCGACGAAGTGCGTCTTCAAGTGATTCATTTTTACGTACACGAGTTTCCACTAGTTTTCCCTCCCTCCGATATTACCGACTAAAGGAAACGTGTCAGACACGTCATATAACATTATAGTAGGAATGTACAGAATGGTCAATAGTTGATTGACATGTTCTCATTACATCCTGGATATGTTCCTTTTTGTTCCTTTCTATAGTCTCATGTCGTCCCATTATTTACAACAGATTCATCTGTTTTACCTAAAAAAACGTGACACTTTTTGTAAGCGCTTTCTAAAAATCGTTAAAATGTTTTGTCAAAACAGTGAAAGATGTGTCAATATATAAACAGTTATCTGAAAAAGGAGTTGGTATTATTTATGAAAGAAGCAAAACGAGTCATCTGGGGTCTTCTCATCGGTATCGCCTTAGGACTTGTCCTAGCCGCTCTACCTGACAAGACGATTTACGAAAAACTAAATATGTATGCCTTACAACCAATCGGGACGATTTTCTTGAACCTGATTAAAATGCTTGTTGTTCCAATCGTCTTCTTCTCCATTTCCCTCGGTGTCATGGGTCTCGGAAACCCAAAAGAATTAGGTCGTGTCGGCGGAAAAGCCATCGGGTTTTTCTTATCGACGACAGCAGTTGCGATCATCATCGCACTTGGTCTTGCCTTATTAATCAAACCGGGCGAACGTGGTAATTTCCAGACTGAAGGACTCTCAAAGGCAACCGGTGAGATTCCTGATACAAGTATCATCAATACGATTGTCGGGATGTTCCCGACAAACCCGATCACGGCGATGGCAGAAGGTAACATGCTCCAAATCATCGTCTTCAGCGTTTTCATCGGTTTCGGGATTACGTTCTTAGGTAAAAAAGCAGCAACGCTCCGTTCGTTCATCGAACAAGGCAATGACTTGATGACGTACTTAATCACACTCGTCATGAAAATGGCGCCGCTCGGAGCTTTCGCCTTGATCGCTTCAGCCGTTGGTTCATTAGGTCTTAAATCATTACAAGCAATGTTCGCGTATATGTCAATCGTCGTCTTATCATTAATCGTCCATTCATTATTCACATATGGTTCTGCCGTCTCTTTGATCGGGAAGATGAATCCGTTCTTCTTCTTCAAGAAGTTTGCACCCGTCATGATGTTCGCCTTCTCGACATCTTCGTCGAACGCAACTCTTCCGGTCGCGATGCAAACGGCGCAACGCGAACTTAAAGTACCACGATCTGTCTCAAGTTTCGTTCAACCGCTTGGTGCGACGATCAACATGGACGGAACAGCAATCATGCAAGGGGTCGCGACCGTCTTCATCGCGCAAGTCTATAATGTCGATTTAACACCAGGACAACTGGCGACGGTCGTCTTGACTGCCGTCCTCGCGTCAGTCGGAACAGCTGGTGTACCTGGAGTCGGTCTCGTCATGCTGACGATGGTCCTCCAGTCGGTCAATCTTCCCGTCGAAGGGATCGCCTTAATCATCGGAGTCGATCGTCTACTCGACATGATGCGGACTGCCGTCAACGTCACTGGTGACGCTGCTTGTGCCGTCATCGTTGCAAAATCGGAAGAAGGTAACTTAAAAGATAAGGAAGTCGAAGACGAGCGCTACGCGTAAGTTTTCCGCTTGATGAAAAAAGGTCGTCCCTACCGTGAATCACTCATGGTAGGGACGACCTTTTTGTATCTTGTTATTTTTTTAGAACAAATGAACTGAGTGGATCCACCGTGATGCTGCCTGAAACATTTCGAAGTGTTTTCGTCCCTGCTGTTTTACCATCGACGATCAACTTCCACTTTCCTTTTGGAAGCGTCAGCTTGACCGCAGCGCGTTTTGCGTTATGGACAACAAACAACTCTGCTTTTTGATGTGGTGCATCTTCTGAAAGTTGATACGCGACGACTTGCTCCGTCGTATCGATAAACGTCAAATACCGTCTGATGTCTTTCGCTGATCCGAGGTGAAGTGCCGGATTCGCTTTCCGGACTTCAATCAAGCCCTTCATGTAATCGACGTCTTGTTGACGATCCATCTTCCGTTTCCAGTCGAGTTGGTTGACGGAATCCGGTGATTTATACGAATTATGGTCGCCACCTTTCGTCCGCATGAAATCTTGACCGGCATGAATGAACGTCGTCCCTTGTGATGTCAACAGGATGCTTGACGCCAAGCGGTGCATTTTCGTTTTCGTCGCATCCGTATCGTTCGGGTTCGTTAAGTTCAACTTGTCCCACAACGTGTGGTTGTCGTGTGCTTCCACATACGTGATGGTTTGATTCGGCTCTGCTGCGAATCCCGTGATGTCTTGGTTATACGCAATCTCACCGACGATTCCGCGTTTGATGCGGGTTTCAAGACCCGTCTGTCCGTTAATGAATCCTGCATCCGTATCTTCAAAGACACTTCCTTTAAGCGCATCACGCAAGTTATCGTTGAAGTGAGCGACGCCCGGCATTTGTTTCGCATTTGTCTGGTTCGCTTTTTCTGTTTCAGGAAGTGGTGTGTTCAAGCTCCACCCTTCTCCAAAAACAAGGATTGATGGATCGATTTTAGTTGTCGTCTTTTTGACGGCATTCATCGTCTTCGTATCATGGATTCCCATCAAATCAAACCGGAATCCGTCCCAATGATACTCTTTCGCCCAGTACCCGACGGAATCGACGATCAACTTATGCATCATTTGGCGTTCTGACGCTGTATCATTGCCGACACCCGTCCCGTTCGCTAAATCGCCACCCTCTGTGTAGCGGTAATAGTAACCCGGGACGATTTTATCGAGGTTTGATGCTTTGGCATCGAACATATGGTTGTAAACGACATCCATGACAGCACGTAGCCCATTGTCATGAAGACCTTGAATCATCTGTTTCATCTCTGTGATTCTGACTTTCGGGTCATATGGATTCGTCGCATATGAGCCTTCTGGTGCATTGTAGTTTTTCGGGTCATATCCCCAGTTGTATGATTTTAACGGATTCGTCTCATCGACGGAAGCCGTATTGAAGTCGTAGACTGGGATGAACTGAACATGTGTGATGCCAAGTTCTTTTAAGTGATCGAGTCCTGTTTTCGTCTTCGTTTTCTTGCCATCTTTCATTAAACGTGTTCCACGTTCAACTACTCCGAGGTACTTCCCTTTTTGCTTAATTCCTGAATCATAGCCTGAACCGGTCACATCAAACATCGACAAATCACGGACGTGGGTTTCATAGATGATGGCATCTGTCGCTTGTTTGAGCGGCACCTTCGATTTCGTCCAGCGTTTCGGATCTGTCTCCTTTAAATCAACGACAACACCTTGATCTCCATTGACAGCAACAGCGGTCGCATACGGATCGACGGCACGCGTCGTATCTTTTGCATGTTTCACTTCATAGGTGTAGCCTGTCCCGTCGAGATCACCTTTTACGGTAACGGTAAAGACGCCACGGTCACCACGTTTCATCTCGATTTCTTGTGTGATGTCTTTTGTTGTTGCTGCTGCTTGTTTTGGTAACTTGTATAACTCGAGTTCGACCGCTTGAGCAGTCGGAGCCCACAATCGGAACGTCGTTTTTGATTTTTTGTACGTCACACCTAACTTGCCGTCATAGGCATATTTTTGATCAAAGGCATCAGAACGTAAAACCTGTCCTGCTTCAAGCACACCTTCACCGAACACCGGATGTGTCACAGTCACAACCTTTGATAAATCAATGTCGGACGAAACCGTGACTTCAAGTGTCTTCGCGTCAAGTTGTGTGACGACCGGATTAACGAGTCCCGTGAACGAAAAATTCGCAACATCGTCTGCTGAGACGGGCGCGTTCGTTTTGAGCGTCATCTTCTTAAAGTCATCTGCGAGGAAACTTGTAATCTTAGGTGTCCGGTCAATTTCCGGTTTGCCGTAGTAGATCGTTTGATCTCCTTCGATTAACCAGATGTCTTTTGCTCCGGCATAGAAGAAACGATCCGCCCCGTCTTTTTCGGACCAGCCTTCGATATGCGGAATGATCCCGACGAGCCGTTGTTTTGTTGGGTTCGCAAGCGACACGGTCGCGACGGCACCAAACGCATCCTGTTGATTAAATTCGAACCGTTGGCCATCCGCCTCATTTGGCCATGCCCATACGCCGTATTTTTCATAATCGTTGTCATAACGGTAATAATGGACGTTTGTTTTGATTGATTCGACGTCAGCCCCGCCTGTCGGATTGACCGGTGAGACGTCTTTGCTTCCGGATGCAATCCACACTTCCGCGACACCGTCTTTAATCATGTCTTTCGTGATGAATCGGTCATTTTCAGAACCGGCATCTTTGTTCCAGTTATCATCACGGACAATCAAGCCGATTTTTTCTGGCTGGTCGACCGGGAATTCATAAGCGGCAATCTTTCCGTATGCATCTTCTCCGTTAAAGGCATGTGCCTTGTTCGGGAAGTAATCCGGTCCGTTCGCCCAGAGCCAGAGATTCCAATCTTTTTCTGACGTTTTATCTTCTTTGTAGTGAATGATGACGAGCGTCGATTTGCCTTTTTCGAGCGCTAATCCGTTCACTGGGAGTAAACTGAAAATTAGTGCAAACGTTAGCACAACTGCACAGACTGATTTCCATCGATTCATGTTCCATCCTCCTTAAATGTATGTAATCGTTTTCATTTCCATTTTCCACACGAATTCCCATACTGTCAAAGTATATTTTAGTTAACTAAAGAAAATAAGCCTTTCGGACCAGAACAAAAAAAGGGCTGACTCATAAGTCAGTCCAAAATCAATCCTATATCGATCAAATGCTTATGAAATTTAAAAAGCCTGCATGGGTAGGCTGTTCTGTCACATTTCCCTGTCTCGACTCGTCTTCAAAGCGGCAACCTTACGCGCCGCTTCGCTTCGCTGCAGGGTCGCGTAAAGTTGCTTTTCGCTTTGGAAGCGATTCAAGACGGAAGGCGCTTTTAATTCTCGCCGCTTTGTCTACAAAATGAAGAAAACGACAACACCACAGTCTGTGTTATCCCTTCATCAATGCCTCGAGTGCTTGTTTCGTTTCCCGCATCGACGCCTCCGAAGCGAAGAAATACCAAATGCCGTCACTTGCGATATACCCTTCGCCGTCAATCTTCAAGGATTGTAAGTGTTCGAAACCAGTTTGATTCTCTTGTGCCAGTTGGGTCGCTTCAGAAAACGTAATGTTCGTACTGAAATTATCCTCTAAGACCTGACTGAGTTGTTCGAGCTTCGTTAAAATGTTCGGACCTGCAAGTTTCATTCCGACAGACTCGAGAACTTGCCGTTGCCGGATTTGTCGTCCCATATCCCCAAGCGGATCCTGCTTGCGCATCCGGGCGTAACCACTCGCTTCGAGACCGTCCAGCTCAATCTGTCCTTTCTTGTACTCTTTTTGGAGCCGACGGTCGTTCCAACTAAAGGCAGACGGATTATCAACCGTCACACCATCAACGGCGTCAACGAGTTCAATCAGTCCATCCATGTTGATTTTAGCGTAATACGGAATCTCGACGTCAAACGTTTTTTCGACCGTCTGAAGCGTCTCTTCGACTCCACCATAAGCATACGTATGATTAATTTTTGTCGTCTGTCCATCTGCTAACGTGACTTGCATATCGCGCGGAATCGAGAGCGAACTCGCTTGTTTTGTTTTCGGATTAAACGATAACAACATGATTGCATCGGCCCGACCCGGATCATTTTTCCGTTCATCGACCCCGATCAACAAAACATGGACAGGTCGCATGGCTTCAAGTGGTAATTTTTGCTCGCCTTTTAGTGGAGTAATCAATGCATCTGCTGTTCGTTGGAGCTTTAAAAATGCGTATCCGGTCGTCGCACTCGCCACCAAGACAACTAGTAACAAAAGCGCACTCGCGACTCGCAAGAACGGATTCGGTCGTTTTTTCTTCATCCGTGATTCCATCATTAACCCCCTCACAGTTTCTGCTGATACGTCTTCATCAGGCCGGTGATATTCGAGTTATGCAAAAAGAGTACACCGTCGACTTGTTGTTGTTTTGCGAATACAGACACGTCAAACGTGGCATTGACATACCGGATATCAACGACTTCGAGATTTGCACTTCGGGCGAGAAACGGCAGGACCGGATTCGCAAAGGAATCCTTCAGGACAAGCAATTTTGGCCCCTTGACGTCCGACTGCATCGACATGATGCCATGGTTACCGCGTAAAAAGACTTCATACCGGTCAGCATAATCACCTGCTTCCTTGATATAGCTTTCATCGATGACCGGTTGCTGGCACGTGTTGTCGTAGCACACATCAATCCCGTCAAACTGGCTTGCGTCGTAATAGGCAAGTGTATCGCCGGTCGTCGCATAGGCGAGGGTCGTTTTCCGGGCAAGTGATCCATAGTACTCGTGACCGGATACTTTCCGGGCGTTTGACGCGATGGGTACTTCTTTAATCGATACCTTGTCCGCTTGGAGCTGACGAACGATTTGCTGATAGGCAAAATAAGCTCCGTCAATGTTCCAGTGATGATCCGTTTTAAAATAATCGGACAGCTTCAACTCATCGAGCGAAATGTTTGTCATCCCTGCCTCGTCAAACCCTTCTACCATCTTTTTGTACCGGACTGTCGCGTTCGACGCGACATAATCGGGTAAAATCCCGTTCTGCTCAGCGACGACCGTCTTTGAAGGAGCAAGCGCCATGTAGACAGGTCGATCAACGGCTTTGACAAATTTCTTAAAACCGTCCGGAATCGGTGTCACCTGTGCCTGACTCGACTCAATCATGTAGTCATTCGGGGCCGTATAAATGCCATTTCGAAACGGTTGGCGTAAGACGGTTTTTGACAAGCGGGCTTGTGTTTCGACGAGTGTCCCCCGAAGCAACAATTGATCGGTAAAATACTTTTCAAGTTCTCCCATGTATGCCCCACTGACGACTGTTGCTGTTGTTGGTGGCGTCAATTTTGCGAGCGAACGATTTTCAAGTTGTGACATGACACGGTCCTGTTTCAAGACCGTCCCAAGACCAACCATCGTCAGGATGAC
This sequence comes from Exiguobacterium oxidotolerans JCM 12280, assembly GCF_000702625.1. Taxonomy (NCBI): domain Bacteria; kingdom Bacillati; phylum Bacillota; class Bacilli; order Caryophanales; genus Exiguobacterium; species Exiguobacterium oxidotolerans. The sequence continues at coordinate 2,445,360 of NZ_JNIS01000001.1, read as the reverse complement.
CATGAAACTGACTGCCGTCGCCGCCATCATCAGTCGTTCGAACGAGTACTTCTTTCGTGGCCGCTGTTCCTTGTCTGGTCTGAGTGGCGCATGTGCCATGCTGATTCCTCCTTACTTAAAAACGGAAATAAATGAACGGATTGAAGGTACTCGCGACGAGGGCGGATGTCGCAAGAAACAGTAACACCATCGCATAGCCATACTGAATCGTCTGTCCGACTTTCCCGAGCCGTTCGACGACCCACTGACCCAGTATTTTTGGTAGCGGTGTCGCAGCAAGCGCAGCAAGCAGTAAGATGACGCCGTTCTGGACGAGCTGGTAACTGGCCCGTTCATCCCACACTTCTGTCGGGATAAACATCGCACGCAAGTACTCGAGTGCGTCCGGAAATGTCGTCGCCCGGAAAAAGACCCAGCCGACTAACACAAGAAGGAGTGTCCAAATCGTCGAAATGACGGGGACACGGCGTAATAATTTCCCGAGAAATGCTTTCTCGAGCATAATCCATATCCCGTAGTACGCACCCCAGGCGACGAACGTCCAACTTGCACCATGCCAGAGGCCCGTCAGCATCCAGACGACGGCGAGATTTCGATACTGTTTGAGCGGTGAGACACGATTGCCGCCAAGCGGGATATAGACATAGTCACGGAACCATGAGCCGAGCGAGATATGCCAACGTCGCCAAAACTCCGAGACGGACTTCGCGATGTACGGATAGTTGAAGTTTTCCAAAAAATGAAATCCGAACATCAGTCCGAGTCCAATCGCCATATCGCTATATCCGGAAAAATCAAAGTAAATTTGTAGCGCATAGGCGATGATGCCAATCCATGCCAGCCCCATCGACAAATCATTCATCTTGAAGACGGCATCTGCCACTTGTCCGCAACCATTCGCTAAAATCAATTTTTTCGACAACCCGATAATAAAACGACGGACACCGAGCGCGAAATCAGGTAATGTCTCTTGCCGATCGTTGATTTCATTTGCGACCGTCTCGTAGCGGACGATTGGCCCGGCAATCAATTGCGGAAATAACGCGATGTACAGTGCTAAATCAAGTGGGTTTTTCTGGACTTTCCCCGCTTCCCGGTAGACATCGATGACATAACTCATCGCCTGAAACGTAAAGAAAGAAATCCCGATCGGTAACACGACTTCCGGAACAAACAGCTCCGTCTGCAACGTTTGATTCAAAGACGCCATGAAAAAGCCACTGTACTTGAACCAGCCGAGTAGGGCGAGGTTCGTGATGACCATGCTCGCCATGACAAGTTTGATTCCGACACGATGCCGGTACGTGTCGACCATCAGGGCAAACAAGTAGTTGATCAGGATACTCGCAAGCATCAGTAAAACGAACTTCGGTTCTCCCCAAGCGTAAAAGAAAAGGCTCGCTACAAGGAGCCAGCCGTTACGAAAAAATCGTGGCACTAGATGATAGACAAGCAGGACGATCGGTAAGAACACAAATAAGAAAATCGTCGAACTAAACAGCATAGTGAGGATCCTCCTGTTTCAGTTGAATACGTTCAGCGATTTTCAACTCAGTCAGTCGGATCCGGACGTCACCTGCCACAAGAAATTTAAAGGCGATTTTAAAATACTGTGCCCCTTTGACCCGCTCCAGTTGAATCTGAAGATCAGTTGCCCCGTCGAGCATGACGAATTCCGACTCCGATCCCATGCGTTTTTTATTTCCATATTGCATCTTAAATAGTTGAATTTGACAAGGAACATCGGTTTCAAAACGACACGTCACATGAATGACGTCTGCCTGTCCGAAAGCGGCATCTTGGCGGTAGAGCTTTGACGGCGGATACTGAAAGCCTTGATCGAACAATTGGATATACAATTTGTCCGCATTTGTCGCCTCCTGGAAATCGAACAACACACCTGCCGCCTCGTCTTCTAACAGAATCTTTTCTTGACTCCCCTGCGGAAAAAAATGATAACTCGCTAAATGAAACGTACGTGTTGAAATCATACCGGGACCTCGCTCATGATGGCGTCAACGATGCGCTCAGCCGCATGACCGTCGCCGTAAGGATTCGCGGCCTGCGCCATCTCACGGTACGTTTCTTCATCCGTCAACAAACGGTGACTCATTTCAAAAATGCGTTCCGTATTCGTCCCGACCAGTTTTAATGTCCCGGCTGCGACACCTTCCGGCCGTTCTGTCGTCTCCCGCAGAACAAGTACTGGTACACCAAGCGATGGCGCTTCTTCTTGGATGCCGCCAGAGTCTGTCAAAATAAACGTTGCCCGGGCCGCTAAGTTATGAAAATCAAACACATCGAGCGGATCAATCAAATGAATTCGCGGATGGTGTTTCAATTGTTCCGCCGCTTCGAGCACGATTGGATTCGGATGGACGGGGTAGACGATTTCAATATCGGCATGCGTCTCTGCCAACCGTTCGATGGCATCAAAGATTTGTGACAACTGGAGGTGATTTTCGCGCCGGTGGACGGTCAGTAAAATTAACTTATGTCCGCTCGCCTCTAAGTCCGTCAACACTTGATGTGTATAGTCGGATGAGACAGTTGTCTTGAGCGCGTCGATGACGGTGTTCCCGGTCACGATGATCGGTGTCTGTTTATGCTCGCGTCGGAGATTTTCTGCTGCTTGATCTGTCGGCGCAAAATGAAAATCAGCCAGTACTCCCGTCAATTGACGATTCATCTCTTCCGGGAATGGTGCATATTTTTGGTAGGTCCGTAATCCCGCCTCGACATGGCCGACCGGAATCTGTTGGTAAAAAGCAGCGAGCGAAGCAGCGAACGTCGTGGTCGTATCCCCATGGACTAACACGAGATTGGGTTGCTCCTTTTCGAGGACACGACGCATCGCGTTCAAAATCCGCGCCGTCATTTCTTCGAGTGTTTGTCGTGGACGCATCAAATCTAAATCGTGGTCGGGAACAATCTGGAATAACTCAAGCACTTGATCAAGCATCTCCCGATGTTGCGCCGTGACGACGACGATCGGCTCGACACCTTCGCGCGCCTCAAGTGCTTTGACGACGGGCGCCATTTTAATCGCTTCCGGTCTCGTTCCAAATACAAGCATGACTTTTTTCATCCGTTCCATCCCCTATCCCTTATTCATGATGACAATTCAATCGTCTCGCCACGGACAGACCGTTCGATTTCATCACTTCGTCCTGTCCGCTTTTTTGCCACGTAATGCGCAACTTGTTTTTTCGATAACTGTTTATGCCAGTAGAGATACTTGTTGTACTCCGCCATCGTCTCGTTGGTTGGTCCGAACATCCGGACTTCGCCGTATTCGAGCCATAAGACTTTTGAACAAAAACTTTTGACCTGACTGAGCGAATGGCTGATAAAGAAAATCGTCTTCCCTTGATCACGAAACTCACGCATCTTATCCAAACACTTTTCCGTGAACGTCTGATCGCCGACCGATAAAGCTTCGTCGATAATCAAGATATCTGGATTGATGTTGATGGAAATCGCAAACCCTAAGCGGGCCCGCATCCCACTCGAATACGTTTTGACCGGTTGGTCGATGAATTCTCCGATGTCGGCGAACTCTAAAATGTCTGGTGTAATCATTCGGATTTGTGTTTTGTTCAGTCCCATCATCAGCCCCTTGAGCTCGATATTGTCACGTCCTGTCAACTGATTGTTCAATCCGCTCGATATGGCAATTAAGGCTGACTTACCACGTAACGTCACCTGTCCATACGTCGGAGGCGTGACGTTCGCAAGGAGATGTGACAACGTTGATTTTCCACTTCCGTTGATGCCAACGACACCAACGATTTCACCTTGTTCGACTGAAAACGATACATTCTTTAAGGCATAGAACGGCTTTCCGCTCATCTTGCCAAATAAAACTTCTTTTAACTTATCAATCGGACGCGAATACAAGACGTATCGCTTCGAGACATTTTCAAACACGACATGACTCATCTTCGTTCCTCCTACACATAATCAATGAAATAACGACGGAATCGGATATGGACGGTTGCACCTGTCATTAAAATCACTGCGGTAATGCTCCAAAAATAACAGCCGTACCAAAGATGCCCCATCAAATACCCCGTTCCGATTAAGGCTGAACGATACCCCTCGATCAAATAAACAAGTGGATTGATCATCAACAACGTCTTAAAGATGGAATGATCGGGTGGGACCCACATAATTGGCGTCAAATACATCAACATCCGCATGCCTGATGTGACCATGTTTTGGACATCCCGGACCATCGTCGCGAGCGCCGACAACAGGAGCGAGACCGCATATAAGAAAATGATTCCTGCTGGTATGATGTACAACAGTTCGAACGTATGCCATCCCGGAAAATAACCAAAGGCAGCTCCAAGAATGATTGTCAGAAAGACCATCGCAATGTGCCGGTAAAATTGTGCCAAAATGACATAGGCCGGAATCGTACTTAACGGGAAATGCATTTTCGAGACTAGCGCGACCCGTCCATAGATGGAACGGGACCCGCTTGGAATCGTACTTCCGATAAAGAACCAGGCAATCAATCCACTGACTAACCATAAGACAAACGGAATCCCGTCCACCGGGTGTCCACCTCGAATGCCAAAACCGAAGACGACCCAGTAGACACCGATTTGCAGCAGGGGCGTCATGATTTCCCAAAACCAGCCGAGGTATTGCATGCTGTATTGGCTTTTTGTCTCATAGAGTGAAAGACGTACGATCAGGTAAAGATGATCTTTCAACTCATGGAGAACAGTACGGACGTTGTTCATATCGCTTCAGCGTCTACTTTCATCGTGTTATGTGTATGCAAGTTACCGAAGTTAAGGACCATGATGTCTTCAAGCTCTCCGACGACGCCTTTCGTATCAAATAAGACCGGCGTCCGCATTTGGTTTTTCAGACGACGTGAATCAAATGCCTTGAATTCATCGTGATCGACAAGGACCAGGGCAAGATCGGCTCCTTGGATTGCTTCAATCTCGTCGACTAATGTGAAGCGTGACGAAATCGAGCGTTCGACGTGCGGATCACAGACTGCGACATCGAGTCCCCGATCTAACAATTGTTCGATGACTTCAACTGCTGGACTTTCCCGCATATCATCAACGTTTCCTTTATACGTGACACCGAAGACAGCAATTTTCGGACGGACACGGTTGGCGACGAGACGTTCTGCTTGATCCGCAACGAATCGTGGCATGTTGACATTCGTATCACGCGCCATATGGATGATTCGTGCAAGCGACGGCGCCTTCGCGACGATGAAGTACGGATCGACGGCAAGACAATGTCCTCCGACACCCGGTCCCGGATGATGCAAGTTGACGCGTGGGTGCATGTTCGCCATCTCAATGACATCGAGGACGTTAATTTTAAGTTGGTGACACACTTGTGTTAATTCGTTCGCAAGTGCGATGTTGACGTCACGGAATGTATTTTCCATCAACTTCGACATCTCTGCCGTCTTCGCATCCGTCTGGACGATTTCCCCTTGAACGAATGTCCGGTAGACAGCGGCCCCGGCCTCGGCACACGCTTCCGTCAGCCCACCAACAATCCGGTTGTTATGAATCAATTCATGAAGAATTTGTCCCGGTAAAACCCGTTCCGGACAATGGACGACGAACACGTCTTCGCCAATTTTAAAGCCCGCTTCTTCAATCAATGGTCGAACATGGTCATCCATCGTCCGTGGTGCGATTGTTGATTCGACGATGACGACGTTTCCTTTTTCTAAATGTGGTAATAGATTGCGAACTGCTGAAATGACATACTTCAAGTCACATGATTTATACGTGTCGTCAAGGTTCGGCGTCGGAACGGCAATCAGAAAGACATCGGCTTGTTCCGGCGTCAATGTCGCACGGAACGTACCGTTCGCGACAACTCGTTTGATGACGTCTTCTAAGCCTGGTTCTTCAATATGGATATCTCCTGCATTCAACATTTGAACGATTCGTGGGTCGATATCGACACCGACTACTTCTGTGCCGTGATCTGCGAACATCGCAGAAGAAGGTAATCCAATATATCCAAGTCCGATTGTACAAAGTTTCATTTTGTCATTCCTCCATCTAGTGTGTAGTTCACGCCAAACCTTGCATCGAACATGACGTGGCTGTACCTAGACCATACCGACAATTCCTAGTGTTTCCAATGGTTCTAACCATCTCTTAAACCATTCTTCACAGACCTTACATTCGCCGCATTTTCTGTACTTTACGTAAAGGTTGTAAAGAATCAACGAACACGTTGACGAACCTTGTATAATACCGACCATATCCACGTCAAACGGTCCCGATTTGTGTGGTTTCACTTGGTATTAGCTGTAACTTCAATTGACTTCAAGTGATGTTCCCGCTGAAACTGCCGCATATACCGCTAAGAGATGTTGTTTTTCCTCGTCCCAGTTGTACCGTCTTCTCGCCTCTTCCGCTCGGCTTTTCATCTGATTGCGTAACGAATCATCCGCTATCAAGCGATTGACGGCTTGCGCAATCGACTCGGGCGACTCGACATCGACAATCAAACCGACTTGTTCCGTTTCGACGACCCGGCGAATTTCTGGTAAGTCTGCCGCGACGACAGGGACAAGTGCTGCCATATATTCGAATAATTTATTCGATGAGGCTGAATAATGGTTAAAGCAGACGTTTTGCAGGACTTGGAACCCGATCGTCGCTGCCGCTGTATAACTCGGCAACTGATTTAGTGGTACTTTATCAATAAAATAAATCCGCTCCCGCGCTGAAGATTCTGCGGCTAAACGTTGTAAATGTGTCTTGATTTTACCGTCACCAACAAATAATAAGGTTCCGTTCGTAACGGACGGCATCGCCTCAATCAATCGCTCTAGTCCGCGTCCTTCTTGAATCCCGCCTTGATAGAGCAAAATCGGTTCAGCATGGTCGAGACCTAGTTCCGTGTGCAGCGACCGTGCCGCCGGGATCGTTTCCTGATAAAACGGATAATTATGAAGAACCGTCGGCCGGCTTCCGTACAGTTGCTGGTGATAATCCGCCCTTGTATCATTTTCGACCATCGTCCGATCAACGAAACGCAACAGGATACGTTCAAGGATTCCTTGTCCCTTCCCATATCCTGTCCGGTCGGTTTGCACTTCATGTGAATCATAGACGACTTTTGCCTGACGTTTTGCTAAAATCGCTTGCGGTAACGTATTTAAATCATTGGCGTGCATGATGTCGTATTGACGCTGTCTTGCGGCATGCGTCATCCGGACGATGCCAAAGCTGTTATAGATCGCATATCGTAAAAAGCGGCTTTTTTGTAACAGATAGAGCACGAGCAAGACGGGAATCAACCACGGAATCAGTACCAACACTCCGATAGCCGCGACTAGCGTAATCGGTGACCGCTTCCGAAAACGCGACAGTAGACTGACGAATGGTGGTGTGCGATCAATCCGAAGAATGCGGAAACCTGCTGGATGTTGCTCGATTTTCGGTAACGTTCCGTCATTTAAACAATACAAATCGACCTGATACGCAGCATCAGCAAGGGCTGTACATTCCCTTAAGACACGGGCATCGTTCGTAAACGTGTTCCAAACAAACATTCCGACACGTTTCATCCCTTCACCTCCACTGTCTGTTGACACGTTTGACGGATTGCTTCAAACAGTCGTTCTTCATTTTGTTCCCAGTCAAAGTGTGTTTGGACGTAGGAGACGCCAGAGCGCCCCATCAATGCCCGTTCCTCCGGATTGTTTGCGAGATGACGAATCTGTCGGACGATCTCGTCCCGGCTGCGGTCACGCGATACGACACCAGCACCCGACGCTTCAATCACTTTTGCGGCATGTCCGGAAACAGCGCCGACGATGGCACATCCCATCGCCATATAATCGATGATTTTCCCCGGTGTGACCGTGTCGAATGCTGTACTCTCGACGAGCGTCGCAAAGGCGATGTCACTTTTAGCAAGCTGTTTCAATGCATCCCAACGCGGCATCGCATTCATGAAGTGGATGTTCGTCAGCCCTCGCTCCGCAATCAACGTCTCGAATTTTTCCTTATGGTATCCGTAACCAACGACATGGAATTCAATGTTTCTGTCGACCATCAATCGTTCCGCCACATCAAGTAATAAAAAGACATCTTGCGCCAGTCCGATATTGCCCGTGTAGACGACACGGACTTGTTCCGAGACTTGGCGCCGCTTGATCAACCACTCATTTTCTTCAATCGAATTTGGAATGTAGTGAATACGCGATGCGTCGATCCCCTTCTGTTCGATATAGGACCGAAACCCTTCGCTGTTGATGACGATTTGATCTGCTTGATGATACATCCATTTTTCTAGCCAATACAGTGGTTTCAATAACAGGCGTGATTTCGTGATGCCGACACCGACGAGTGACTCCGGCCATAAATCACGGACGTCTAAAATCAGCGGTGCCTGTTTGACATGTTTTGCGACGACTCCGACCAGTCCCATAAAAATCGAAGGTGTCGTCGCATAGATGTATTCGTACTGTTTTGGATCTTGTCGCACTTCTTTGACCGCTAAGAAAAACTGTTCGATGAAGAGGTGGAGTCGTTTCCACAAATTAGTCGTCGCCCGGACGTCGCGTGGTTGAATCCGTGTGATGTGCGCGGCGTCAAGCGTCGGTTCGTCCCAAAACATCGCATCCGTATAGAGTTCTGCCGTCGGATAAAGCGGCTCCGACGTCAAAACATGGACGTCACTGCCCCGTTGTTCCATCCGTTTGAAAATATTTTTCATCCGATTCGCAGCACTTCCGATTTCCGGATAGAAGTTTTGACAAATCATCAACACGTTCATCGACGTCTTGCCAGTCTTCGTGATAGTTTTCGTCTGAACTTCCAATAACGAACGATGACTTTTCCTAATTTTGAATTTGCGAGTGACCGGTATTTTGATTTCCATGCTTCATTCGCCTCCAGCACTTCCATGTTCGAAACGAGTGCTTCCTCGTAACGTTTGAGCACTAACGTATATTGTTGCGCAAGTTGTTCCAGTTGTTGATTCATCTCGCTTACTTGTTGCTCCAGTTTTACCTGTTCATTCGATTGTTCCTCTATCCGCAATTCAATTTCCGCTACGTGTTGCGTCTTTTGTTCCAGACGCTTGTTGACTTGTTTTAGACGAACCACTTCCGCTAGGTGCATCCGCTCGACAAACTCAAACGACTCCTCGAGCCAGTCGACTTCTTCAGCAGACAACATCCGTCCTGGTTGTACATGTTCCTGAATGACAAGCGTCACACCAAGCCACTTATCGAACCGTTCGATTTTTTCGATCGTTCCATAAGGCGTTAACTGTTCGACGAGCCGTTTCAAATAATAGGTGCGTTTATGATCAGCGTAATCATTGACGCCAAACGGAACGGTCACGACAAGCCGTCCACCTGGTTTGACGAGCGTATATGCCTGCTGAATCACCCGCTCCGGTTCACCGATGTGTTCGAGCACTTCCGTCATCAAGACCGTATCGAATTGCCGGTTTGCTGAAAAAGACATGATGTTCGTCTCACTGAACATGACGACGGACTGGACAGATGCCGCTTCTTCTTTTAACGCAGACGTTGCTTCAGCAATCGCTTCCGGAGAGACATCGATTCCTGTGACACATTTTCCTTCGCGTCCGAGTAAAATCGGGACGAGTCCCCCGGAGCACCCGATATCAAGGATGTCTTCCCCCTTCGCCTCACGTACTATCCAGTGGATGCGCGCTCGGACCTTTTTCCCGAATGCGACCCCTAACTGGTCATAATAGGCGGCGCGGACTTGATCCTTCGGTCGTTTCATTCCTGCTGTGCTCGTCATGCCGTGACCTCCTCTACTAACAATTCTTGAATCGCATCCGTCTTCCCCGCATCCGCTAATTCGACGAACTGTCGGACTAACGGTGTCGTTAGTTGAATCGGTTCATAAAATCCGACAATCGTCCGTAATGAGGCAACACTTGGTCCAAAGTCCTTATCGCTACATTGTCGCAACTTGACCAAATACCAGTGTTCAAAGAAATGTTCAAAACGTTTCGTCTTGTATTGGTCGAGTACACCATATTTCGCAAACTTCTCTGCTCGTGCCCGTTCCCGGATAACACTGCGCTCAAAGAACCGGACCGTCAAAGAGTTAACGGTCGAACCGGCGACTGCTGCGTAATAATAATGCACGACGCGGTTCACAAGCAGAACACGTTCCGCCCGTAACATCATTTCTTGGAAAAACAGTGAATCTTGACCGACAGCTCCGACGACCTGTTCCAATTGATGCTTGACGAGGAAATCGCGCTTGACGACCAATGCTTGAATACTTTGGACGGCAAAACGATGTTCAAGTAAGTAAGCACGAGGATTTTCACAAACCGTTCGCCCCTTTTTTCGAATCGTCGGTAAGGCGATGATGCTCGTCTTCTCGGCCAGCTTTTTCATATGACCGACGGCAAAATCGAGCGTAGCATCTTGATCAAGTTCATCTAACAGCTCCGCATAACGGTCACTGAGCACTTCATTGTCCGGATCCAAAAAGGCCACCCGATCGGCACGCGCCAGTTCGACGCCTTTGTTACGAGGACGTGATGCACTTCCGCTTCCCCCTGTTTCAAAGAAGTAGGTCGTCACGTTCCCATGTCGTCGTGCAATTCGTTCGACGGCTTGAATCGTCCCGAAATCCGTCGATCCATCATCGACAAGAACGATTTCTGTCTCATCGAAGCGATCCATCCGCTTTAAACTCGCAAAACACTTATACATCAAATGATGTCCGTTATTGTAAATCGGCACGACGACGGACAAAACAGGGGCAACAAGTGCTTTCGTCTGATGCTGTTCATTCCATTCGAAGCAATCCATCATGAGCGTCCGTCCAGATAACGTTCCGCTGACAAACTGTTCAAACGGGACATGCTCCCGCCAGACCATCGCTCCGGTGTCTGCGCCTGACGTCTCAAGGACTTCATAAGCGACTTGTCCGCTGAGCGATTTCCGGACGATATCAGCATCGGCAAACTTAAAGCCGTTGCGTAAATCTTCGAGGTAATATTCCCCGTACGACTCGCCTCCGTCGAGCAGGGCAACAAGATCGGCTTGTCTATATTCCGCAGCCGTCAGTTCAGACAAGTGACAAATAGTATCCGGTTCAATCGATTGCTTGGCAATCTGCTGTTCAAGTGCCGGTGTCGGATTGCGTAAGACGACGAGCAGGCGACGCGCCGGTTGTTGTTGATTGAGTTTCAGCATCCGCGCCAATTGATCGACCCGGTCAAACACCGTGTGACTCGACATGACAGAACGAATTCCTTCAGCACGCAATCGCTCAATGTCTTCTTCAGATGTTCGATCGACGATTGCTTTGATTTCCTGTTGATCGTGAACTGTAAATACGTTTGGAAACAGGTTGTTGACGGCGATACTATAATTCGAAATGATTAAATTCCCAAGTGCCTGCGATTCAAAAATCCGGCGCGCACACATCGTTTTACTGTATTTGATGCTATTGAGATTCAACACCCAGTCGTAACATTTGCTCACTTGCTGAAGCGCATCATACGGAATCGCAGGGGCAACCCGTTTGACGTACCGGTCCGGGAAATGATAGTCCGGTAAGCCGAGGTGATAGTTGCGGTCGACGATATCGAGCTGATGCGATGAGCTCATCACCCCATCGAACAGCACTTCCGTATCCTTGACACGTTCTGGATACTTCGCCATCCAGCTCCCGGCGAACAAGACATGATTTTTCCGGCTTCGGGTTGCGCCAAGCGGATTATGGATCAGCGGATTCACACCGAACGAGACCGCTTCAATCCGGTCATGACCACAAAGCACTTGATATTCCGGAAGCATCGCTTCGTCTGACGTCAGCACATAATCGGCTTGTTTTGCCAGCTCACTGAAACGATCGAAGTTACTCGGGTCTTCCGTCGACTGGAAGACGACCGGAATCCCTTGTTGTTTCACCTCTCGCATCATCTGGAGGAGTAATGTTCTTTTTTTCGATTTCGGTGTCGCGACCCCTTTCCAGTCATCCCCTTGCAAGCCTTTCCATGACGTGATGACTAAAAAGAGATCGATTTTACGACTAAAGACATCCTCAAATGTGTCTGCGTTCACGTAATGGAGATGAAAGGCATCTTGATAATAGGCATGCATGAACTCGGAACAGACGACAGCTACTTCCAGTGGTCGCGGCTCATAGTAACGTGACTGACTCCGCAGCGAAATCGCTTGGTAATCAATCGTATCGAGTAATTGTTGATTACTCTCTTCTTGATAGCGCTTCGTTTTTGTCTCAACCGGCTTGTTTGACGGACGAATCGTCTTAGCAGTTCCTAATGATTCTAATCGTTGTAATGTTTCGAACGCAGTCGAACTCGCTGCTGGTTCCGTCTTCAATCGCTGTTGCTCAGCACGAACCCAACCTAGCTGTTGCGTTACTTTTCTTTTCCACTGTTGTCCATTCACGTTCAAAACACCCTTCCTGCTTGATCTCCCTTCAGTCTACGAGAGCAGTTCAAAGCGCACTTAAATCCCTTGCAAGGTTTTTGTAAAGAGTTGATGAATGTTTTCCAGTATTTCCTTACATTCCAGTTGAGAAGATGACTGATTGGCGTGGACTGTAGTTTGTTCGTGACTTACTTTTGAACAAGTCGGCAATAAAATATGATGAGCACTTCATTAGTTTCAGAATCAGATAGACGGGTAAATCTTAAGAAGATTCGAAAAAGAGAAAGGAATGAATTTTACCATGAATGAAAAAAAAGAGAATTTACCAAATGAACAAGCAGACGTCGGTCTTCACCCAGATCCTGAACCGGCTGAAACATCAGACCCCGGCATCAAGCCTGCTGAGACACAACATCCCGATCCAGATTTGGAAGAATTGAAAGACGATCAAAAAAAATCATGACCGACGTTACACGTCGTACCTAAAAAAAGCGTCGGACGATTCACTTACGAATCGTCCGACGCTTTTTTTAGATAGTACGTTTTTACATACGAAGTCTACATTTTACAGTTTCACGAGTAACTTTCCTGTGTTCGAACCATCGAACAGACCTAAGAATGCATCTGGAACATTGTCGAACCCTTCAAAAATTGTTTCCTCATATTTCAATTCACCAGCACTGACCCATTCGCCTAACTGTTCTGCTGCTTCCTTGAAACGTTTTCCATAATCCCCGACTAAGAAGCCTTGCATCCGCGCCCGTGAAGCAATCAATTTTGATTGAACGCGCGGTCCGATGTTCTCTTTTTCATTGTATCCAGAAATCGCGCCACAGACTGGAATACGGGCAAACGGATTCAAACGGTCGATGACCGCGTCCCCAATCTCGCCTCCGACATTTTCAAAGTAGACGTCCACTCCACTCGGACATGCGCGGTCGAGCGCTTCTCCGACGTCTTCCGTTTTATAGTTGATGACTTCATCAAACCAAAGTTCTTCTTTTAGATACGTCGTCTTTTCATCACTACCCGCGATGCCAACGACACGAGCCCCTTTGATTTTAGCGATTTGACCGACGATTGACCCGACAGCCCCGGCCGCAGCCGACACGACAACCGTTTCACCTGGCTGTGGGTTACCGATATCCAGTAAACCGAAGTAAGCCGTCATCCCTGTCATACCGAGTACGCCGAGCGCTGTCGATACAGGTGCGAGCGACGCATCAATTTTCCGAACAGTTTTTGCATCGACAACAAGTTTCGTTGCCCAGTCGAGCATTCCGACAACGATATCCCCTTCTTTAAGAGCATCACTACGTGACTCGATGACTTTCGCGACGACACCTCCCTGAACCGGTGCACCCAATTCGAATGGTTGTGAATAGGAACGTGCATCATTCATCCGCCCGCGCATGTATGGATCAACTGAAATGTAGAGTGTCTCGAGTAAGACTTGTCCTGCGTCTGGTGCGTTTAGTTCGATTGATTCATACCGAAACGTTTCACGTGTCGGACGTCCTTCCGGTCTTTCTGCTAAAACGATTTGTTGTTCTCCCATTTCGTTCATCCTCTCTAATATCTTTTACCCTTTTACTCTATCAGTCCTTTTCACGGAGTGCGAACAGAATGCACTCATCAATTCACAGAAAATTCCTATTTCTTCTTGACGTGTTCTTTCCTATCGCGTAAGATAAAAAAACAATTCATAGCTTTTATGCTGTTATGCACAAAAGCATTACATAAGGAGTGTATTCCCATCGAATCTTCTACAACACGAATCAATCGTCAGTTCGGTATCCATGTACTGAACGGACTCAGTATCGGAATTTTAGTTGCATTAATCCCAGGTGCTCTGCTCGGCGAACTCGCCAAAGCATTATTACCTTACTTCGCGCCCGCTCAATACATCATCGACTCGACTACGATTGCGATGCGCTTGCTACCGATGGTCATCGGTGTTGCCGTCGCCATGCAATTCAAGACGACTCCGATCGAAACCGCCTCGATTGGTCTAGCGACCGTCGTCGGTTCAGGTGTCGCGACGCGGACGGAAACAGCCGGTTTTTTATTCGTCGGTACGGGTGATGTCATCAACGCAGGTGTAACAGCTGCCATCGCAACCGCACTTGTCTTATGGATTGGAAATCGTTTTAAAACCTACACTGTTCTCGTCATGCCGACGTTGATCATTGTCGGTGCAGGTGGGATTGGCGTCCTTACATATCCGTTCGTCACTAAAATCACTGCGGCGATCGGTCAAATGATCACTCAGTTCACTGTTCTGCAACCAATCTTGATGGGCGTCCTGTTAGCGGTCACGTTTTCAGTTTTGATCGTCTCTCCGCTGTCGACCGTCGGCATCGCAACAGCCATCAGCCTCTCGGGCATTGCAGCAGGAGCGGCAAACCTCGGTGTCTGTGCCGCTGGATTCGGTCTTGCAATCGCAGGCTGGAAGGCGAATTCTCGCGGAACGTCGATTGCTCATTTTTTAGGATCACCGAAAATTCAGATGGCAAATTTTATTCGTAATCCCATCATGATCGTTCCCGTCATGTGCAGTGCCGCAGTTCTCGGCGGGTTAGCCGGGATTTTAGGGATTCAAGGAACACCGTTTAGCGCCGGCTTCGGTATGTCCGGGTTGATTGGTCCAATCAACGCCTTGCATTTGATGGCAGGTGGATGGACATGGGCAAATGGAGTGCTCGTCTTCGGATTATTCATCTTGCTTCCGATTGTCCTCTGCTTATCGTTCCATCAGTTATTCCGTCGCTTCCGTCCTTGGACGAACCAGGAAGACTACCGACTCGATTTCGAATAATTAAAAGAAGCGGATTGCCGGTACCGGCAATCCGCTTCTTTTAATTAACATACTTTAAACAAACTTTAAGACATCTAACGGTTGTTCAAGCTGGTGGTCTGCGAGTTCCCATTCATCCATCGTCCCGAAACCGAACCGGCAAATCGCAACCGGCATGTCAGCAATTCGTGCTGCTTCGATATCAGACGACCGGTCACCGACCATCAAGTACTCGACGTCTCCGAACTCTGCTCGATGTGCTGCTAAAATATCAGCTTTTTGTTTCCCGTTCACTGATCCTAAACATTTCGGACTCGTGAAAAACGGTCGGATGGCTTGACTGTCGAGGACAAGATTCATGTAGTGGACCCCGCAATTGCTTGCCGTCGAGACAATATGTCCTTGTTCCGTCAAGGTGCGGAGTAGCTCGCGCACCCCTTCAAACAACACCTCTTGATCCTTCATTGTCTGTTCTAAATGATGATGACGCTTTTGGCGAATCAACCGAATGTCTTCTTCTGACGCATCCGGAATCGCCTTTTCCCAAAACGCACTCCCCGCCAGTCCGTAACTTGCCCGAACACGGTCTTTCGATGGCTTTTCAAGATGCGGCATGTCTGCCATCGCAAGATGAATCGCCTCTGTCATCTGATTTGTCGAGTCGATCAATGTCCCATCAATATCAAATAAAATAACTGCCATGAAAACACTCCTCTATTTTTTTAGCATTCTCTTTTTTCTAACATATAGGTAAACCCCGAGAAGAAGCAATAGCCCGACAATCCACGGAGTATACTGGTGAAAATCATGATGTCGTCCATTCATGCCATGCCCGAGCTTTTTTCCACCCCAGATGAAAAACGCGGACCACACAAAGAATGACACCGTCGTGGCGATCGTGAACGTCAAACGAGACACACCTGTCAGACCTGCTCCAACCGCAAAACCCATTCGCCACATCGGTGACAGGAGTAAAATAAATCGTCCGCGCATCTCCATTTGCTGTTGAAATTGAACCATTCTCGTTTCAGAAATCCGAAACAATTTAAAAACGCGTCCAAGTAGCCGCTCACTTCCGAGCTGACCGACCGTAAAGAAGATGTTCTGGCTGACGACGAAACTAAATACGGCGACAAGTAACATCAAGACAAGATTTGATTGTGCCGTATGCACCAAGTAACCCGCATAGGCGAGCGGGACTTCACTTGGTAAAAACGGAAACATTAATGTCACCATAATCCCTAGATACCCATAGGACTCCATCCATGCATGCCAGGCCATCACATACCTCCTCTTCTCCGTTCGTTTCCTCTTCTTAGTGTAACGAACTTTACGAGTAGCGTACAGAAAACAACTATTTTCTTCATCAAAAAAGCGCAACACTGAATTAATCAGTGCCACGCCTCGTTTAGTTCACTTTATTCAGTACGCATCCTCACTTTGGATTGGCTGCGTCCGTGCTTTTTGTTGCTCATCTTGCCAATCGCTGAATCGTGTCAACTCTTCAAAAATCGTTTTCGTGACGAACAAGATAATCGCGATATCATCCGCGAACCCAAAACCAAGAATAAAGTCTGGAATCAGGTCGATGGGTGAAACGAGATAAATCAAAGCACCAATCACTTTTAAAATCGTGGTCCGGCGAATATTCCGGTATTCTCCCGATTGATATGAACGGACCATATCAATGAAGAGGCGAACTGGTGAAAAGACAAGCGATAGACTCGAGTTTTTTTGAATTGAATTGTTCGCTCGTTTTAAAATCGATTTTGTTTTTTTCGGACGATCGATATAGTCCTTTGCTTCTTCCGCATATTGATCTTGTTGTTGTTTTAATTTCTCGTTCGATAAATCCATCCGTAAATCCCCCATTCGACGATTTAATGTCTTTAACGTTAATACTATTCCCTCTACACTTAATTGATAATCCTCAATCGTACTGAAACGTTAGGTTTTAATCAATCCGATTCAGGCTATTCAATTAGAAGGAAAGTTGCAAAGAAGAGGAGTGAAAGACATGGACTTAGTAAATCAAACAGTCATTATCACTGGTGCCGCGAACGGGATTGGTGCGACACTCGCTAAAACATATGCAAACGAAGGAGCTGTCGTCATTTTAGCAGATATCGACCAAATGACAGGCGAAGTCATCGCTCAAGAAATCGAGGAAAATGGTGGAACGGCTTTCTTTTACCGCTTAGACGTTCAAGACGAGCACGATGTCAACTTGCTCATCGAAAAAGCGTTAGAACATACAGGCAAAATCAATATCATCATTAATAACGCTGGGATCATCATTCGCAAACCTCTCCTTGAGCTCACACTAGAAGAATGGGACCGCGTCAATCATACGAACTTACGTAGTATCTTTTTGACAACAAAAGCAGCGGCACCACATCTAAAAAATGGTGGCCGAATCGTCAACCTAGCTTCGACACGTGCTTTTATGTCCGAACCCGATACAGAATCGTATGCCGCAACAAAAGGCGGGATTTTCGCTTTGACACATGCTCTTGCCGTTTCCTTAGGACCTAAAGGTATCCTTGTCAACGCGATTGCCCCAGGTTGGATCGAGACAGGCAATTATCATGAGCTTTCTCCAGAGGATCATTCGCAACACCCGTCTGGACGCGTCGGTAAGCCGGAAGATGTCGCTCGTGCCGCCCTGTTCTTAACGAACCCCGAAAATGATTTCTTGACGGGAGAGACACTTGTCCTAGATGGTGGGATGACGCGAAAAATGATTTATGAAGAATGATCATTCTTTAGCGAATTTCAATTGAAATGGGGTTGACTGAAAAGTCATGCTCTATACAGACAAGGAGGGCAGACCTTTAAATCCGTCCTCCTTGCTTCGTTCAAAAGGAATCAATCCCTTCACACAACTCTTAGAAGAACAACGTAAGATTATACCTCCTCATCTCTAAAATTATTATTTATAACCGAATCAATCATATATTAAACCACTTTTTAATGATCTGAAAAAAAATATTACAAAAACATGTCAGTTGATTTTTCTTGAATTCAATCTAACAAAAATCTCTCCTATCCCTTTTTTTCCGCTTTATACCATCGTTTTTGCATTTTTTCTTTTCTATTACCGAAATTATTTTCATAAAAAGTACATACTTTCTATCATTATTTTCCTCCGTATTTTAAATAAACTGTAACGTCCCTCCGTAAAAATTGTTGTTAGAGTAGTACAAGTATCACTCAACAACAAGGAAGGACTGATCGATTCACTTATGAAAAAATCTTTCATGCACTCAATGGGAATTTCCCTAATGACACTCACACTTCTCACAACACCCTTTGTTACATCCGTAGGTGCTGCGACTTCATATAAAGACAAACAACAACAAAACGAACAAAAACAATCAAAACAAAAAGAAGCTCTCGATGAAAATAAACAACAATTATCGAAAGCCCAAGAGAAAGTTTACGCGATTGACCAACAAATCAATGGATTGACGCTTCAAGTCGTCGAAAATGAACAAAAGATTGATCAAAACGAACGTCAGTTAACGAAACTTAAACAAAAGATTACAGCTTTACAGAAGAAAATCAAAAAACAAGAAAAAATGCTTGGGGATCGACTGGCAGTTCGACAAGCTAAATCTGATAAAGATCCATTGCTCGAAGCCGTATTCGGTGCAGAAGACATTGGCGATATGATCAGTCGCTTCAACGCATTCAATACGATTGCTGAAAGTGATGCTTCATTATTAAAAGATTACGAAACGAGTAAACAAGAGTTGGCAGAAGCAAAACAAGAACTTGAAGATACACGTACTGCACTCATCCATGACCGGAAAGTTCTAAAAAAGAAGCAACACGAATTGAATGCTGAAAAGGACAAACGAACATCCTTATTAAAACGCTTGAAGAAACAAAAGCGTTCAATCGAATCAAACATCTTAAGTCTAAAAGAGGCCGCTGCTCAACTTAAAGCACAAGAAGCGGCAGCCAAAGCCGCTGCTCTCGCAGCTAAAAAACAAGCAGCCGCGCAATCGGCGCAACCTGCTTCAATCAGTAAAGCAAGTACGAAAGTCATCTCAAATGCAACTGGAAAATTCATCAAACCTGCGAACGGTTCCATTTCACAAGGTATGGGTGCCGCGAGCGGAAATAACGGCTATGCTTATCACAACGGGACCGATTTCGCTGGACCGGTCAATTCTGCAATCGTCGCATCAGCTGCCGGAACTGTCATCCAAGCAAGCTCCGGTGGTCCGTATGGTAATCATGTCTATATCGCACACAACATCGGTGGTAAGACCTATACGACGGTTTATGCGCATATGAATGCCTTGACAGTTAAACAAGGACAACAAGTCAAGCAAGGCCAACAAATCGGAAAACTCGGTAGTACGGGGAATTCAACCGGTCCCCATCTTCACTTCGAGATTCATGAAGGTGGCTACCAATATAATGCGAACGGCCGGACAAACGAACTAAACCCAGAAAGTTTCTTTTAAAATGAATAAGCCCCGACACGTCGATTGATGTGTCGGGGCTTATTTTTTCTATTGAGAACATGAGAGGTCATTAAATTTTAAATTGATTTGTTTGTTGATCAAGTGATGTTGTTGTCGTCTCGAGCTCTAACATCAATTGATGAATTTGTTCGAACGAAGCTTGTTGATCACGCATCGAAGCTGCGACCTCTTGATTCCCTGCCGCTAACTCTTCCATTACGCCACTAACCGAACTGACCTGATTGACGACATCATTCGCTTGTTCTTTCGAGCGGACAAGCTGTGATGTCACGTAATTGAGCGTTTCAGTGACATCGGCTACATTTTTCCGCGTCTCTTCGAATGCCGATTTGACTTGAGCAAAGTTTGCGACCTGATTCTCTTGTTCTTTTTCAGAACGCAACAATGCTTCTTGCAAGACAGCACCATCTTGGCGAATCGAACGTACGAGTGAGAAGATTGATCGTGTCGCTTGGTGCGTCTCGTCCGCAAGTTTTTTCACTTCGCTTGCGACGACGGCAAAGCCACGTCCTGCTTCTCCGGCTCTTGCCGCTTCAATCGCTGCATTCAAGGATAAGAGGTTTGTCTGCGCCGAGACACCTGAAACAAGTTCTGCCATTTTTTCGATTTGTTGTGTCTGTTCAAGGAAACCTTCTAGCTGACGCCCAAGTTCGCGGTTTTGAACCGTCGACGCAGCGAGTGAGGCTGTTTGTTCTTCCATGACCGAAGCACTCTGCCCCATCGTCGTGTCTGCGACTTGACCTTGGCTCAATGCAAGCTGAGCCCGACGTTCACTTTGGTCGAATGAGGAGCTCATGTCTGTAATCGTACTGACCGTCGTCTGTAAATCATCCGATACTGTCTGTGTTCCGCTCGCCATCTCATTGATCGCATGCGTCATGTTACCAGACACTTCGACAATGTTCGCATTTTCAGACGTTGCCTGTTCACTCATTTGACTGATTGTATTCGAAGTATGACTAATCGTCCCAATCACACCATGTAACGTTTGTTGCATTTGCGCAATCGCTGACTCGAGACGACCGATTTCATCTGCTCGTCCTGACGTCTCCAGTTGCTCCGATAAATCACCAGCCGAAATTTGCTCCGCTGTTTTAACGACACGGCTGATCGGACGCGTAATGCTCCGTGCGAAATACCAATTATATAGTGCTAACGCAATCAATAAAACAAACGTTGCGATTAACACCGTCCGTGTCAAATTGACGGTCTGGTCCTTTGCTTCTTGTTGCAGTACATCATAAAACTCACCGTTTTTTGTATGTAGTGTATACAAATCACTTAGTACACCCTCGATTCGGGCAGCATATGACCGGATTTCAATCGGGTTACGCTCTTCGACCAACTCATTTCGTTCAGCTGATAACGCAGTATATTTTGCCTCTGCCCGGTCCATTTCCGTTTTAAACGCATCGATTAAATACGTTTTTTCAAGCAACTGTAGCGCCTTCTCGTTCTTTTGACTTAAAGCGAGTACTTGCTCGACTTGACTGTCAGACGGTTGGCTCGCAAGACGGTTCCATGCGGCTTGTTCGTACAGTAGTTTTGTTTCAAGTTCCGAGATTTCGACAAGCTGTTTTCCATAATCTTCGTTGTACGATTGAATTTGCCGGAGTTCAACCAACGTCCATCCCATCAAGGCAACGACACTGATGATCGTCACGAGTGTCGAAATTAAAAAGCGTGTCCGTAACGTCATTGTACGTCAACCTTCCCTTCTAATACATCTTGCTCCAGTTGCTCAAGTTGCTTTAGGTCTTTCTCTGAAAACGTTACATTTCGAATCGGGGCTAGTTGAATCGCACCTTCTTTGACGCCGAGCACGATTTGACCCGACTGTAACCCTTTTTCTTTTACTGTATCGCCAATCGTCGTGATCGCGAGATCGACTTGTTTTAACATCGAAGTCATGACGGCGTCAGGTGCAATCGCCGTCTGGTCACTATCGACACCAATCGCTTTGTTGCCTTTTGCTTGCGCTGCTTCGAGGACACCACTGCCCGTCAGACCAGCTGCTGCAAATAACACATCTGCTTGTTGGTTCATTTGATCGTTCGCAATCGTCCGCCCTTTTTCGGGTGCTGCAAAGTCTTCTGCATAATCGACTAAGACTTTGATGTCCGGATTGATGGCCTTTGCTCCTGCCGTGTATCCTTTTTCAAACTTCTCGATTAAAGGCGACTTCATTCCTCCAACAAACCCAATCGTCTCATTTTCTGATTGAAGCGCAGCAGCAGCTCCTGCAAGATAACTGCCTTCATCTTCTTTAAATGTAACCGATAAGACATTTGGTAGTTCTGATACGGCATCAATCAACGCAAATTGTTGCAATGGATAACGTTTCGCGACTTCTTCTAATTCCGCTTGTCCCATAAAACCTAACCCGACGACAACGGTCGGCTTCTCTTTTGCCAACGTATCGAACGCTACTTTATATGTTTTCGTTTCCCCTAGTTCACGATAATCAATGAACCAATCTTCTTTTTCACGTAGTAAGGCCATCCCACTCATCGCGGCATCACTAAACGATTGATCACCAAGACCAACATCTGATAAGACAACCGCCATTTTTTGACGTTCCTTCACTGCTTGATTTGGATCATCGATGATACTTCCACAACCTGCTAAACTAATCGTCGTCGCAAGCATTGCTAGTTTCCAGTGTTTCAACATCTCTACACTTCCTTCCAACGTTCTACATCTGATTATCGGAAGTGATGTCTGACTTCTTAATAGCTAGATTAAATTCAGAATTTTCCTAACAACAAAAAACACGCCTCTCCTAATTAAGGAAAGACGTGTCTGATGATTCATTTAGTGTGAATTAATAATCGCTGTCTGAAGAACCGCCTGTTACGATGGCGATACCAGCAGATGCACCGATACGTGATGCACCAGCATCGATCATCGCTTTAGCGCCTTCAAAGTCACGAACGCCACCTGAAGCTTTTACACCGATGTCAGGTCCCACTGTTTCACGCATGAGGCGAATGTCTTCAACCGTTGCACCACCAGTTGAGAAACCAGTTGAAGTTTTAACGAAGTTCGCGCCAGCTTTGACTGAAAGTTCAGCAGCTGTTTTGATCTCTTCTTTTGTTAAGAGGCAGTTTTCAAAAATGACTTTAACGAGCGTACCATTCGCCGCTTCGACTACTGCACGGATATCACGTTCCACGAGTTCCACGTCACCGTCTTTTAGTGCGCCGATGTTAAGAACCATGTCGATTTCAGTTGCACCATTTTTAATCGCATCTTTCGTTTCGAAAGCTTTGACTTCTGGTGTGTTCGCGCCAAGTGGGAAACCGATGACTGTACAAACTTTAACGTCGTCGTCAGACTTTAAAAGTTCTGCTGCAAGTGCGACATACGTCGGGTTGACACAGACGCTAGCAAATTTGTACTCGAGTGCTTCCTTACAAAGTGTTTCGATTTGGGCGCGTGATGTTTCCGGCTTGAGTGCCGTGTGGTCGATCATAGCTGCTAAGTTCATGATTAGTTTTCCTCCTTAAGGATATCCCTTATACTCTTTTTCTATTCTATCACGCAAGAGGTCAGACTTCTATCTTTTTACGCTACTTTCCGCAGTTGTTTTTTTCGAATCAATAAACTGTTTAATGTAAAGACGAGCGCAGCCGACCAAATAAATGTAAACGCGACCAAGTGTGTACGTGTAAAGGGTTCATCATACAAGAGAACACCGATGGCAAGTGATAGCGTCGGAGCAACAAACTGTAGAAAACCAACGACCGTATATGGGATCCGTTGGGCACCAAAACCGAATAAAAGTAACGGTACGGCCGTGATTACACCTGTCAGCAGTAATCCTGCCGTGACGAACGGTGTGTGCGAGAAAGTCGACGTTCCTTGTACACCAAGATAACTGATAAAAAGGAGTGCGAGCGGTAGCGGTGCGAGCGTTTCGAGTGTCAGACTGACCGTCGCTTCGAGGGGACGTTGTTTCTTGACGACACCATAAAAGCCAAAACTAAATGCGAGCGCAAGTGAAATCCAAGGGAACTCGCCATAGCCAATTGTTAAAATCAAGACACCGATCGTCGCGAGCAAAATTGCAATCCATTCAATCCGTGACAGTTTCTCTTTGAAGAAGAACACCCCGAACACGATGCTGACGAGCGGATTGATGTAGTAGCCAAGCGAGGCTTCGACGATGAAATTATGGTTGACTGCCCAGATGTAGATAAACCAATTCATACTAATGATGATTCCGTTCAAGAAAAACAATCTTCGTGTCCGTTGATTTTTAAACGCCGTCGTCAATTTAGGTAATGCTTTTTGTAAATATAATAAGAGCAACAGAAATAAAAAAGACCAGACAATCCGATTGGCGAGTATCGCCTCGCTTGAGACGCTAGCTAACAGCTTCCAATAAATCGGAAGTAATCCCCAAATGACATATGCGCCTAATGTGGCAAACAGACCAGGTTTATTCATCGTTCCATTCCTCTTTTCTAAATTACGAGACCTTTTTCATCTTCATTCGTCCTGCCGATAAACCACTGATCGTAAATAGTGCGACGGCAATCCAAATGAACAGGAAGGCCACGAAGTGAATCGATGTAAACACATCATTAAACAAAAAGACACCGAGTACTAACGTCAACGTCGGTGCGATGTACTGCAAGATACCGACATATACAAATGGAATCTTCGGCATACCGTACCCAAACAACATCAACTGAACAGCTGTCGCAACACCAAGCATGATGATGGCAATCAAGGCTCCGGTCGGTAAAGCGAGCGGATTCGCTCCCGTCACACCAAGCGTCAACAACGCGAACGGTAATGTCACTAACGTCTCTAGGAATAATCCTGATAACGGTTCTGCCGCTGCCTTTTTCTTTAACACACCATAAAAAGCAAACGAAACAGCAAGCGAAAAAGCAATGATCGGAAACTTCCCATAGCCGAATGTCAAAATCAAGACACCGATGATGGCACTGATGATGGCAATCAATTGTGGTCGGTTCAAACGTTCTTGGAAAAATAACAACCCAAACAATACGCTGACGAGCGGATTGATGTAATAGCCGAGCGACGATTCGACGATGTACCCTTCACCGATTGCATAGAGATAGAGCGTCCAATTCCCACCGAGGACAAGACCAGCAGCTAAAACAGTCAGACGTTGTTTTTTATTCCGCCATAATCGACCGACTTGCGTAAATTTGCCGGACAAACGTAATAATAGGGTGACGAAGATGAACGCACTGATGATGCGAATCGACACGACCGTCCATGCCGGAACAGTGTCTGCAAATAATTTGTAAATCGGTAACAACCCGCCAATCACGTAGGCGACGAACGTCGCGCTCATTCCCCGTTTATCCACAATGAACCTCCTTATGTATACAAGTAAAGCCGCCATCATCATGGCGACTTTTTCGTTATTCCTGATCGAGTGTCGTAAATAAGGTTTTCATTTCTGACTCCGTCAAGTCACGCCATTCACCAATCGGTAAATCACCTAACTCAATATTCATGATACGGACCCGCTGCAACCGTTTGACGCGGTAACCGAATTCTTTACACATGCGACGAATCTGACGGTTCAGCCCTTGCGTCAAGACGATTCGGAATGTCCGTGACTCGAGCTGTTCGACGATACATTCTTTCGTTGTCGTTCCAAGGATATCGACGCCGCTCGCCATTCCTTCGATGAACGTCTCTGTGATTGGGGCATCAACCGTTACGATATATTCTTTATCGTGATTATTTTCTGCCCGTAAAATCCGGTTGACGATGTCCCCATCGTTCGTCAAAATGATCAGTCCATCTGAGTCTTTGTCTAAGCGCCCGATCGGGAAAATCCGTTTCGGATGATTGACGAAATCGATGATATTTCCTTCGATGTCGAGTTCGGTCGTACATGTGATGCCGACCGGTTTGTTCAATATCAAGTACTCAAGCGTCGGTTTTGTTTGGAGCGGCTGTCCATCGATTTCAACAGCATCCGTTTCTTCCGCTTGTGAGCCGAGTTCGGCAACGACACCGTTGATTGTAACGCGACCGGCATCGACCAATTTATCTGCTGCTCGTCTTGAACAGTATCCTGTTTCACTGATGAATTTATTAATTCGCATAGTTTATCCTCTTTCTCTTTTATAATCTTTACTCAGTGTAGCGTATCCGTTACTTGAAAACAAAATAATTTATTTGGTTCAGCGTGTAGACAAACTCTTATGAAGCGTGAACATGCGATATCGAGACGAATTGCGCTCTAAACCGTCGTCTACATGTCTGGCTTTTTTTCAAGATGTTATCTAAAAAGCGTTACGTTTCGTTGACTCCTACGGGAAAAAGTGCGTTTTCAACGCACGTCCAGAGGCAGGCAAGACCCTGCTCATTGTCCGCTAGGATCCAAACTTGCGCCTCGCCCGAGGAAAGCAACGAAAACAGACGCTTGATTTCCCGATCGCACGTTGTCTACTCGCTAAAAAAGTCCGTCTCCCTGAAGCAGGAAGACGAACTCATTTCAGATCGCTTGTTCTTTTAAGGTTTCCATGATACGGACGAATTGTCCGTCATTCATTGGATAGCCGGCTTTAATGATTTTGACGCGCACGAGTTGACCAATCAAAGATTCGTCTCCCTCGATCGCGACACGTAAGTAATTGTCCGTGTAACCGACGAGACGACCGCCTGCTTCTTCCGAAAACTCTTCCGGAATGATTTCAAGCAGTTCCCCTTCGTATTTTGAAGCATATTCTTTTGCGAGTTGATCCGATAGGGCGATCAAACGCGCAACACGCTGTTCTTTCATCGACTCTTCCACTTGATCGTCCATCATTGCAGCTGGTGTTCCCGTCCGTTTCGAGTAAGGGAAGACATGCAACTCACTGAACTTATGATCATTGATGAAGTTGAACGTCTCCATGAACTCTTCTTCCGTCTCACCCGGGAAACCGACGATGACATCTGACGTGATGGCACAGTCCGGTAACACTTCTTTCAGACGCGTGATTCGTTCCCCGAACTCCGCCATCGTGTACTTACGACGCATCCGCCGTAAAACGGTATCTGATGCTGACTGAATCGGGACATGCAAATGACGGACGACGATTGGCGAATCCTTTAAGACGTCTAACACTTCATCCGTGATTTGACTCGCTTCGATCGAAGAAATCCGAAGGCGTTCAAGACCTGTGACGGACTCGAGTGCTTTGAGTAACTTCGCTAAGTTATAGTCTTTCAAATCTTCACCGTAGCCACCCGTATGAATCCCCGTCAAGACGATTTCTTTGTAACCAGCATCAACGAGCTGTTGCGCTTGCTTTAAGACATCTTCCGGTTGACGAGAACGCATCAACCCACGGGCCCATGGAATGATGCAGAAGGTACAAAAATTATTGCAGCCTTCTTGAATCTTCAGCGAAGCACGTGTCCGGTCCGTAAACGCCGGAACATCCAGTTCTTCGTAGACTTTCGCCTTCATGATGTTTCCGACCGCATTAATCGGCATCCGTTCTTCACGGAACTGTTCAATATATCCAATCATCTTGTGACGGTCTTGTGTTCCGACGACGACGTCAACCCCTGGAATCGCCATGATTTCAGCAGGCGATGTCTGTGCATAACAACCCGTTACACAGATGACGCTGTCTGGATTTTGACGAATCGCCCGTCGAATGACTTGACGACTTTTTTTATCACCCGTATTCGTAACGGTACATGTATTGACGACGTAGACGTCTGCATGATCTGCAAAATCGACACGCGCGTAACCTGCATCTTTAAACAGCTGCCAGACGGCCTCTGTCTCATAATGATTGACTTTACAGCCAAGCGTTTGAAAGGCAACAGTAGCCATTTCGTTCACCCTTTCAGTTCAAAATGATACGATACGGCGGATAGGACATACAGCGGCGCCGTTTCCGTCCGTAAAATCCGTCGTCCGAGTGATGCCGGTAAGAAGCCAGCATCGGTCAACCGTGTTACTTCCGTCTCCGTCAGTCCACCTTCAGGACCAATCACGACGAGGAGTGAATCCCCTGCTTGTAGTCGCGTCAGAGTCGAGGCAAAAGCCGTAGCCTCTCCTTCTTTCGCTGATTCTTCGTATGCGACTAAACATGCCGTATATTGCGGTGCTTCTTGTAGGACTTCATCATACGTCACATAGTCAACTTGCGGCAAGTGAGCACGGTAGGATTGCTCGGCTGCTTCTTTGATGATTTTTTCAAGACGCTCGATTTTTTTCGGGACCTTTTTCGCATCCCATTTCGAGACCGAACGGGCGGATTCAAATACGAGTAATTGATTCATCCCGAGTTCGGTCGCTTTTTGAGCGACAAGCTCGATTTTATCACCTTTCGGCAAGGCGTAAGCAAGCGTCACCCGAATCGGTAATTCTGTATCGATTGGTAACGACTCGACAATCCGTGCGATGGCCTGCTGTTTGTCGAGTTCTTCGAGCGCACAACGAAATAGGCCGGTTCCATCAAGGACCAAGATTTCATCCCCGACATCCATTCGCATGACGTTTTTCATATGATGGGCGTCATCCTTTTGCAAGGTAAACCGTTCTCCCGAGCGAGCTGTCTGCTCTACAAAGTATCGTTGCATCGGCTCAGGCCTCGCGTTTCGCGATGATTGCGACCCAGTCTTCCAGTTTTGTTGTTTCAACAATCGTAAAACCAGCCTCGGTCATCGCCTCGACAACCATGTCTTTCTTCTGACTGATGATGCCTGAGGCAATGAAATGCCCGCCTGGTAGTGTCAGCTCGTAGGCATCGTTCACAAACAATAAGATGACCTCAGCTAAGATGTTTGCGACAATCAATTCGACAGGCTCATTTAATGCTTTCATCAAGTCACCTTGACGGACTGTGATCCGGTCACTGACTTGATTGAGTGCCACGTTATCCGTCGCTGATTTAACGGCGACTTCATCTAAATCAAGCGCGAATACATCTTTTGCCCCAAGTTTCGCAGCGGCGATTGCGAGGACACCTGAACCCGTCCCGACGTCGACGACGCGGTCTTGCTCTTGCAAGTAGTTTTCAATCGCTTGAATACAGAGAACTGTCGTCGGATGCGTTCCTGTCCCAAATGCCATACCCGGGTCAAGTTCGATGATTTTTTCATCCGGTTGTGGTGTATAGTCTTCCCACATCGGAACGACCGTCAAGTGACGGCTAATCTTAACTGGCTTATAAAACTGTTTCCACGAATGGGCCCAATCTTCTTCATCGACTTGTGTGAGCGTGACAGTACCTGAACCGATCGTCAGTCCGAACTGCGTCAGCATCTGGATATCCCGTTCGATTCCTTTAATCATATCCGTCAAATCGCTACTTTCCGCAAGATAAGCTTTGACGAGGACACCTGTATCCGGATATTCGTCGCGTTTTTTCTCATCCCAAATTTCACCGAAGTTATCTTCACGATGCGACATCATCTCGAAATCTTCGACATCCTCGATGACGACACCACTAGCTCCTGCTTCATGTAAAATATTCGAGACTGCTTCGACTGCTTCTTGTGTCGTATGGACACAAACTTCTGACCATTTCATTTCCTGTCACGCTCCTTTAGCGAATCACCCTTTAAAGAATGTTTTAATGCGACCAAAGACACCTTCGTGCTGCTCTTCGACACCTTTTTCATCACTGATTTCGTTGAATTCACGTAAGATTTCTTTTTGACGGTCCGTCAAATGCTTCGGTGTGATGAGGACGACGTTGACATACTGATCACCATGATGACCTGAACGAACGTTCGGCATCCCTTTACCACGAAGGCGGAACCGTGATCCAGTTTGTGTACCGGCAGGAATCTTCAAGCTAACTTTTCCATGAACGGTCGGCACTTCGATTTCATCCCCGAGTGTCGCTTGAGCGAATGTTAACGGCATGTCCATGACGATATGATCGTCAACGCGCTCGAACAATTCGTGTTCCCGGACACGGACGACGACGTAGAGATCACCGAACGGTCCGCCGTTGACGCCTGCTTCACCTTTACCAGCTAAGCGAATTTGTTGTCCATTGTCGATCCCTGCTGGAATTTTGACACGAACGTCTTTATTTTTACGGACACGTCCTGCACCACGACATGTTTCACATGGTTCTTTGACGATTTGTCCACGACCTTGGCATGTCGAACACGTTGTTTGGTTGACGACACGTCCGAACATCGTGTTTTGTTCGACGTTGATGTGACCTGATCCACCACAACGTTTACATGTTTCCGGATGCGTCCCTGGTTTTGCACCTGATCCATGACACGTTTCGCAATCTTCCTCGATTGGAATCGTGATGACTTTCTCAACACCCGAGAATGCCTCCATGAAATCAATTTCTTCTACGTACTGGAGATCTTGCCCCTTACGCGGTGCATTCGGATCTTGACGGCGTCCACCGCCACCAAAGAACATGTCAAAGATGTCTCCGAATCCTTCTGCGCCACTGAATCCTGCCCCACCTTGTGATGGATCTTGGTGACCGTACTGATCGTAACGTGCTCGTTTATTGTCGTCAGACAAAATTTCGTACGCTTCCGAAATCTCTTTGAATTTTGCATCGGCATCTGATTCTTTATTGACATCCGGATGGTACGTCCGGGCGAGTTTCCGATAAGCTCGTTTAATTTCTGCTGCTGAGGCGTCGCGTGCAACACCTAACACTTCATAATAATCGCGTTTTTCCACGTTCAGTCTCCCTCTCTTTGGCTCCGATTCACTTCATACTGTTTGATTTTACCGAACTTCGTGCGACATGGAAAGAGCCAAAGCGCGGATCACGCTTTGGCTCTCTCTAGCGCCCGAAAAATCGGTCGATTCGAATTATTTGTTGTCTTTATCGTCTACTTCTTCAAATTCCGCGTCCATGACGTTGTCGTCTTGTCCGTCAGCTTGTGCGCCTTCAGCGCCAGCTTGTTGTTGAGCCATGTTTTCGTAGACTTTTTGTGTGAGTTCTTGAACGACTGTTGATAATTCATCTTTCGCCGTACGAATCGCTTCGATGTCTTCTCCAGCAAGAGCCGTTGTTACTTTTTCTTTACCAGCTTCTGCTTTTTCTTTATCGGTAGCATCGATTTGTTCGCCGAGGTCTTTGATTGCTTTATCTGTCGCGAAGACCAGTTGATCGGCTTCGTTACGAAGTTCAACTTCTTCTTTACGTTTGTTATCTGCATCTGCGTTCGCTTCAGCATCTTTGACCATTTGGTCGATGTCCGCTTCAGTCAAGCCGCTTGATGATTGGATTGTGATCGATTGTTCTTTGTTTGTACCGAGGTCTTTCGCCGATACGTTAACGATTCCGTTTGCATCGATGTCGAATTTAACTTCGATTTGCGGCACACCGCGTTGTGCTGGTGGAATGTCTGTCAACTGGAAACGACCAAGCGTTTTGTTATCTGTTGCCATCGGACGTTCCCCTTGAAGAACATGGATGTCAACGGCTGGTTGGTTATCAGCAGCTGTAGAGAATACTTGTGATTTAGATGTCGGGATCGTCGTGTTACGATCGATCAACTTCGTCATCACGCTACCCATTGTTTCGATTCCGAGTGAGAGTGGTGTTACGTCAAGAAGAACAACGTCTTTGACGTCACCAGTCAATACGCCACCTTGAACTGCTGCACCGAGGGCAACCACTTCGTCCGGGTTAACGCCTTTGAATGATTCTTTACCTGTGAAGTCTTGAACTGCTTTTTGGACTGCAGGAATTCGTGTTGATCCACCAACAAGAATGATTTTATCGATTTTATCTGGTGACATACCAGCATCGCTAAGGGCACGACGCGTTGGTTCCATCGTCCGTTCGACGAGGTCAGCAGTCAAATCGTCGAATTTCGCACGTGATAATGTCATTTCAAGGTGAAGTGGACCTGCTGCGCCAGCCGTGATGAACGGAAGGCTGATTTGTGTTGAAGAGACACCTGAAAGGTCTTTTTTCGCTTTTTCAGCAGCATCTTTCAAACGTTGAAGTGCCATTTTATCTTGTGCTAAGTCGATACCATTGTCTTTTTTGAATTCTGCAACAAGGTGATCGATGATTTTTTGGTCAAAGTCATCTCCACCAAGACGGCTGTCACCGGCTGTTGACACAACTTCAAAGACACCATCACCAAGTTCAAGGATTGAAACGTCGAATGTACCGCCACCTAAGTCATAGATGAGGATTGTGTGGTCTTCGCCTTTTTCAAGTCCGTATGCAAGTGCTGCTGCAGTCGGCTCGTTGATGATCCGTTTCACGTCAAGACCAGCGATTGTACCCGCGTCTTTTGTTGCTTGGCGTTCTGCATCATTGAAGTATGCAGGTACTGTGATGACAGCTTCCGTTACTTTTTCACCGAGGTAATCTTCAGCTTGCGCTTTCAATTTTTGAAGAATGATTGCTGATACTTCTTGTGGCGTGTAATCTTTTCCTTCAACTTCAACTTTGTAGTCTGTACCCATGTGACGTTTAATCGACATGATTGTATTCGGGTTCGTGATTGCTTGACGTTTCGCGACTTCCCCGACTTGACGCTCTCCGTTTTTAAAAGCGACGACAGATGGTGTCGTACGGTTACCTTCTGCGTTTGCGATAACGACTGGCTCTCCGCCTTCCATTACTGCTACACATGAGTTCGTTGTACCTAAGTCAATACCAATGATTTTTGCCATGATAAATTCCTCACCTTCGATTAGTTAATTGTTGTGTTTCGGATGATTCGAGATTACTCTGCGACTTTGACCATGCTTGGACGAATCACGCGGTCATGTAACTTATACCCTTTTTGGAATTCAGCCGTTACGATGCCCGACTCGAATTCGTCACTTGCTTCCTGAACGACTGCCTGATGCAGATTCGGGTCAAAAGCTTCGCCGACCGCTGGAATTTCAACGACACCTTCGTTTTGAAGGGTTTCGGCTAACTGACGCTTGACCATTTCGACACCCGCTAAGACTGACTTTGTTTCTTCGTTGTCAGACTCAATCTGAAGTGCGCGGTCAAGGTTATCGACGAGTGGGAGTAACTTCTCGACGATTGATTGTGATGAATACTTCGCACGATTTTCTGCTTCAATCCGGTTACGGCGCTTGAAGTTATCAAAATCGGCACGCAACCGTAATTCTGATGCTTTTGCTTCTGCAAGTTGTGCTTCAAAATTCGGTGTCGCTTCTTCTTCAACGAGGTCCGCTTGCACGAGTTCCTCTTCTGTTACTTCAACTGTTTCTGCTTGTTGCTCGGTTGTTTCTTCATTACTGAGGTTTTGATTCTGCTCTTTTTCTTCCACTCTGAATCGAGCCCCTTTCTATATTCAATCCAAGCTGTTCTTACGCAGCTCGGTTTGGAATGCTTGCAAAAGATGAATGATCGAATTGATGCCTCGATTATAATCCATCCGTTTTGGACCAATCAGCGCAAGTGTCCCGAGCGAAACGCCATCAACGGAGTAATGGGCACGGATCACGCTACAATCCTTCAGGGCATCGACATTGTTTTCACTTCCGATTGTAATCAAGATTTGATTATCGAGATTCGGACTCAAGAAATCAAACAATGCTTCCTGCTGTTCAATCAATTCTAAGACAGGTCTTAGTTTGGCGACGTCTTGAAATTCCGGTTGGTCGAACATGTTTGCTTTCCCACCCAGATAAATCAAGGGACGCTCATCCTGTTGATCCATCAAAACGATATCGAGTGCTTTCGAAAGTAACGACGTCTGCTCCGAATGTTCGGAACGAAAACGTCTGATTTCTTCTAGCAAGCGAATACGAAGATTGCTCAGTGGCGTTCCTCGTAACGTCTTATTCAGACGTTCCATTAGTCGACTCGCTGCCTCACGTGAGAGAGCTTCCGCTAACTGAAGTGTCTTATGCTCAACATGACCTGTCTCCGTTACGAGAACGATTACGACGCGTCCTTCTGCTAACGGGATTAATTCTAAATGGTGGAGCCGTTGTCCTTCTTCTTTAGGACCTAATACAAGTGTCGTGTAATGCGTCAATTCGCTCAACAAGTCCGCCGTATGTCTGATCAAGCGATCATTTTCATTCACGGAATGGGCAAATAATGATTTTAATGCTTTTGCCTCTTGCGGTGAGATGCTTTCCGGACGAATCAGATGATCGACATAAAATCGATATCCAAGCTCAGATGGAATTCGTCCCGCAGAAGTATGCGGTTTTTCAATCAATCCCATCTCTTCGAGGTCCGCCATCTCATTTCGAATGGTCGCGGAACTGAACGTCACGTCATCTCGTTTCGAGAGCGTCCGTGAGCCGACGGGTTGAGCGGTTTTGATATAATCATCGACGATTGCACGCAAAATCAACAATTGACGATCCGTCAGCACCTTCTTCACCACCTTATTTTGTTAGCACTCACTTTTAACGAGTGCTAATTACATCTTTACTATAAGGAATAGTGGAAATGATGTCAACAGATTTGCTGAACCCTTTGAACAGTTTCCCATTATACGATACAGTGAAACAAATGACGAAAAGGATGATTGAGATGCTTGAGATGTTTGCGATGGCCGGTGTGTTCGTTTGGTTGTTCATTGCCATCATCGGAACGACTGCTTATTTCGCAAGAAAATCTAAAAAATAGACGCGTACGAGGAAAATAACGAGAAAAGACGCTTTTATCTCCCGATAGCACGTTGTCTGTACGCAAAAAACCAATCCCGCTACTGTGGATTGGTTTTTTTATCGTCCTGAAATCATTCAACTTCCGCTTCACCGATGAACTCGGCGAATACTTCATTCGCAAGCGGGACACCCGCCTCCGTTAATCGCAAATGTGTATCCGTCCGTTCGACTAATCCGCGCGGCAACAACTTCGTGATTGTTTTACCAAAAGCAGCATCTAACGCTATACCATACTTTTGTTCAAAGTGTTCGATTGACACGCCTTGTTTCATCCGAAGACCGAGGAACATCTCTTCTTCCATTCGCTCGACACGTGTCAACGGTGTCTCGTTGCGGACCGGTAAACCTTCCGCCTTGATGTAATGCGGAATCGGTGCGATGTTCGCGCGACGTGTTTGATCGATGTAACTGTGCGATCCTGCGCCGAAACCGTAATACTCATCATTTTCCCAGTAGACCCGGTTATGCCGACTTTCTTTTCCCGGTAACGAGAAGTTCGAGATTTCGTATTGTTTCAAACCACCGGCTTCAATCGTCTCAATCATCAAACGATACATCTCTGCTTCAAGATCTTGTGTCGGTAACGGGAGTTTTCCTTTTCGTTCTTGAATCGCGAACACGGTGTGCGGTTCCAAAATTAACGAGTATGACGAAATATGCGTGATCGGTAAACGAAGGGCCCGTTCGACATCGTATTTAACTTGCTCAAGCGTTTGATTCGGTAACCCAAACATCAAATCGACGGAAATGTTATCAAACCGTTTAGCGGCTTCGTCAAGCGTCTCTGCAACTTTCGCTTCCCGGTGCGTCCGACCGATCCGTTCAAGCAATCCGTCGTCAAACGACTGGACACCAAAACTGACACGGTTGACACCACCCGCTTTCATGATATCGAGTTTTTCAGGCGATACGCCGTCCGGATTCGACTCGACCGTATATTCAAGCGTCTCATCCGTCAACGGCAAAAGATGTTTACTGATGATATCCATCAGACGTTGCATCTGTTGTTCGTTCAGGGCAGTCGGTGTTCCGCCACCAATGAAAATCGTTTCAAGTCGATCGGTCGGGTATTGTTGTAGTGTCAGTTCGATTTCACGTTCTAACGCATCTAAATATTCCGCAACCGGTTGGTTTTTTAAAAATACTTTATTGAAATCACAGTAATAACAGATATGTTCACAAAACGGAATGTGGACATATGCGGCGCGTGGAGTCATTTCGCCTCATCCTTTCTATATAAACAACAAAAAGGGTGCGTTAGACGCCCCCCTTTTGACTTTAATCTTCATCCATCGACAGAACCGACATGAAGGCTTCTTGAGGTACCTCTACCGAGCCTACCATCTTCATCCGCTTCTTACCTTCTTTTTGCTTCTCGAGCAATTTACGTTTCCGTGAAATGTCCCCACCATAACATTTTGCAAGAACGTTTTTCCGAAGAGCTTTAATCGTCGAACGGGCGACGATTTTTGTCCCGACCGCAGCTTGAATCGGCACTTCGAACTGCATCCGTGGAATCAATTCTTTTAATTTATCAACGATGACTTTCCCACGTTCGTACGCAAAATCACGGTGAACGATGAAACTCAGGGCATCGACGTTTTCGTTATTCAATAAGATATCCATTTTCACAAGGCGTGATTGTTGGTAGCCAATCAATTCGTAATCCAGTGAAGCATATCCTTTTGTACTCGATTTTAATTGATCGAAGAAATCATAAACGATTTCCGAAAGCGGTAACTCATACGTGATTTTGACACGTGTCGTATCGATGTATTCCATGTCGATGAACGTCCCACGTTTTTTTTGACAAAG
This sequence comes from Exiguobacterium oxidotolerans JCM 12280, assembly GCF_000702625.1. Classification (NCBI taxonomy): domain Bacteria; kingdom Bacillati; phylum Bacillota; class Bacilli; order Caryophanales; genus Exiguobacterium; species Exiguobacterium oxidotolerans. The sequence goes on along the minus strand of NZ_JNIS01000001.1, from coordinate 2,409,226 downwards.
TTCCATGATTGCCCCGACATAGTCGTTCGGCGTCATGACAGCTGCCTTAACGAAAGGTTCTTCGATGAACTCGACCTTTTGCTGGTCGGGCATCTTCGACGGGTTATCGACATGCAAGACTTCGCCAGACGTCGTCGTCACGTTGTAGATAACCGACGGTGCTGTCGTAATCATATCGATATTGAACTCACGTTCGATTCGCTCTTGAATGATTTCCATGTGCAACATACCTAGGAATCCACAGCGGAAACCGAATCCGAGTGCTTGCGACGTCTCCGGCTCGAACTCGAGTGCTGCATCACTTAACTGGAGACGCTCAAGCGCTTCACGTAAATCATTGTAACGGGCGGCATCGATTGGATACAGTCCACAATACACCATCGGGTTCATCTTCCGGTACCCTGGTAAGGCTTCAATTGCCGGTTGTTTTGCGAGTGTAATCGTATCCCCTACTCGGACGTCTCCAACAGTCTTAATCGACGCTGACAATGTACCAACATCTCCGACTGTCAGTTCTTGTTGACGAAGTGCCTTTGGTGTCGAAACGGCAAGTTCTAAGACTTCGAAATCTTTACCGGTCGACATCATACGAATTTTATCACCGACTTTGACCGTTCCGTTGACGATTCGGATTGAGGCGACAACGCCGCGGTACGGGTCATAGAACGAATCAAAGATTAACGCTTCGAGTGGTGCAGCCGGATCACCGGTTGGTGCAGGCACTTTTTCGACGATTTGTTCAAGAATCTCTTCAATTCCGATTCCCGCTTTTGCTGACGTCGGAACCGCTTCGGATGCATCGAGTCCGATGACATCTTCAATTTCTTGACGAACACGTTCGACATCCGCCGACGGCAAGTCAATTTTATTGATGATCGGTAAAATTTCAAGATCGTTATCTAACGCCAAGTAGACGTTCGCGAGTGTCTGCGCTTCAATCCCTTGCGCCGCATCGACTACGAGAACAGCACCTTCACACGCTGCGAGTGAACGCGAAACTTCATAAGTAAAGTCGACGTGTCCAGGTGTGTCGATCAGATGGAGGATATATTCCTCACCATCTTTTGCTGTATACTTCAATTGGACGGCATTCAACTTGATCGTGATTCCACGTTCCCGTTCGAGATCCATGGCATCAAGCGTTTGGTCTTTCATTTCACGTGACGTCAAAGCGCCAGTTCTTTCTAAAATACGGTCAGCGAGCGTCGATTTCCCGTGGTCGATATGGGCGATAATCGAAAAGTTCCGAATGCTCTTCTGCCGTTTTAAACGGTCTGCATTATTCATGTTTATAGTCACCTTACCTTATATTCAAACGTACATACGCTTCATTATAACAAAAATCAGACGAGCTGTACCATCCCGTTTTGTTTTACCGAAAAACAAAAATCCAAAGAAACCCTAGAGCTGTTATTGCTTTTAAGAAAAACGTTTGCTACAATTGTGTTTGTTCTGTTGAACGATAAATGCAGATATGCGAATATAAATCTCGAATGAGTTTTCTTGGAGGTGAATCATCCATGGCTAACATTAAATCAGCAATCAAGCGTGTTAAAACAGCTGAAAAACGCCGCGTCGCTAACGTACAACGTAAATCGTCAATGCGTTCAGCTATCAAAGCAGTCGAAACTTTCGCTACTGAAGGTAACAAAGAGCAAGCGCTCGTAGCTTTCAACACAGCGTCTAAGAAAATCGACAAAGCTGCTGCTAAAGGTCTTATCCACAGCAACAAAGCTGGTCGTGACAAATCACGTCTCGCTAAACTCGTAAACGCACTTTAATTCTTTCCGAAGAATACGGTGATCGATCGCCACTAGGGGCTTCCCCGGTGGCGATTTTTTTGTGCTTAAAAAGAGACCGACTCCAAAGGAATGCTTCCTTTCGAGTCAGTCTCAGTTGATTTGATACTTCGTTTCAATACGTCAATCGATCGACCATCACGTGATGCGGACCAATCCCTTCGATTTCAAATTGCTCACTCGCAATCTTCATTCCAAATCGTTCGTAAAACGGAACTGCGACTAGCCGGGCATTACACCACCAACCAGTAGCTTGCCGTTCCTTTAAGATTCGTCGTGCTTCTTCAAGTAATCCAATCCCGTATCCTTCACCACGTACATCCGGACTCGTCGCCATTCCCCGCAATTGATATGTCAATTCGGGCGCCGTATCATGTGACCGTTTTGCAAATGAGCCGATTGCGACAATTTTACCGTTTTTGACGCCTCCGAGGTGAAACGTATCTGTCGCCAAGTCGTCTGGATACGTGCACGCCTCAATCGGTTGATGCGGACGTAAGACATCATGACGAAGTGGAATCACTTCTGTTGCTTGAATCATTCGAATTTCCATTAGTTCGTCAGCTCCTCACAAAGTCGCTAGTCGGACGATTAGCGAATCAAATAATATTCGTTTATCACCACGCCCCGTCTTCATCCCTTCATCAGTCGTCGTGATGGCGATTAACGCTTGTTCGAGTTGGGCGAACGTAAATCGTTTCCCGGACTGCAATGCTAATTTAATCGCATATGGATGCGCCCCGACCTTTGAAGCAATTTGTCGTTCGCCATAACCTTGTTCCGCCAGGCGCTTCGACAGTAACATCATTCGGTACTGACGTGCCATCAAACCGAGCAGCGCTAATATTTCTTGACCTTGCTTTTCTAAGTCACGAATCAAGCGAATCGCAGGCTCAAGTTGACGCTTCATTAAGTAATCCGTCAATTGAAAGACATTGTCTTCAAGTGTCCGCGGTACTAACAAATCAACATCCGCCAATTCGATCGTCGGATGATCGCCTGCATAAAGCATCAGCTTATCAAGCTCATGCGCTAGCGTTCCCCACATTTCTCCTGTCAAAAAGATTAACCGTTCAATTGCCGGTCGCTCCATCCGGTATCCTTTGTCATTAACAGTATCCATCGTAAAGCGGAATAATTCTTCCGGAGTCGGTTTTTTTGCTTCGAGGACCGTCGCACGATCTTTCAACCGCTTGACGATTTTTTTTCGTTCATCCAGTTTCTCCGCTTCGACAATTAAAACGACGACTGCATAATCTGCCGGTTGTAAGACATATTCCGCTAATCGATCAACGTTATGCGTTTTTTTATCTTTCGCCCCCGTCAGAAAAGTCGCTGGTTTTGCAACCACGACACGGTAATCACTTAAAAAAGGAACTGTTTCCGCCTCATCTAACACGGCATCGAGTGGCTGATCGTTTAAATCAATCTTCATGTAGTCAAATCGTTCGCCATCTGGTAATGCCGCCTTCACGATTTCACGTTCCCACTCCTCTAAAAGATGACGCTCCGTCCCATATAATAAATAAAGGTTAGCCAACTTTCCGTTGACAAGCCAAGGTGTTTTCATCATTCCCACCACATTTCACAGTTTGTTCTTAACTTCATCATAGATAATCCTCTTTTATTCCGCTATACTAGAAGCGGAATCTATTAAGGGGGAATGCAGCATGGCACATTCAGTACGCCCACCAAGTGAAAATGCGTTTGAAAACGATATTCAATCAAAACGTAATGACGCGCTTGACTCAGCCGTCGGTTTTGGCGCTTCATTTGGTTTCTTCGCCGTTTTATTCATCATTGGCGTTTTAATCAAATTCTTAAGTCTATAATCACTAAAACAGCAACCTTGGGGGGTTGCTGTTTTTTATTTTATCATAGCTTCACAACCTGCTGAAGAACAAGTTATCATCCCGTCCCTGTCCGTCCGCCAAATCGTCCGATTTTCTCCAATCCGCTCGAGTACTTCCTTATGCGGGTGACCATATCGATTATTCCGTCCCGCGGAGATGATGACTGTTTCTGGATTCGTTTGGTGCAACAAGTCGAGTCCCGTCGACGTCTTCGAACCATGATGACCCGCTTTCAAAATATCGATTGGCCCAAGGTTCCACCCTTCTTCTTGTTCAATGCTAGCGTCACCCGTCAACAAAACCCGTTTTTCTGCAACATTCGCAAGCAACACGATGGAACGGTCATTCTCCTCTACTTCTGATTCGTCAGGTGCAACAACAGTAAGCCAAGGTCGTATCTCTCGCCCTGCCTTGACGAACTCCACTTTGGTCCCCGTCGCTTCAATCTGCTCCAGTAAACGATGGCGCTTTTCATCCTGATTATCATATCTTCCGAAATAAATCGTATCGACACGAATTTTCTTCAATAACCCGATGACACCTCCAATATGATCATTGTCAGCATGCGTCAAGATGAGTCCATCGATTACCGTCTCCGCGCGCGTATGTAGAAAAGGCACGACGATTTGACTACCAGGGTCGAACGGACGTAACGTGGGACGTTGTGATAACGTAAACGCCCCCCCTGTGTCGATGACGAACGTTTCTCCATCCTTCTCGATTACCGTACTATCACCTTGACCGACGTCGAGAAATGTCACCCGTTCTTCCGTCCTTAAATCCATCGACACACTTCCAAGAAGGAGAGCACAGACGGGAAGAAGATGCCCCCACCATTTTCGTTCCGCTACATACCATCCGATTAAGACGACGATTATAACGAACAAAAAGAGTGGTAATGACAATAAGTGGACAGCAACGGTCGGAACGGGAAGCTGCTCCGCTTGTGCGAGGGCAAGATCAAGTACACCGACTGCCCGCTCGTGGAGCGTCATGAATGTATCCGTGACTGGGAAGAACAAGAGTAAACCTACTAAAAAGGAAAGCGGAAGGATGATCCACTCAATCCAGGCTCCAATGACGAGGTTCAACAGAGGCGACCATGGTGAAACTTCCGTTTGTTCCGCCATTTGCAAGACTAGGCTCGTTAAGATTTGCGCCCAAACACTAATTAACAACCAATTCCAAGGGCGTTTTATCTTTTGCCAGATCTTGCGTGACAATAATAAAAAAATCGTCAGTCCGACCGTCAATTGAAAGCCGATATCATAAAGACTCGTATAGGAATAGGCGAGTTGTGCTGCTGCGACATAGGCAACCACGAGGAGCGGGTCTGTACGTCGTCCGAGACGCTGATAGAGCAGCAAGATGAACGCGACGCAGACTGCACGCGTGACCGGCGCACTCCACTCGGTCAGCCAGCCATATAACGGTAATAAGACAAGGACAAATTCCGCTCTTCGTTCACGCGTCAATCGGCACTTTTTCAAAATCCATAATATCGTAAAAATCAAAAAGGCGATATGTGAACCTGAAATAACGATCGCGTGTAACAATCCAAACTTCTTGAAGCGATCAAGCGTCAACTGATCCATCAATCTGTCTTCCCCTAGAACGAGCGCTTCAATATACAAGGCTTGTTTCGCCGGAAGTCGTTCGATCCGGTCCATCCATGCTTGGCGCATCCTGCGTCCCTGCGCATCAAATCCAGGTGTATCGGTACACGATCCCCATTCTTTCACTTCAAATTTTCCTGCTAATCGTTCTGTACGCATCCAGCGTGCCTCGTCAAAGCCGCCACGATTGACACGGGGTAAAACCATCTTTTCTGTCAGTTCGACTTGACATCGTCTTCCAATTCGCTCGTAGTCGAGATCCTGACGTTCATCTAGCGTCGCCGAAACGATCAGCTCCTGTTGATTCGCAGTCGCCAGATACCGAATCCGATCTCCATTTTGCTTCGCATCCAAAATATCAATTGTCTGAATCGGTGTCGTATCAACGTAATCTTGTCCGTTCACGATGAACATCACGACCAACAGAACCGCCAAGACAAGGCGTGTCGAAGTAAACGACCAGCTTTTAATCGTCAAAACGAGACCAATCAAACCGACGAGCCAAAGCGACTCTTTGATTGCGACCAATACGATCATGAAAAATAACGGGAATAACGGCATCAGTAAACAATCAAATAGGCTCTCAATGTTTCAAGCGTCTTGTCACCAAATCCTTTGACCTCTCCCAAGTCTTCATAACGTGCGAAGCCACCCTTTTCTTCACGATAGGCTAAAATCGCACTCGCTTTAGCTGGACCGATTCCAGGGACTTCAAGCAACTGTTGCTCCGTCGCGGCATTCAAGTCGACCAGACCAGTCGGCGCATCTGCTTGTGGTACTTCTTCTTTCGGTTGTGCCAGTTTGACTTTTTCTTTTGTCGGAACGATGACTTCCTGACCGTCAATCAATCGTGCCGCGAGATTCATTTCTGTCACATCAGCAGCTTGTGTCAACTCCGCACGAACGACGGCGTCTTTAATCCGGTCGCCTAACTTAAAGGAATAGGGCCCCGGTCGCTTGACTGCCCCTTTCACATCAACCATGATTTTTTTGTTTAAGAGGGTCTGCTCCGTGGACCCTTGATCTTCGGCTTTGGCGTCTTGCTCATGCTTCACGATTGCTGGTTTGTCGACGAGCGCTTCCTTCGAACAAGATGGTAACGGGACGAACAGTACGATTATCAGTAACACGACAACAACAACACTCGCGATTTGTTGAATCCGGGGAATAGTCATCGGTCTCCCTCCTCTTGCCTCGACTTTACCAGGCTCGAGTCGTCACGTAGCTTTGAATAATTCGTTTTTCTCGTGGTGTTAACTGACAAATCAATTCCTCAAGAAATCTTTTTCATGTAAATCGTACATTTTTCTTTAACATACAGCACAAAAAACCGTTGCGAAAGTTTCCTTCTGCAACGGTCCATCCATTATATTTTTTCAGCTACAAAGAAAATTCGTTCTGCTGTCGGTGTTGGTGCATCACTCGTGAAATCACCTGTTACGGCGAGCGTCCGGAATCCTGCTTCACGAAGCCACGTCACATATTGTTCCGGCGGATACGTCCGTTGATGATGTGTCTCGTCAACACGGTCGTAACGTCCATCTTCGTCTTCGATGAAGAACGTCAATTCGTGGACGACGGACAGTGGTGCTTCTCCGGGATCGGCAAACCAAATATAAGAACTTTGTTCGGCGTGTGTCGCGTATGTTTTCCCGTTAAAGAGTGTTTCCATCTTATGCGGGGAATGGACATCAAACAACAACTTCCCGCCTTCTTTTAACGTCCGTGCCGCACGTTCGAACGTTTGTTGCACATCCGCTTCTGTCTTCAGGTAGTTGAGCGAGTCACACAGAATCGTCATCGCATCGACTGGAGCAGGCAATTCGATTTCGCGCATGTCTTGACACCAAAAATCGATTTTTTGCTGTTGTTCCATCGCTTTTTCTTGTGCAATTTCAAGCATCTCTTCCGATAGATCGATACCTGTCACGCGGTAATGCTCAGCGAGTAACAACGTCGCCGTCCCTGTCCCACAACCGACGTCAGCAATCGTACTGTTTGCTTCGACGTGTTGCGATACCCAGGCGACCCATTCGTCGTAGGGAACATCTTGCATCAACTCGTCATAGACGTATGCAAATTGTTCGTACGCCATCAGTCAATCTCGACTTCTACTTTAGGTGCGTCTGACCAGAGTTTTTCAAGGTTATAGTAGTCACGGTCATCACGGTGGAAGACATGGACAACAACATTTTCAAGATCGGCGAGTACCCAACGCGCTGCGTCAAGTCCTTCGAGACGCTTGATTGGAAGTTCATTTTTATGCGCAACTTCTTTCACTTCACGTGCAATCGCTTGAACTTGCTTTTCTGATCCACCTTCACAAATCACGAAATAATCTGCGATGGGTGAGATGTTTTTCATATCTAAAACGATGATATCTTCTGCACGTTTATCATCAATTGCATTTACGATTAATTTTAATTCTTGTTCGACTGTCATAGGACGGTCCCCTTTCGTTTAGCCGTGACGAACGCATTATACGTTTCAATCGTCAACGGAAAAATCACTGTTTGTTTGTTACATAAAAATTGGATGGTATGCGCAAGCGTCGCGATGACGGCGTCCGTTAAATCGGCGTCTGCGATTTCCCGTAATGTTTCAACGCCTGGATACGTACGATTCGGCTCAATCGCATCGGCGACGAAAATCACTTGATCGAGCAATGGCATATCCGGAGCACCCGTCGTATGGTTCGCGATTGCTTGGTAAATCACCGTGTCTTTGACGCCAAGTTCACGTTTGACGAGTTCTGCGCCGATTGGCGCGTGCAAGAGCTCATCATCATAATCGAGCAACTCGAGCTGTCCGAGTTCGCGAGCGAGCGTCCGCATTTCTTCCGTGTCACGATACTTCGCATAATCGTGCAGCATCGCAGCGAACGCTGCCGTTTCCTCGTCGACACCATTTCGCCGCGCGAGTTGACGAGCTGTTTCAACAACTCCAAGCGTATGCACATAACGTTTATGCGGGAGTGTTTTTTTTATGATATCGTCTGCTTCTTCAAGTAACATACAATTTCCACTCCTCGATTAGTTGTCGGACAGCTTCAGGAACGAGGTAACGGATACTTTTCCCGCGGGCGACACGTTTTCGAATGTCCGTCGAAGACACTTCGAGCGACGGTAAGTCGACTGCTGTCACCTTTGCACCTGCCGGAATCAAATAACGACTGCCTGGACGTGCGACCGCCCCGAATTGAACTGCTTCAAACAGGCGGTCTGCTTGATACCACGTATCAAGGCTCGCAAGCGAGTCTGCCCCGAGTAGAAAGACGAACTCGTCTGTCGGATACCGCTTTTTCAGTTCGAGAACCGTTTCAAGCGTATACGATTTTTCCTGACGTTCGAACTCAATTGTCGAGACGGAAAACGCAGCGTTTGCCTGAACGGCGGCTTCAACGAGCTGCAATCGTTGTGCGGCACTCGTCACGTCCGCCGCTTTATGCGGAGGAACGTTCGCGGGTAAAAACCAGACCGCATCGAGACACAGCTGTTCCTTTGCTTGTTCCGCTATCAATAAATGACCGATGTGGGGCGGATCAAACGTTCCGCCCATCAGACCAATCTTCATCGTGGTAATTGTAACGTTTTATTCTCTTTCGATTCTTTGTAGAGAACAACAACTTTACCGATGACTTGAACGAGTTCAGCATTTGTTCCGTCGACGAGTTCAGCCGCTACGTCTTTTGGTGTGTCGGCACAGTTCTGCAAAACTTGGACTTTCAATAATTCACGTTTTTCGAGTGCATCGATCAAATCCGCACACATCGCTTCTCCAACGCCATTTTTCCCTACTTGGAAAATCGGGTTTAAATCATGTGCTGTCGCACGTAAAAATCGTTTTTGTTTACCTGTTAACATATTAATATTCCTCCAATTGCTTTCGAATCACCTGCTCACCAAGCGTAAGATCAGGTGCGTGACCGGTGAAGCGTTCGAATGCTTCAGCCGCTTGTAAAACGAACATCGGGACGCCGTCTAGTGTCGCGAGTCCTCGAGCCGAGGCATCACGTAGTAGTTGCGTCGGAGTCGGTCGATAAATAATATCACAAATCAGTGCCGTCGTCTCGGTCAACTCGATCGGTGTCGCTTCGACGCGTGGCATCATACCGACCGATGTCGTATTGATGATTGTGTCATACGGCGTTAAATCTGGTGACTCCGACCAGTCGATTGCCTGCGCCTGAAATTCAGCGGCAAGCGCGCGCGCGCGTTGATCCGTCCGGTTCATGATTGTGACGGTCCCGTCGAGCGCTGCGACGATTCCTCGCGCCGCGCCACCCGCGCCGATCACAAGAATGTTTTCTGACGATTGCCGTGCGGACAAGGCACGAACGAATCCCGTACCGTCCGTATTCGCACCGACCAGTTCCGTCCCGTCAACATAGACCGTATTGACCGCGCCTGCTTTTTCAGCAGAAGGCTCGAGTCGATCGAGAAACGGGATGATCGCCGTCTTATAGGGAATCGTGACGTTAATCCCGTCGAGCTCGCGCATCCGTAGTTGCCGGACGACCTGCTCTAAATCGTCTGCTTCAACATCTATCATACTATAACAGCCGAAAAGCCCAGCCGCTTCCAGCCATGCCTCGTGCAGCACGGGTGAAAGTGAATGGGCAATCGGATGACCGATGACAGCGAAACGCATCAGACGAGCGCCTCACGTAAGGAAACAGCAACACCTTTAGGCGCGTAGGCAGCTACTCGTCCACCTTTTCCGTGAACTGCAACCCAACCGAGTCCACTGAAGACGATATCTGTTTTCATGTTGTCACGTAAGCTGAACTCATGACGGACGAGCGGTGGTAACATCTCAAGCGTTTTTTCATTCGGAGGCGATAATAACTCTCCATTATGATTTGCATAAAGATCGTCCGCCTTATCTAACTTCGTCCGGTGAACTTTGAGTTCATTTGACATATAGATGACGAACGAACGTTTGTTCCCTTCCATGTAGTCAAGGCGTGCTAAGCCACCAAAGAATAACGTTTGTTGCGGGTGGATTTGGAAGACTTGTGGTTTGATTTCTTTTTTCGGCGTAATCAATTTCAAGTCGCGCGCGTCGACATAGTGCGCCATCTGATGATGATTGATGATTCCTGGCGTGTCATACAGGTTACAGTTATCATCTAGCGGAATGTCGATCAAATCGAGTGTCGTTCCTGGGAAGTGACTGACGGTGATGACGGCCTCTTCTTCTTCACCAAAACGTTTAATGACTTGGTTGATGAGCGTTGATTTCCCAACGTTCGTACAGCCGACGACGTAAACGTCGCGCCCTTTACGATAGTAGTCGATCTTCTCGGCTAATTCATCGACGCCATGCCCTTTTTTCGCACTAATCAAGTGAACATCTACCGGACGTAAGCCCAGTTCCTTTGATGTTTGGCGCATCCAGTTCATCAAACGATTCGGATTAAGTGATTTCGGCAACAAATCTGCCTTGTTCCCGACAAGCAGGACATCGTTTTTTCCGACGAAGCGGTGTAATCCGGGTAACCAACTTCCGTTGAAATCGAAAATATCGACGATTTTAACGACGAGTGCATCTTTTTGACCGATTCCGTCTAAAATTTTGACAAAATCATCGTCCGTCAATGCGACGTCTTGAATTTGGTTGTAGTGTTTCAGTTTAAAACAACGTTGGCAAATGACCATTTCACGGTCAAGTGCAGATTTAGGCGCATAACCTGGTGCTTTCGGATCCTCTGTTTGAATCTCGACACCACAGCCGGCGCAATGAATTTCTTCGTTCATATGTGTGTTGAGCCGCATCGGGAACTTTCCCTTCTCTATTCAACGTAGCACCCTGCACGCTACTCCAAGAGCGTAACTTCCGACCTATAGCCGTACATGTTGCGACTACTGCCTATCCTTTCATCTACCGGTATGACAGGGTCATTGTTGCTTATCTTGACGCAGTGACTCGACCTGCCGCTTTTCCGTTTCAGGCTCTTCTTTGACACGTTGCGTCAATTTATAGATGCCTTTACGTTTCATGCGACGGAAGACGAGACGTTCCATCAAGCGATTGAATTTAGTGACGACACCGTCTGTTTTAACGACGGGTTGGACGTGAATGACTTCGATGCCTACGGAATTTGCTCCTAGCACATCAGTAAACAGCTGATCCCCAAGAAATACAACTTCTTTTGCATGGTAACCGAATTCCGTTAATGCTCGTTTGAAACCGATTGGTAATGGTTTTCGGGCAGGTGCAATATAGTGAAGTCCGAGTGGATCCGCGAACTTTTTGACACGATCGCCGTTATTATTCGAGACGATGATGACGTCAAATCCGTATTGATTATTCACCATATCCAGCCATGATACCAATTCGTCTGGAGCATCGGCAATATCCCATGCAACAAGCGTGTTATCAAGATCCGTCAAAATTGCTTTGACACCGTTTCGTTTTAACATCTCTAAATCGATATCATAAATGGATGCGACGAAATGTTTCGGATAAAGTCGTTTGAACAAGAATAAAACCTCCAGATAATGGTCTAGCTCTATAGTTAAGTTTAAGAAACAGTTATGTTCTTATCGTTCGATTATAGCACAATCCATGGCGTAGAGCGATGCACAAAAGAAAACGCCCTTTCACTTGAAGGGCGCCTTTGCTTTCATGAATTCCAAATACCAAGTGCTTGTCCCATCAAGACAGGACCTGTTACATCATCTTCTAGATCAAGCGCACCTTTTGGAGCAATTAAAACGACCGTCGAACCGAATGAAAAATACCCGAACTCGTCGCCGCGACGAACGTCACGTGCATGGTTCGTTTGGACAATCGTGTTGACGTTCAACGCTCCGACCATGACGTGTTCAAGCGCATGTGTGCCTTGGACGATTCGCGTCACCCGTCGATAGTTTCGTGTCAGCGGTCGCATTCCGTAGGCCAATCCAAGATCATTGACCGGTGCAGAATCCCGCCCGAGCGTATAACTCGTCCGAACTGTCCCATCGATTGGAACATGGACGCGGTGATAATTTTGTGGGCTGAGATAAAAAATCAGGACACGTCCTCCAACGTATGTTGCCGCTTCATGGTGTGAACCAAGCAATTCCGCGACGGAATACGATTGTCCTTTGACCGTGAAGCGACTCTCTTCCGTCAAGTCGTCGACGACAGATAAAACACCGTCACACGGACTGACGAATGCGTGCTCAGTTTGTGGAATCGGTCGAGCTTCTTCTTTTAAATGACGGACGAACAACTCATGTAGAGTCGGATAGGCGCCGACCGACTGACTCGCTTCGTGCATCTGTAGGTCATACAACTTAATGAATGGTTTGATCAACGGTCGACTCCACTCGCTCATTGCAAAGCGCCGCAGTTGTCGCGCGACGAACGGGCGTCCATTTAATTCGAATAGATTTTTAAAAAACCATTTTTTAATCATTTAAATCACCCGATGATTCTTCTTTTGAATCCTCAATATCCTTACCTGCGAAGAATTCCTTGTAGCTTTCTTCTGTCTGTTCGCCTGCAACACGGCTTACTTCTTTCCCATCCTTGAAGTGGACGACAGTCGGTGTTCCTTCAATACCGAATGTATCCCACGCCGACTGTTCGACGGCAAGATCAATTTGTTCAAATGGAATATCCTGTTGCTCGCCGAGCGGTACTAAGTACGGTTTTACTTTTTCACAGTGGACACAACCCGTCTGGTAGAAATACGTATAGAACTCGTCACCTGACTTTAATTTTTCAGCGACTTGACTCGCTGTTAGATTTCCATCTTTCGTTGCTGAATCTTCATTATCCATGAAGAGTAGTAATGTCGCTCCCAGTATGACGATCAATGCGATGACACCCGCCGTAATCCAGTTCGCTTTTGATTGCGACTTTTTCGACGGCTTCACGCGCGTAGACTTTTTCGACAAATCGATCCCTCCATCATTTTGGCATTAGCCATTTTTTCTGAATCATTATAGCATGACCACCCGCTAGAATCGTATCGATTTCAAAAGCGTCACTAATCAGTAACAGGTCGGCACGTTCACCCGGTTTGATTGTCCCTCCGGAAATCCCATAAGCTTCGGCAACGTTTCGTGTGACCGTCTGAATGGCGTCCGTAAACGCAACCCCATGATGAACCGCTTCCTCGACCGCTTGCAACATCGAGGTCGGCTTCCCTGACTCCATACGTAGAAGTTTCCCTGCCGCATCGAACGCTGGTAAACTCGCACCGGCGTCACTCGACATCGTGATTTGCCGTAAGGGAATCCCGGCTTCAAGTGCCCGTTTCAGCGCAAGTCCAGCCGGCACCTCGCCTTCTTCGATGAAGGCTTTTGTCGTACAGGTCGTAAAATCAATCCGTCCACCTTGTTTCGCCCAAGCAAGACCGGCTTCAAAAATCCGTTCACTTCGATTGATATGTGTCGGTAAAAATTGTTCAATCGGTACATCCGACGTTCTTACTACTTCTTCGAGGAGATGTAACGCTTGTTTTCCGTCTCCAATATGGACGTTCATCGTTCCATTGACCCCTTTGACCATCCCGGCGATACGCGCTTCAGCTGCGAGTCGTGTCAGCTCCTGAACGGTCGGGTGGGTCGAACGGTGGTCATTGATTGCAATCTCCCCGAGTCCGATGACTTCATTGATGAGAATAATATCACGACCAATCGTATCCGTAATCGAAACGGGTGGGACAGCGTAGCTGCCCGTCAACAGAAAAGGTCGGATTCCATGTCGTGCAAACCCGCGGACGTGTGCCAGTAAATCAATCCCGGTCCGGGTCCAGCCATCCGTGCCAAGTAATCCGACGACCGTCGTCACACCGCCCGCCAAGAAATCACTGGCGACTAACGGAGCCGTCCGAGAAGCAAACCCACCTTCCCCACCTCCGCCAATCGGGTGAACATGACCATCGATCAATCCTGGAATGAGTCGTTTCCCCGTTCCGTCAATCGTTTGTTCAAGTAAATCCTGATCGATATCAAACGAACCGATCCTAAGAATCGCTCCACCTCCGACAAGTACATCCGTCGGGATTTCGTTAACAAGTGCTTGTTTAATTAAGATCAAGCGTCTTCCTCCTCACTATAAACGATAAAAAGCGAGCATATCGCCCAGTGACGATACCTCGCTTTCAAGTTATTCTGCCTTTGTCCCTTGACCAAGACCAAGATCTTCGTTGACTGCATCAAGTGCGAAGACAACAAGTGACGTCACGACTGACATCGCTGTCGCAAATCCAAAGTTATACGTAACTGCATCGACCGCTGATACGATGAACACAGCTGTGTTCACGAGTAAGAACGACCAAAAGAATGTAACGAGAAAACGCATTCTTTCCCCTCCATTTCCATAACTTACTTTTATTAGTCCTACGTCTCGTAGTATATCATTTTTTAAATCATCCGACAGCTTTAATCGGATTTTTTTAAGCGTTTTCCTTTTTGTTCAAAACAGTCACTTCCCTGTTTTCTACCGGTCCATATGCTAAAGTAATGAGGAAAGAATCTAAAGCGAAGTTGGTGAATGTATGAAACGTCATCTTATTGCCGTCGACCTCGACGGTACACTCTTAAAAGACGACAAGACGATCAGTCCTGCAAATATTGCCGCACTGCACAAAGCGCGTGAAAATGGTCATGAAGTCGTCATCGCGACAGGTCGTCCGTTTCGCCACGCGAAGCGCTACTATGAAGAACTTGGTTTAACGACACCAATCGTTAATTTCAATGGAGGTTTCGTTCATCATCCGAATGATCCCCACTTTCAAGTCAGTCATCATCCGATTCCGTTAAAAACCGTGCAACATATTCTCGAGTCCGTTGCTGATACGAAAACACAAAACATCGTCTGTGAAGTGACCGATCATGTCTATTTCCAACGTGATCCGGTCGGGATTTACGAATTTTATACAGACCATGCCCTGTCCGTGACGACTGGTGATTTGCGGAGGCTGCTCCAACATGAACCGACCTCCCTGTTGATTCATGCCAAGGGTGAACACGTTAACGAAATCCGGTCGGAGCTGTCAGACATTCATGCCGAGACCGTCTTGAACCGTCAGTGGATCAAGCCCGAGTATATGGTCGAAGTCATGCGTAAAGGAACGAGCAAAGCGATTGGTCTTGAGCAAATCGCACGACATCTCGGAATTGAACAGAAACAAATCGTTGCTTTCGGTGACGAAGAAAACGATTTAGAAATGATTGAGTATGCGGGGCACGGTGTCGCGATGGGCAATGCGATCGGACCACTCAAATTACTCGCGAACGGGACAACAAAACGAAATGAAGAAGATGGCATCGCCTATTATTTGAAGCATGTCCTCGGACTCGCTTGATGTTAAAAAAACGCATCCCCTTGACCGACAAATGTCGTTACTCAAGAAGATGCGTTTTTTTGTTCTATCCTTTTCGGAAGTAACCAACGACTGAATCGGTTGGTACGACATTGATAAAGACGGTTTCATCCGCGTCACGGCAAATCCGTTCGATATCCCGCAGTTCATGTCGTTCGATGACCATCATCAGCGTCGATTTTTCGGCCCGTGAATACGTTCCGATCGACGGCATCTGCGTGATTCCGCGAATGATATGTTGGTGCAGTGCCATCGTGATATCATCGGCATGGTTCGTGATGATGAAGATTGTCAGGCGCTGATTGCTTGTATGAATCTCATCGACCACTTTCGACGTCACGTAGATAAAGACAATCGTATAGAGTGCTGTCGACCAACCGAACAATGCGCCGGCAAGGATGGCAATCAAAAAATTCAAAACGAATAAATAAAGACCGACACTTCGGTCCGAGAACCGGGCAAAAATTAAGGCGACGATATCGAAGCCACCGGTCGACGCACCGAATTTAATCGTGATTCCTGTTCCAATCGCAAGCAAGACACCACCAAAGACTGCGTTTAATGTTTGGTCACCCGGAATGACAGCATATTGTGGAATCAAACCGATAAAGATCGTTGTCGCTAAAACAGAAATCAGCGTAATGATCGTAAAGCTACGACCGAGCATAATCCACGCCAAAATGATCAATGGGATATTGAGGGCTAAAAACCAAACGTTCTCACCAAACGCAAATGCC